>NZ_CAXTOQ010000041.1:0-23930 GCF_964245895.1 uncultured Amnibacterium sp.
GGCCAGCAGGGCGGGCCGCTCATGCACGTGATCGCCGCGAAGGCGACCGCGTTCAAGATCGCCGGGTCGGAGGAGTTCAAGGACCGGCAGCGCCGCACGCTCGCCGGCGCGCGCCTGCTCGCCGAGCGCCTCACCGCGCCGGACGCCCGCGAGGCCGGCGTCGACGTGCTGACGGGCGGCACCGACGTGCACCTGGTGCTGGCGGACCTGCGCGAGTCGCCGATCGACGGCCGCGAGGCGGAGGACCTGCTGCACGCGGCGGGCATCACGGTGAACCGCAACGCGGTGCCGTTCGACCCGCGGCCGCCGATGCGCACCTCCGGCGTCCGGATCGGGACGCCCGCGCTCGCCACCCGCGGCTTCGGCGAGGAGGAGTTCCGCGAGGTCGGCGACATCATCGCCCGGGTGCTGACGCCGGGCGCCGACATCCCCGGGCTGCGCGCCGAGGTCGAGCGCCTCGCCTCCCGCTTCCCGCTCTACAGCGGCCTCGAGGGCTGGTAGCCCCGTCCGGCCTGCGGGCTCGCGGACTTCCGGGCTTGCAGTTCTCGCGGATCCGCAGTTCTCGCGTGACACGCCGTGCGCAGACGCTCGCAGGCGGCGTGTCGCGGAAGAACTGCGGAACCGCGAGCGGTCGGCTCCGGCAGCACCGCTCGGCCCATCCTGCTGCCGGAGCCGACGGATGCTGCGGGAACCGACGAAGCGGCGTCTGCAGGCCGGCGTGCTGCGCCGAGGCAGGTGACCCTCCGTCGTTCAAGGCTCTCGGGGCACCACAGCTCCTCGCCGGTGGAGCTCGCCGTTCCGCCCTTCTCGGGCGACGCACCGCGTCTCGACCGCCGCGCACCGCGTGTCGCAGCGGAGTTGCGGAACCGCGAGGGTCAGCCGAGCAGCGGACCGCGAGGATCAGCCTCAGGACACGTGGGTGCGCCAGGCCTGCACGGTCTGATCGAGCAGCGTCGCGATCGTCATCGGGCCGACGCCGCCCGGCACCGGCGTGATCAGCGACGCCCGCTCCTTCGCGCCCTCGAAGTCGACGTCGCCGCGGCCGTCCTTGTACCCGGCGTCGATCACGACGGCCCCCGGCCGGATCCACTCGCCCGGGATCAGGCCGGGCAGGCCCACGGCCGCGACGAGCAGCTCGGCGCGCTCGACGTGGGCGCGCAGGTCCTTCGTCAGCACGTGGCACGCCGTGACGGTCGCGCCGTGCGCGGTGAGCAGCGCCGACAGCGGCCGGCCGAGGATCGGGCCCTGCCCGACGACGACGGCCTCGATGCCGGGCAGCGCGACGTCGTACTCGGCGAGCAGCCGCAGGATGCCGCCCGGCGTCGCGGAGGCGTACCCGCCGGCGTCCTCCGCCATCCGCGCGTAGGAGGCGAAGGTGACGCCGTCGACGTCCTTGTCCGCGGCGATCGCCTCGAACGCGGCGCGCTCGTCGACCTGCGGCGGCACCGGGTGCTGCAGCAGGATGCCGTCGATCTCCGGATCGGAGGAGAGCGCCTCGATCGTCGTCAGCAGCCGCTTCGTCGTGGTGGTCGAGGGCAGGTCGACCCGCCGCGTCGCGAGCCCGGCCGCCTGCGCCCGCCGCACCTTCATCCGCACGTAGGTGTGCGACGCCGGGTCGCCGCCGACGAGCACCGTCGCGATGCAGGGCGGGCGCAGCCCGGCGTCGACGCCGGCGCGGACCTCCTCCGCGATGCGCTCGAGCGTGGTGGCCGCGAGGGCGGATCCGTCGATGAGGCGCGCGGTCATGCCGCCCACGGTATCGGGCGGCGTGCCGGACGCCCGTCCTAGGGTCGCAGGGTGACCCCCGCGACCGGTGAGCAGCACGTCCTCCGCCTCGACGCGGAGGGAGGAGCGGTCACGGCGGTCGTCGCCGAGCTGGCGGCGAGCCTGCGCCGCGTGCAGGTCGGCGGGACGGACCTGGTGCAGGACTACGGCGCCGACGCGCTGCCGTCCGGCGCCTCGGGCATCGTGCTCGCGCCGTGGCCGAACCGCGTGCGCGACGGGCGGTGGGCGCTCGACGGGGCGGCGCAGCAGCTGGACGTCACCGAGCCGGCCAAGGGCAACGCGAGCCACGGCCTGCTGCGGAACACCGGCTACCGGGCCGTGGATCGCAGCGAGTCGGCCATCACCCTGGCCGCGACGGTGTTCCCGCAGCACGGCTACCCGTTCCACCTCGAGACGACGGTGCGGTACGCGCTGACGGCGACCGGGATCGAGATCACGCACGAGGTGCGGAACGCGGGAGCCGGCACGGCGCCGTTCGGCGTCGGCTGCCACCCCTACCTCCGCGTCGGGGACGCCGCGATGCGCGACCTGGTCGTCACGGTGTCCGGCGACCGGATGCTGGAGACCGACGAGCGCAGCCTGCCGGTGCGCGAGGTCGGGGTGGCCGGCACGCCGCAGGACCTGCGTGGCGGGCGGTCGCTCGCGGGCACCGATCTCGACACCGCCTACACCGGCCTCGCGACGGTCGACGGGCGGGTGCGGCACCGGCTCACCGCGCCGGACGGCCGAGCCGTCGAGCTCGCCGCCGAACCGGTGTTCGCCTGGGCACAGGTGTTCACCACCGAGGTCTACGACACCGACGACGGTCACATCGGCGCGGTCGCGATCGAGCCGATGACCTGCCCGGCCGACGCCTTCAACTCCGGCACCGACCTGCTGCACCTCGCGCCGGGCGAGCGCTGGTCCGCGTCGTGGGGCCTGGCCCTCATCGCGCCCTGACCGACCGCTGTGCTCACGCTTCGTGCCGCTCGATCGCGGTGCCGGCGGAACGGAGCGTGAGCGATGTGCCTACTTGCGGCGGAGGAAGTAGGCGATCGGGCCAGGGGTGTCGCGGCCGCGCGACGCGGAGCGGTCCAGCGCGATCAGCAGCACCCGCCAGCCGAGCAGGAAGGCGCCGACCACGATGGAGGCGACGCCCACGAACGCGGGCTGCACGCCCTGATCCGTGAGGGCGCGCAGCACCATGCCGATCACGACGGTGCAGAGCCAGGCGGGGATCCCGGTGCGGGCGGCGGCGAACGGCGCCCGCCACCCGCGCGCGGCGCACCATCCGGCGACCAGCCCGGCGGCGAACGGCCAGAAGGTGACCACGAAGTCCGCCTGGTCCTCGCGGTGGCTCGCCCTGCCGATCACCACGAAGACCCCGACGAGCGCGAGGTCGACGGCGAACGCGACGAGCGCACGCCAGCGGGGGTCCATGCGGGACATCCTCCCAGCGCCGCCGCGCACGGCCGACTCGCAGCAGCGCGCCTCCCGCTGTTCACCGGGCGCACCTACCGTCGCCCTCCGTGGACGCCTCCCTGCTGATCACCGTCGTGCTGGTCGTCGTGTTCGCGCTCGTGTTCGACTTCACGAACGGGTTCCACGACACCGCGAACGCCATGGCGACCTCGGTCGCGACCGGCGCGCTGAAGCCCAGGACTGCCGTGATCATCGCGGGCGTGCTGAACCTGGTCGGCGCGTTCCTCTCCACCGAGGTGGCGCAGACCATCTCCTCCGGGATCATCCGGACCGACTCGAGCGGGAAGGAGCTGATCACCCCCGCGCTGATCTTCGCCGGCCTGATCGGCGCGATCCTCTGGAACTTCGTCACGTGGTACTTGGGCCTGCCGTCCAGCTCGTCCCACGCGTTGTTCGGCGGCCTGATCGGTGCAGCGATCCTCGGCGCCGGCGTCGGCGCGGTCGACTGGGGGAGCGTCGTCTCGAAGATCCTGCTGCCCGCGCTGCTCGCGCCGCTGGTGGCCGGCGTCGCGGCGCTGATCGGCACCGTGATCGTCTACCGGATGACGAAGCAGGCGACCGTGCCGCACGCGAAGCCCGCGTTCCGCGTGGCGCAGACGGTGTCCGCCTCCCTCGTCGCCCTGGCCCACGGCACGTCCGACGCGCAGAAGACGATGGGCGTCATCACGTTGACCCTCGTCGCGGCGAATCTGCAGTCGGGCGGCACCGGTCCGCAGTTCTGGGTCATCCTCAGCTGCGGGCTCGCGATCGGGCTCGGCACCGCGATCGGCGGGTGGCGGATCATGCGCACGGTCGGCGTGCGGATCACCCCGGTCGAGTCGCCGCAGGGCTTCGCGGCGGAGTCCGCCTCCGCCGCCACGATCCTCGCCTCCTCCCACCTCGGCTTCCCGCTGTCGACCACGCAGGTCGTGTCCGGCTCGATCGTCGGCGTGGGGCTCGGCAAGCGGCTGTCGGAGGTGCACTGGGGCGTCGCCGGGAGGATCGGCATCGGCTGGGTGCTGACCCTGCCGGCCGCCGCCGCGGTCGGTGCACTCGCGGCGTGGATCGCGATCGGCAGCGCCGCCGGGCTGATCATCGTCGCGGTCGTCGCGGCCGCCGCCATCGGCTTCATCTACTGGCTGGCGAAGAAGTCGCCGGTCGACCACCACAACGTCAACGAGGGAGCGCCGGAGGCGGCGCCGAAGCTGCAGGAAGCGAGCGCCTGATGATCGACTGGACCGCACTCCTCGTCGTGGCGGGCGTCGTCCTGCTGGCGACCGTGCTGCTGACCACCTGCTACTCCGGCGGCGTGCGCCTGCTGGAGACGGCCGGCGCCACGAGCGCCGTCGCCCGCGTGGGCGCGTACGCCTGCTTCGCGGTGTGCGTCGCCGCGGTGCTGTTCGGCCTCTGGGTGATCGTCCCCCAGTTCCATCCGTGACCCGGACGGAGGATGCTCGATCCTGAGCGGAGGAGGCGCGATGGAGCGAGCGGAGATCCAGCTGATCATCGTCCCGGTGGCGGACGCGGACCGGTCGAGGGCGTTCTACGAGGGCAGGCTCGGCTGGCACGTCGACTTCGACCAGGTGGTGAGCCCCGAGCTGCGGTTCGTGCAGATCACCCCGCCGCGGTCCGCGTGCTCGATCGCGTTCGGGCCGGGCCTCTCGACGATGGCGCCGGGCTCGCTGCGGGCGATCCAGGTCGTGATCGACGACGCGGACGCCGCCCTCGCGGAGCTGCGCGAGGCGGGCGTCGACGCGGACGGCGTGGACGAGCAGGCCTGGGGCCGCTTCGTCACCTTCCGCGATCCCGACGGCAACGGCTGGACCCTGCAGCAGCTGCCGGTCCGCGCCTGACGGATCCGTTCTGAAGGAACTTCTGCGCTGACATCGCAGAAGTTCCTTCAGAATGGAAAGGGGTCAGGCGTCGACGCGGCGCAGCTTCGAGAGCGGGGCGAGCTCGCCCGGGAAGACGCGCTTGACCCCGTCGCCCATCGCGGTGCCGATGATGCGGATGTCGCGCACGAGGCTCATCAGGCCGTGCGGCTCCAGCGAGGCGGCATGGTCGCTGCCCCACATCGCGCGGTCGAGCGTGATGTGCCGCTCCACCGCCACGGCGCCCATGGCGACCGCCGCGAGCGAGATCTGCAGCCCGGGCTCGTGGCCGGAGTACCCGACCGGGACGCCGTAGCGCGCCTTGAGAGCCGGGATCATCAGCAGGTTCGCCTCCTCGGGAGGCAGCGGGTAGGTGCTCGTCGCGTGCAGCATCACCAGCCGCTCGGTACCCAGCACCTCGACCGCGCGGTCGATCTGCTCCAGCGTCGACATGCCGGTCGACAGGATCACGGGCTTCCCCGTGTCGCGCATCCGCTGCAGCAGCCCGATGTCGGTCACCGACGCCGACGCGACCTTGTACGCGACCGTGTCCAGGTCCTCGAGGAAGTCGACGGAGGGCTCGTCCCACGGGGACGCGAACCAGTCGAGGCCCTTGCCGTCGGCGTACTCGCCGACCTCCGCGTACTGGTCCTTCTCGAACTCCACCCTGTAGCGGTACTCGAGGTAGGTCATCGTGCCCCAGGGCGTCTCGCGCGGGACCGACTTCATGTGCTCCGGCGTCGAGATCGCCGGGGTGCGCTTCTGGAACTTCACCGCCTGCGCGCCGGCGAGCGCCGCCACGTCGATCAGCTTCTTGGCGATCTCGACGTCGCCGTTGTGGTTGAGCCCGATCTCCCCGATCACGTAGACCGGGTTCCCCTCGCCGACCGTGTACCGGCCGATCCGCACGTCGCTCACGTCCTGCTCCTCTCGTCCGTCGCGGCGAGCACGAGCTCCGCCGCCTCGCGGACGGCGCCCTGGCCGCCCCGCTTCCGCAGCACCACTCGTGCCGCGCGCTGCACCGCCGGGTGCGCGTCGGCGACCGCGACCGGCCAGCCGACGAGCGCCATGGCGCTGAGATCGTTGACGTCGTTGCCGACGTAGGCGCACCGCTCCGGGTCCACGCCCTGCTCGGCGAGCCAGGCGCCGAGCGCCGTCGCCTTGTCGTCGACGGCCTGCAGCACCGGGATCCGCAGCTTCGCGGCCCGCGCGCCGACGACGCCGTTCCGCTCCTTCGACAGGATCAGCATCCGCACGCCCGCGGCCAGGAGGCGCTCGACGCCCAGGCCGTCCGAGCGGCTCACCCGCACCGACTCGACGCCGTCCTCGCGCACGGTGGCGGCGTCGTCGGTGTGCACGCCGTCGAAGTCGGTGACGAGCGCGTCGACCGGCAGCGCCACCGGCTGATCGTCCAGCACGGTCGCGAGCACGCGAGCGAGCTCGAGCTCGTGGGCGTCGTCGATCTCCACCGCCCGGTCCGCGCCGACCCGCTCGATCGCCGTGCGGCCGAAGAAGCGGAACCCGGCCTCGCGGAACCCGGAGGCGCGGAGCACGTAGAACGCGCCGGTCTCCTGGAAGTGCGGCTCGCGGTCCTGCCGTCGTGGCCGGAGGGACGCATCGTGGTTCACCGCGGAGCCGTCCGCGCGCCAGAGGAAGGCGTAGGTCTCGAAGGCGGACAGCACGCTGTCGGCCTCGTCGTGCAGCACGCGGCGCACCGCTCGGGCGAGCGGCGCCGGTTCGATGAACGGGCTCGTCGCCTGGAGGAAGGCGAGCACCGTCGGTTCGACCCCCTCCGCGCCCAGCACGTCGAGGGCGTGCAGCAGCGCCGACTCGCTGGTCGCGGCGTCGCCGGCGAGGTCCCCTGGACGGTCGATCACGGCCGCGCCCGCCGCGAGGGCGGCCGCGGCGATCGCGTCGTCGTCGGTGCTGACGCGCACGTCCGCGATGCCCGCGGCGCGGGCGGCGGCGACGGCGCGTGCCACCAGCGGGACCCCGCCGACCGGCGCGACGTTCTTGCCCGGCACGCCCTTCGAGCCGCCGCGGGCGGGGATGACGGCGACCGCCTCGGCGGCGGAGAACCCGCTCACGACGCCGCCTCCGCCCGTTCACCGGACGTTCGCCGACCCGCCACGCGGTCCGGTGCGCTCCGCGCGCGCCTGCCGCGCCCGACCTGCTGCTCGAGCCGGCCGATCCGCTCCTCGTAGAAGGCGATCGCCGCGAGCCGGGACCGCTGCCGCGCGGCCTCCGCGTCCGTGTCGACGGGCCCGAGCCGGGTTGCGGCATCGAGCTGCTCGGTCAGCGTCGCGACGTGCGCGGCGAGCAGGAGGTGGTCGCGCTCCAGCTCGGCGACCCGCGTGCGCAGGGCGCGCACCTCCTCGGGCAGGGCGCCGCGCACGGCGATGGCGGCGGCCTCGAGCCGGGCGGCGGCGCGCGGGTGGCGGCGGCGCTGCACCTGCCACACCGGGGCGAGTCGACGGAGCGGGTTCACGCCAGCGGCTCCAGCCAGCCGGCGCGCTGCCAGGACGCGAGCGCCCTTCCTTCCCGGTCCAGGCGGTGCTCGGGGGTCAGCGTCACCGGACCGCCCCAGTGGTGGTCGAGCCCGGCAGCAGGCCCCCGAGCCGCCGGGACGCCCGGGAGCAGGCTCGAGCCGGCGAGCAGGATGCGTGCATGCGGGAACAGTCGGTGCATCAGGTGAACGGCGAGTGTCCCCGTGGTGGGCCAGGCGACCGCGACACGCCCGAGCCGCATCGCGCTGCGTGTCCGGGAGGTGAACTCGCGGTTCGAGATCGGGATCAGCTCCAGATCGGCGGGCCACCACGGCGGCAGCGGCTCCGACTCCCAGAACGCCCGGCCCGGTTCCGCCAGCAGGTACAGCCGGTCGGCGTGGTCACGGAACGTGTCCGGGCCCGGTCGTACCGCCCGGTGCAGCACCACGACGTCCGTCCTGGTGCCGATCGCGGGCTCGTGCCGGTCCACCGCGAAGGTCGTCATCCGCACGACGAGGTCCGCCGCGTCGATCGCCGCGGCCCGGCCGGCGGACGGGCCGAGCGGGGCGTTGCCGACCACGGCGACCGTCCGCGGCAGCCGTCCGCCGGCACGCGGCAGCAGCAGGCGGCGGAGGATCTGCGTCTGCTGCGGGGCCGGAGGAGGGAGCACGGCCGCGGATGGTAACCACAGCGGGTAACCGGCTTCCCCTATCGTTCCGGCCCGCGGAGCAGAGGAGGACGCGCATGCAGGTGCTGCTGGTGGCGAACTTCGACTCGGGGCTCAAGTACGCGGGCCGGGTCGCGGAGGCGGTCGCGCGCGCCGGCGGCGAGCCGGACATCCGGATCCCGACGACGGTGTCCCCGCACCGGCTCGGTGCCGACCAGGTCGTCGCGGCGACCGGCAGGCCGGTCCGCTACGAGCCCTGGGACGACATCGTGCGCGCGGCCGCCGGCAGCGACGTGGTCGTCCCGGTGTTCGAGGGCCCGCTCGTCGAGCGCTTCATCCGCGAGGTGCACGAGGCCGCCGGGCCCCGCATGCCGGTCGTCGGCGCCGGCTACGTCGGGATGGTGCTCTACGACGTGATCGGCGGCTACCTGTCCCGCTCGCTCGCCGACGTGCTGGCCGTCAACTCCCGCGCCGACCTCGCCGAGTTCGCGGCCGCCGCGAGGGGCCTCGGCCTGCCGGACGGGAACCTGCTGCTGGCCGGGCTCGCGCTGCTGCCGGCCGCGACGCTGCCGATGCGGGACGGGCCGATCCGCACGGTCCTGCTCGCGGACCAGCCCACCGTGCCGCGCCGGGTCGCCGACCGCGCGTACCTCTGGGACCGGCTGCTCGCCTACGCGCGCCTGCACCCCGACCGCGAGGTCCTCCTCCGCCCGCGGCACCGCCCCGGGGAGGAGACCTTCCACCGCATGGAGCACTCGCCGGTCGCCTGGGCGGCGACCAGGACGCTGCCGCCGAACCTCGTGATCGAGCACGCCCCGATCGACACCCTGATCCCGCGCAGCGACCTGCTGCTCACCGTCTCGTCGACCGCCGCGCTCGAGGCGATCGCGGCCGGCACCCGCGTCGCCTTCGTCGCCGACTGGGTGGGGGACGCCGCGCTCAACCCGCGCCTGCTGCCGTCCGGCCTGCTGCGCCGGTTCGACGACATCGACGCCGACCGGATCGGCACCGCCGACCCGGCCTGGCTCGCCGACGTCTTCCCGGCGGCCGAGGGTCCCGCTCCCGCCGAGCGGTTCGCCCGGCGGCTGCTCGCCGTCGCGGCGGGGGAGGCGCCCCGCATGCACCAGGAGCTGTGGGACTCGTCCTTCTCCGCCGGTCGGCGGGCGACCGACGCCGTGCTCGCGGATCGGGCGGTGGTCGCCCGCCGCTTCACGCCGCGGCGGGTCGCGGCCGGTGCGCTGCGCCGGGCGCTCCGAGCGGTGCAGGGCTGATGCGTTCACCCTCCCGTTCCCGGCCGGCCACCTCCCGGACCGCTGGGCGGTCTAGGTTCTCGCGGACCATGCCGACCTCGCCGGACGTCCTGACCCGTCCCCGGACGGACGCGCAGCGCCGCGTCGTCGTGGCGAAGGGGATCGGCACGGCCGACCGCGTCGCCGCCGCGTTGACGTCGGCGCTCGCCGACCCGGACGCGCACGCGGTCCTGCTCGTCGACGCCGGTGTGGACATCGGGCCCGCAGCGGTCCGGGCCGCCGCCGAGCGGCTCGCCGCGGACGACGCCGTCGACGTGATCGCCTGGCGGCGGGACGGCGATCCCGCCTCGTGCGTCGCCGCGCTGCTGCCCCTCGACGCGGTCAGGGCCGTCGGCCTCGCGCACGCCGGGCTGACCCGCGCGGCGCTCGCCGACCTGGTGCTGCGCGCCGACGCCGCCGGCTTCCGCGCCGTCGACGCGACCGATCGCGTCGACGCGTCCCGGGCGGCCGGGCCGACCGCCAGGGACCGGATCCTGCTCGCGCTGCTGCACGAGCCGGTCGCCGCGCGAGGCAGGGTGCTGCGGGCGGGCCTCCTGACCGAGGCGCGGTCGCTGCTCGCCGGCCGTCGGGTCGAGGTCGCTGCGCGGCACCGCGACCTGGCCGCGGTGCTGGCCGCCCCGGCCGCCGACGAGCGCACCGCGCTGCGCGAGGGCGGGGCCCTCGTCGTGCCCGGCGGCGTGCTGCAGCGGTCGTGGACGCTGCACGTCCGCCTCTGGTTCGGCTGGGCCAGGCTGCGCCGCATCGCCCGCGCCGGAGCGTTCGAAGGGGCGGCTCCGGAGGCGTGGGCGACGCGGCGGTCGGAGGCGGTCGCGCCGGTGACCGACACGCGGACGGACGGTGAACGGGGGCGGGCGGAAGGGCGACCGCAGGACGTACGCTGGCGCCCGTGGTCGACGACGAGGCGGGGATCGAGCGCGGCCTGATCCGCTCGGTCGACGAGCACATCACCGACCGCTACGGCGTGGTCGTCGACGACGTCGTGCTGCGCACCTGGGGCAACGAGCAGATCGAGCTGACCTACCTGCTGCTCAGCGCGGCGATCAGCGCCTCCGGCGCCGAGGTCGACGAGGCGGACCTGTGGCTCGTCGCGCGGGCGGTGGCGTTCCCGGGCGCGACACCGCGGAACGCCGCCGTGCTCACGCGCGCACCGGTGGTCCGCTCGGCCTGAGCGCGGGCCGCTACTCGGGACGGAAGCGGCGGCGGCGGCGTGGGGGAGCGAGCTCCTCCGCCGCGGCGCTCGAGTAGTCGTAGCGCACGGGGTCGCCCTGGTGCCCCTCCGTCAGCGCGTACTCCACGCCGTCGCGGTTGAGTCGCAGCGGCAGGCCCGCCGAGGGGATGACCATCATCTCCCTGGTGTCCGGCACGGGGGCGTCGACGAACTCCACGACCACCTCGTCGCCGGGCTCAGGAGCCTCGTGCCGCACATGCCGTCCCGCCACGGGTCGAGGCTAGCGCCGCTCGCCCGGGCGCGCACCGATGCGCAGGGAAGCGGTGGTTACTGTCTCAGCATGAGGACCCGTTCCGTGCGACCGCACCGCAGCGACGAGGTCTTCCCTCGTGAGGAGCACCTCGCGTGGGCGATCGCGCAGGTCGCCGCCGACCCTGTGCCGATCGACGACGACGTCGCCGAGATGGTCGTGAACCGGGTCATCGACAACGCCGCAGTCGCCGTCGCGTCGCTCACGCGCGCCCCGGTCGTCGCGGCCAGGGGGCAGGCGGAGGCGCATCCCGCCGCGCCGGGCGCGACCGTGTTCGGGGTGCCCGGCCGCTTCTCGCCGGAGTGGGCGGCGTGGGCGAACGGCACCGCGGTGCGGGAGCTCGACTTCCACGACACGTTCCTGGCCGCCGAGTACTCGCATCCCGGCGACAACATCCCGCCGATCCTGGCCGTCGCCCAGCACACCGGCGCGGACGGGGCGGCGCTGCTCGCGGGGATCGTCACGGGCTACGAGGTGCAGATCGACCTCGCCCGCGCGATCAGCCTGCACCGGCACAAGATCGACCACGTCGCGCACCTCGGGCCGAGCGCCGCGGCCGGCATCGGCACGCTCCTCCGCCTCCCGCCCGAGATCACCTACCAGGCGATCGGGCAGGCGCTGCACACGACGACCGCGACGCGGCAGTCGCGGAAGGGCGAGATCTCGACCTGGAAGGCCTCCGCGCCCGCGTTCGCCGGGAAGGCCGCGATCGAGGCGGTCGACCGCGCGATGCGCGGGCAGACGAGCCCCGCGCCGATCTGGGAGGGGGAGGACGGCGTGATCGCGCAGCTGCTCGACGGGCCGGCCGCCGCGTACGACGTGGCGCTGCCTGGCCCGGGGGAGGCGAAGCGCGCGATCCTCGCGAGCTTCACGAAGGAGCACTCCGCGGAGTACCAGGCGCAGGCGTGGATCGACCTCGCTCGGCGGCTGCGGACGGAGCATCCGGAGCTGCTGGAGCCGGGCGCGATCCGCCGCGTCGTGCTGCACACCTCGCACCACACCCACGCCGTGATCGGGTCAGGGGCGAACGACCCGCAGAAGTACGACCCCGACGCGAGCCGCGAGACGCTCGACCACTCGATCCCGTACATCTTCGCCGTCGCGCTCGAGGACGGCGCGTGGGACCACGTCGCCTCCTACGCACCCGAGCGGGCGCACCGCCCCTCCACCGTCGCGCTGTGGCGATCGGTCGAGACGGCCGAGGACCCGGAGTGGACCCGCCGGTACCACTCGACCGACCCGGCCGAGCAGGCGTTCGGCGGCCGCGCCGTGATCGAGCTGGCGGACGGCCGGACCGTCACCGCGGAGATCGCCGTCGCGGACGCCCACCCGCTGGGCGCCCGGCCGTTCGCCCGTGCCGACTACGTGGGCAAGTTCCGCTCCCTCGCCGCGCCGGTGCTGGCCGTCGACGAGATCGAGCGGTTCCTCGACGTCGCCGAGCGGCTGCCGACCCTGCGGCCGGACGAGCTCGGCGGCCTGACGATCACCGCCTCCGGGCTGCCGGCCGCACCGAAGGGGCTGTTCTGATGCTCTCCTCCACCGTCCCGGCGACCGAGAAGCGGCAGCGCTTCCGGGCGCTGCTCGCCGCCGACGGCGTCGTCCGGATGCCGGGCGCGTTCACCCCGCTGTCCACCCGCCTGATCCAGGAGAAGGGGTTCGAGGGCGTCTACCTCTCCGGCGCGGTCATGGCGAACGAGCTCGGCCTGCCCGACATCGGCCTCACGACCCTGACCGAGGTCGCGACGCGGGCGGCGCAGGTCGCCTCCGCGACCGACCTGCCGGTGCTCGTCGACGCGGACACCGGGTTCGGCGAGCCGATGAACGTCGCCAGGACGGTGCAGATGCTGGAGGACGCGGGCGTCGCCGCGCTGCACATCGAGGACCAGGTCAACCCGAAGCGGTGCGGCCACCTCGACGGCAAGGAGGTCGTCGACGAGCGCACGGCGCTGCAGCGCATCCGCGCCGCGGTGCAGGGCCGCCGCGATCCCGGCCTCGTGATCATGGCCCGCACCGACGTGCGCGGCGTCGACGGCATGGCCGCCGCGGTCGACCGGGCGAAGGCGCTCGTCGACGCCGGCGCCGACGCGGTGTTCCCGGAGGCGATGGCCTCGCTCGAGGAGTTCGCGGCGATGCGCGCCGCCGTCGACGTGCCGATCCTCGCGAACATGACCGAGTTCGGGAAGTCCGAGCTGTTCACGGTCGAGCAGCTGCGGGACGTCGGCGTCGACGTGGTGATCTTCCCGGTCTCCCTGCTCCGGATCGCGATGGGCGCGATCGAGCGCGGCCTCGACGAGCTCGCCGCCGCCGGCTCGCTGCAGGGGCAGGTGCCGACCATGCAGACCCGTACGCGGCTGTACGAGCTGGTCGACTACGCCGCGTACTCGTCGTTCGACGAGGGCGTGGCGTCCTTCGATCTGCGGAACAACAGGAGCGAGTAGCGCATGACCGACATCAGGAAGGGACTCGCCGGGGTCGTCGTCGACACCACGGCGATCTCGAAGGTCAACCCCGACACCAACTCGCTGCTCTACCGCGGCTACCCGGTGCAGCAGCTCGCCGAGCGGTGCTCCTTCGAGCAGGTCGCGTGGCTGCTGTGGCACGGCGAGCTGCCGACCGAGGGCGAGCTGGCGGCGTTCGAGGCGCGGGAGCGCGCGGGCCGCGCCCTCGACCCCCGCGTCAAGGGCCTCATCGACGTGACGCCGACGACCGCGCATCCGATGGACGTCGTCCGCACCGCGGTGAGCCTGCTCGGCGCGCTCGACGGCCAGGCCCAGGACATGACGCCGGAGGCGAACCTCGCGAAGGGCGAGCGCCTGCTCGCGGCGATCCCGGCGATCGTCGCCTACGACCAGCGTCGTCGACGCGGCCTGGACGCGATCGAGCCGCGCGCGGACCTCGACTACTCGCGGAACTTCCTCTGGATGACGTTCGGCGAGGAGCCGACGGAGACCGCCGCGGACGTGTTCCGGATCTCGATGGTCCTGTACGCCGAGCACTCGTTCAACGCCTCCACCTTCACGGCGCGCGTGGTCGCCTCCACCCTCGCCGACCTGCACTCCGCGGTCACCGCCGCGATCGGCGCGCTGAAGGGGCCGCTGCACGGCGGCGCGAACGAGGCCGTGATGATCGCGTTCGACGAGATCGGCTCGCCCGACCGGGCGGAGGCGTGGCTGGCGGAGGCGCTGGCCGCGAAGCGGAAGGTCATGGGCTTCGGGCACCGGGTGTACAAGCACGGCGACTCCCGCGTGCCGACGATGGAGGCGGCCATGCGGCGCCTCGTCGCCGAGCACGGCGAGGACGACCTGGCCCGGCTGTACGACCGGCTCGCCGCGGCGATGGACGCCACGAAGGGCATCAAGCCGAACCTCGACTACCCCAGCGGGCCCGCCTACCGCCTGCTCGGCTTCGACACCGAGCAGTTCACGCCGCTCTTCGTCGCCTCCCGGGTCACCGGCTGGACGGCGCACGTGATGGAGCAGCTCGCGTCCAACGCGCTGATCCGCCCCCTGTCCGAGTACGTGGGCCCCGAGGAGCGCGAGGTGCCCGCCTGATCCGTCCGGGCTCCTCGGATCGTGGAGGCGCACGCTGCCGCGATGACCTCCTCCGCCGCGATGACCTCCTCCGCGCGGCTGATGACCTGGAACGTGTGGTGGCGGTTCGGCCCGGACGCGATGGCGCGGCAGCCGCTGATCCTCGACACGATCCGGGACGCGGGCGCGGACGTGATCGCGCTCGAGGAGAGCTGGGCCACCGCGGGTGAGACGCAGGCCGGTGCGATCGCCGACGCGCTGGGCTTCCACGCCGTGTTCGCCGGGCCGTCGCTCCCGCCCCTGCCGGACGTGCCCGAGCACCCGGATCAGGTGGGGGTCGACCTCGGGATCGCGCTGGTCAGCCGGTGGCCCGTCAGCGCGAAGCGGGTCGCCGCCATGCCGTCGCGCCACCGGCACGAGGCGCCCGTCACGCTGGTCGCGACGCTCGATCACCCGAGCGGCCCGCTCCACGTCGTCGCGACCTGCCTCGAGTGGGAGCCGGCCTACGGCGACGACCGGATGACGCAGTCGCGGTTCGTCGCCGACCTCGCGACCGATCCGTCGCTGGACGGACCGGCACCGGTGGTGGTCCTGGGCGATCTGAACGCGCCGGCGGGCAGTCCCTTCCTCCGGCCGCTGACGGACGTGCTGCTCGAGACCTGGGACCTGGGTGGCGGCGACCCCGCCGCGGTCACGCTGCGGTCGGCCCATCCGCACGCCCCGCTGGAGGCGGTGGAGCTGATCGACCAGCGGATCGACCACGTGCTGTACCGACCAGGCCGGCCAGGCGTCGATGTCGAGGTGTCGGGAGCGAGACTCGCCGGCGACCCGGTCGATGGGCTCCACCCGTCGGATCACCTGGCCGTGCTCTGCGACCTCACCTGGCGGACCCGCTGACCGTCGTCAGTCCGTGTCGCCGACCACCGGGACGGGGCCGCCGGGTCGCCGTCTCCTGGTGGGCTCGATCCAGGGTGGTGGCACCCCTCCCCACCCGCACGGCCGTCACGCCGCTTCGCGTCGCGCCGGAGCCGGCGGGCGTGGGCCCAACCATCGGCCTTTCTCACGGGTGACCTGCCAACCGTGTCGGTCGAGCAGCTGGTGGCAGCGCCAGCAGAGCAGGATCCCGTTCGCGACGGAGGTGGGTCCGTAGCCCGCGGGGCGGATGTGGGCGGCGTCGCACCAGGCGAGGGGGCTGTCGCAGCAGGGTCCGGCGCAGCCCCGGTCGCGGAGGGCCATGGCGCGGCGCTGGGCTTCGCTGAAGAACCGGCGGCCGGTGCCGAGGTCCAGCGCCTGCGAGGACCCGGACAAGACGACGGGGATGATCTCCGCGTGCGCGGCGAGGGAGCGGGCGACGGAGGCCGGGATGCTGTCCCCGCACCCGATCAGCGCGGCCGCGCCGAGCCCGGTCTCGAGGGCGTCGTCGGACATGGTGACGAGGAGCGTCACGGCGGTGCCGGCGACCTGCCCGTCGTCGTCCTTGATCGCCCGCTTGGCGATCCGCGCGATCCCTTCGACCCGGCGCTGGGCGAGGGGGCGGCGGTCGTCGTCGCCCACGTGCCCGCGGTCGTCGCCGATCTCGAGCGCGAATCGTCTGATCGACGTGTTGGCGTTCAGGGCGGTCTCGAAGAACCCGCTGGTCAGCGCGTCGAGGTCGAGGATCCACCGGGTGATGCCGTCGTCGTGCTTCCGCTTCGTGACCGACGCCTTCGCGACCTGGTCGTCGAAGCGGCGCCCGATCCCCTCCGGATCCGCGTGATCGGGGACCTGTCGGAAGTGGGCCAGCAGCTGGTCGGCGGTGGAGCCCTCCTGCGTCCGCTCGACCAGCTGCCGCTCCAGCTGCAGGGCCTCGTCGCGGCTGAGCGCGGGTGCGACCTTCCGCATCGTGCGCACCAGCGCCGCGGCGACCGTGAGGTCCATGAGGCCCGCCCCGAACGCCTCCGCGACATGCGGGCGCTCGGCGGGGAGCGGCTCGCCGGTGAGCGGTTGCCCGGGCCGGATCGCCTCAGCCAGCCGGACCATCGTCCCGGCGATCTCCCGCGGCAGCCCGGTGACCTCCGCCACGAGGTCCGACGGACCGGAGGCGCCCATCCGCGTCGCGAGCGGGGCGGCGAGGAACCGGTCGCTGCGCGCCGCGATCTCGCCTGCGAGGCGGACCTGCTCGACCTCGAGCAGCCGCCGTGCGCGACTCGCAGCCGTCGACGCCCGCAGCACCTCCGGGTCCGTCGCGAGCCGGATCGAGCCCTCCGAGCAGGCGTCGTCGAACCGGGCACCGACCGACATCCGATCGAAGAGGTGGGAGTAGTCGCCCACCTGCTCGACCAAGGTCGCCGCACTCCGGTTCATACCCGTATTCGAGTACGGGCCACCGACAGTGGAAGCCGAATCGCACCAGGGTGTCTGCGTTCACCGGAACGGCGTGGCCTACGGGGGTTCGGAGTGACAGATGCGGCCCGGACGGACGGTCGCGAGCGCGAACGTCCGGCGGTTCGAGGAGTCAGCGGCGGCGCAGGAAGGGTCGGACGGGGACCTCGTGGTACCCGCCGTCGGCGAGGCCGGCCGCGCGCTCGAAGGGGTTGCCCGCGGCGCGGTCGCCGGTGCGCAGCAGGGACCAGGCGCCGCCCATCAGGTACGCGAGCAGGAACGGCAAGCCCCCGAACCGCAGCCACTGGGAGGCGTGCCGCGACTCGTGCTCGAGCACCCGCGGCAGCGCACCGACCAGGTCGGTGAACCGGCCGCGGGTGAGCACGACGTTCCCGATCGTCATCGCGCCGGCGAGACCGGGGAGGAACCGGAACCCCTCGGCGAGCAGCAGCCCGTGCGGGCCGCCGCGCAGCCGCGCGCCGCCGGCCTTCGCGATGAGCACCCCGAGCGGCGTCGACAGGTTCAGGAGGTTGACGATCCGCCTCAGGTCCATGCCGCGATCCTCCCGCCTCCCGCCCGGACTGCGCCCGCCCGGACTGCGCCCGCTCCGCCTGCGCCCATCCGGCGTCGCCTTCGGTCGGGGCGGCCCTCGCGCGGTAGTCCGCACCTCCGCGCGGTAGGTAGGCCTACCGCGCGACGGCGCACGTACCGCGCGACGAGGTGGGACTACCGCGCGACGGGGTCGGGCTGCCGCACGAGGGTGCGGGTGCCGCGCGGGGCGGGCTACCGCGCGGGGGCGGGGTACTGCGCGGAGCGCACCTGACGCCGTGTTACGTCGCCTCCGGCGGCCGAGCGGGCGCGCGACTACGGTCCGGTCGGTGAGCAGCGACGACGACTGGGGCTTCGACACCGCGCAGATCCATGCCGGCGCCGCACCCGACGCGGGCACCAGGGCCCGCGCGACGCCGATCTTCGCCACCTCCAGCTTCGTCTACGACAGCGCGGAGCAGGCCGCCGCCTCCTTCCTCCTCGAGGACCTGGAGGGGTTCGGCTACACCCGCATGTCCAACCCGACGACCGCCGTCGCCGAGCGGCGCATCGCCCGGCTCGAGGGCGGCGTCGCCGCGGTGGCGACCGCGAGCGGCCAGTCCGCGACCGCGATGGCGCTGCTCAACCTGCTGCGCAGCGGCGACCACATCGTCGTCGCCGGTGAGATCTACGGCGGCACGAGCAACCTGCTCGGCCAGCGGTTCGCCGAGATCGGCATCGCGATCACGAACGTCCCCGTCGCGGACCTCGACGGCTGGCGCGCGGCCGTCCGGCCCAGCACCCGCGCGTTCTTCGTGGAGAGCATCGGCAACCCCACCGGCGCCGTCGCCGACCTCGAGGCGATCGCGGCCGTCGCGCACGAGGAGGCGGAGGTGCCGCTCGTCGTGGACAGCACGCTCGCGACGCCCTACCTCCTCCGCCCGCTCCAGCACGGCGCCGACGTCGTCGTGCACTCGACGACGAAGTTCCTCTCCGGCCACGGCACCGTCATCGGCGGCGTCGTGGTCGACGGCGCCACGTTCGACTTCGGCACGCGTCCCGAGCGCTGGCCCGGCTTCCACACCCCGGACGTCGGGCACGGCTCGGGCGGGTACTGGGAGCGGTTCTCGCCCCTGCGGCAGGCATACAGCCGCCGGCTGCGCAGCACCGTGCTGCGCGACTACGGCCCGGCCCCCTCGCCGTTCAACAGCTTCCTGCTGATCCAGGGCCTCGAGACGCTGAGCCTGCGGATGCGGCAGCACGTCGCGAACGCGGAGGCGCTCGTCGCATACCTGGAGGGGCATGCGCAGGTGGAGCGGGTGCACTACCCGACCGCGACGGGCTCGCCCACGGCCGCGGTGGCGAAGCGGCTGCTGCCGAGGGGCGCCGGCGCGATCGTGTCCTTCGACATCGCGGGCGGCCTCGACGCCGGCCGCCGCTTCGTGGACTCGGTCCGGCTGTTCAGCCACCTCGCGAACGTCGGCGACGTGCGCAGCCTCGTGATCCACCCCGCCTCGACGACGAACTCGGGCCAGTCGGAGGCGCAGCGCGCCGCCGCGGGGATCGGCCCCGGCCTGATCCGTCTGTCGGTCGGCCTCGAGGACGCCGCCGACCTGGTCGCCGACCTCGACCGGGCGTTCGCCGCCGCTCGCTGATCCCCGCGGCGCGTACCGCGCCACCCGCTGCGGGAGGTGGAGCGGTGCGCGCTCCGCAGCCGGCTCCCCGCTGACGGCCACGCGGCAGCGGGGAGGATGGGCCGATGGTGCAGCAGCTCGTGGCCGAGGTCGTCGTCGACACCCCCTCCGAGCACGCGGAGGGGCCGCTCTGGTCGGCCGAGGACGGTGCGCTGCTGTGGGTCGACCAGTACTGGGGCCGGGTGCTGCGCGCGGTGCCGGGCGGCAGCGCCGCGCCGGAGGTGGTCGCGGAGGTCGGCGGGCCGATCGGCGCGATCGTGCCCGCAGCCGGGGGCGGCTGGGCGGTCGCGGCGAACGACGGCTTCGCGCTGCTCGGCCGCGACGGCGCGCTCGCACCCGTCGCCGACGTGCTGCCGGACGACGGGATCGCGCGGCGGATGAACGACGGCAAGTGCGACGCGGACGGCGCCTTCTGGGCCGGATCGATCGCGTTCGGCAAGCAGCGGGGCGTCGCCGCCCTCTACCGGCTGCGCGACGGGGTCGCCGAGGAGATGCTGTCCGGGCTGACGATCTCGAACGGCCTCGCCTGGAGCGCCGACGACCGCTCGTTCTTCTTCACCGACACCCCCGAGCAGACGGTGCGGCGGTTCGCGTTCAGCCCCTCCGGCGACCTCGTGGACCCGGTGGAGGTCGTGCGCATCGATCCCGACGTCGGCTCGCCGGACGGGATGTGCATCGACCGCGAGGGCACGCTGTGGGTGGCGGTCTGGGGCGCGGGCGCGGTGCACCGGTACGCGCCGACCGGCGAGCTGCTCGCCCGCGTGGAGGTCGCGGCGCCGCAGGTGTCCAGCTGCTGCTTCGGCGGCGAGGACCTGCGAACCCTGTTCATCACCACGTCCCGGGAGGGGTACGGCGACCGGGACGTCGCGGCGCACCCGACCGCGGGCTCGATCTTCGCGGTCGACACGGACGCGCACGGGCTGCTGCCGCAGCCGTACCGCGGCTGAGCTCAGCGCCCCGCCGTTCGAGCACGTCAGCAGGGAGGACCGAGCGCTTCAGCAGGAAGGACTCGCATGAGCAGGAAGAAACGTCCTGATGCTTCCTGCTGAACGTGTTCCTTCCTGCTGAAGCGCTCCGGAGCTCCTGCTCAGGTGCTCCGGGACTCCTGCTTCCGTGCTCCGGCCGGGGCCTGGCGATCGAGGCCCGCCGCCTCGTACGCCTTCGCCGGGATCTGGGTGGCGAGCTTCCCGCCGCTCACGTCGATCAGCGCGCCGGTGATGTACCCGGCCGCGTCGCTGGCGAGGAACATGATCACGTCGGCCACGTCGTCCGGCGTCTGCCAGCGGCGCAGGGACAGCGTGTCGAGCAGCCGGTCCTGCGCCGCGGGCGTCATCTCCGCGAAGCCGTTGATCGCGGTCGGCACCATGCCCGGCGCGTAGGCGTTGACCGTGATGCCCCACGGGCCCAGCTCGCTCGCGAGCACGCGGGTGAACTGCACGACCGCGGCCTTGGAGGCGGCGTAGGCCGCGCTGGCCACGCTCGGCACGATCGCGGCGAACGACGCGGCGTTGATGATCCGCCCGCGCCCCGCCGCCTTCATCACCGGGATCACGGCCTGGGAGGCGAGGAACACGCCGCCGACGTTGATGTCGAGGCACGCCTTGAAGCGCGCGGGATCGAGGTCCTCGACCAGCCCCTCCACGTTGATGCCGGCGTTGTTCACCAGCACGTCGATCGTGCCCAACCGCGCGACGACCGCGGCGATCGCGTCTGCCACCGAGCCGGGATCGCCGACGTCGCAGCGGATCGACGCGCGGTCGTCGGGCTCGCCGTCCGGGAACGCGAGGTCGAGCACGGCGACGCGGGCCCCCTCCGCCACCATCCGGTCGGCGACGCCCCGCCCGATGCCCCTGGCGCCTCCGGTGATCACGATCACCCGGTCGTGCAGGTCCAGCTCCATGTCCGCCTCCTCGCGTGGAGCAGCCATACTCTCCGGTCGGAGACGGGAGGCGCATGGGCGGCATCGACGGGCACGTGCTCTGGGTGGTCGGCGGGGGCAGCGGCATGGGCCGCGCGGTGGCGCTCGCCGCTGGCGCGACGGGCCGGACCGTCGTCGTCAGCGGACGGCGCGCCGACCGGCTGCGGGAGGTCGCGACCGGCGTCGAGGAGGCGGGCGGCGCCGCGCTCGTGCTGCCGGGCGACGCGACCGACACGGCCTGGGCGTCCAGCGCGGCCGCGACGATCGTCGACCGCTTCGGGCGGCTGGACGAGGTGGTGCTCGCGGCCGGCCTGAACGCGCCGCGCCGGCGTTGGGACGACCAGTCCATCGCGGACGCGGCGGCCATCGTCGACGTGAACCTGCTCGGCGTGCTCCGCACCGCCGACGCCGCGCTGCCGGCGCTGCGGCAGCGCGGCGGGACCGTCGTGGTGGTCTCCTCCTACTCCGCGTGGGCGTTCAACCCGACCGCCGGCGTCGCGTACAGCGCCGCGAAGGCCGCGCTCGCGCAGGTGTGCCGCACGCTGAACGTCCAGGAGGGGGAGCACGGCGTGCGGGCCACGCACCTGTGCCCGGGCGACGTCGACACCGAGTTCCTCGCCCGGCGCCCCGAGGTGCCCGACGCGGCGGCCCGCGCCGTCATGCTGACCCCCGACGACGTCGCCCGCAGCGTGCTGCACGTGCTCGACGCCCCGCCGCACGTGCGCATCGACGAGCTGGTGATCTCGCCGCTGTCCCAGCGCTGACGAGCGGTGTCGCCCGGCGACCGTAGGGTCGACCGGGCGCGCGAGCGGCGCGTGACGAGGGGTGGGGATGACCGGACCGACGACGCTCGACCGGCACCGGCTGGCCCGGTGGCGGAACGCGATCATCGCGGGGTTCGGCATCGGCGGCATCACGATCTCCGCCTGGGGCACCCGGCTGCCGGCGATCACCGCCGAGCTGGACGCGTCGACGGGGGAGATCGGCACGGTGCTCGCGTTCGTGACCGTCGGCTCCATCGGCGGGCTCCTCGCCGCCACCCCCGTCGCGCACCGCGTCGGGCCGCGCCGCGGCATCAGCGGCGCGATCCTCGTCGTCGCCGTCGCGATGGCCGTGCTCGCGGCCGGCATCGCGCTGCGGGCCGTGCCGCTGCTGGCCGTCGCGTTCGCGATCGCCGGCTTCGGCATCGGTCTCATGGACGTGCTGCTGAACGTGGAGGGCTCGGCCGTCGAACGGGCGGCGGCCCGGACGCTGATGCCGCTGATGCACGCGGCCTGGTCGGTCGGCGTGGCCGTCGGATCGGGCATCGGCGCGGCCTGCGCGGCGCTCGCGATCACGCCGGCGACGCAGTTCGCCGGGGAGGCGGCGCTGATCGCGATCGCGGCGCTGCTGGTGCTCCGGGCCCTGCCCGATCACCCGGCGCCCGTCGACGACGCGCCGCCGCGGCCGCCGGCGGCCGCGATCCGGTCCTGGCTGCGCGGCTGGCTCGATGTGCGCCTCCTGCTCATCGGCCTCGTGATGCTCGGGGTCGAGCTGGGCGAGGGGTCCGCGAACAACTGGCTGACGCTCGGGGTGCAGCGCGAGCACGGGCAGTCCGCGGCCGTCGCCGCCCTGTTCTTCACCGCGTTCGCGCTCGGGGAGGCGACCACCCGCATCGCCGCCGGCCCGGCGATCGACCGCATCGGCCGGGTGCTCGCCGTGCGCATCACGACCGCGATCGGCGTCGTCGGGCTGCTGCTCTTCATCCTCGGCGGCAGCCCGTGGCTCGTGCTGCTCGGGGTGCTGCTCTGGTCGGTCGGGGTCTCGATGGGCTTCCCGCTCGGCATGTCCGCGGCCGCGGAGGGCGGCGGGCCGGACCCGGCAGCCCGCGTGAGCGTCGTCGCGTCCATCGGCTACTTCGCGAACCTCGCGGGACCGCCCGCGGTGGGCATCCTGGCCGACGGGGTGGGCCTGCTGCCGTCGTTCTGGCTGCTGGTGGTCTTCCTGCTCGCGGCGTTCGCCGCTGCCGGATCGCTGGCCGGGCCGTCGCGGGGTGCCACGGCTACGCTCCCGACCGACGGACGGAGCGCTCCATGACCCTCGACGAAGCGGCGAACACGGCTCGGATCGACCGGCTGCTGGCCGACATGACGCCGGAGGAGAAGGCCGGCCAGCTCACCCAGTTCTTCTACTTCTCCCTGCCGCCGGGCGCGGCGGACGACCCGGCGCTCGGGTTGGACGTGACGGCCCAGCCGAAGGCGGTGGAGGCGGCGCTCGCGCGCGGCGGCGTGGGCTCGCTGCTGTTCGTCACCGATCCCGCGCAGACGAACCGCCTGCAGCGGCTGGCGGTCGAGGGCAGCCGCCACGGCATCCCCGCCCTGTTCGGCTTCGACGTGATCCACGGGCTCCGCACGATCCTCCCCGTGCCGATCGCGATGGCGGCGTCGTGGGATCCCGCGACGATCGAGGCCGGTCAGGCGGTCGCGGCGCGGGAGGCGCGCGCGGTCGGCATCCACTGGGCGTTCGCCCCGATGGTCGACGTCGCCAGGGATCCGCGCTGGGGCCGCATCGTCGAGGGCGCGGGGGAGGACCCGTTCCTCGGCGCCGCGGTCGCCGCCGCGCAGGTGCGCGGCTTCCAGGGCGAGGCGATCGGCACGCCCGAGCGGATCGTCGCCGGGCCGAAGCACTTCGCCGGCTACGGGTTCGCGCTCGGCGGCCGCGACTACGACGAGGTGTCGCTCGGCGACGCCGATCTGTGGAACGTCGTGCTGCCGCCGTTCCAGGCCGCGATCGACGCCGGCGCGGGCAACGTCATGACGGCGTACATGGCGCTGAACGGCATCCCGGCGACGGGGAACCGGTGGCTGCTCACCGACGTGCTGC
>NZ_CAXTOQ010000042.1:0-23887 GCF_964245895.1 uncultured Amnibacterium sp.
GGGCCCAGTAGGAGGCGGCCCGGGCGGCGATCGCGCCGCGCGGCGAGGCCGGCAGCCGGCCGAACCAGCCGATGCCGGTGAGGGTCTGCGGCCGCGCGTGCCGGCCCGGCGCCTCCAGCGCACGCGCGACCAGCGCGCGCCACACGAGCGCCAGCACCGCGAGCGTCGCGACGGCGATCAGCAGCTGGGCGAGCCCGGCGGCGCTGCCCGCCGCGACGGAGGCGGGCGCCGCCCACGCCGCGCCGAGCGGCGTCCAGCCGAGCACGGCGACGACCGCGCCGATCCGGGCGATCGCCCGGCGGCCCAGGTCGATGTTCGTGAGCACCACGACGAGCGGGGCGAGCAGCGAGACGCCGATCACGAGCACCGCGGCGACCGCCTCCCGCGAGCGGCGGGTGGAGAGCAGCAGGCCGGCGGCGGTCGCGCCGATCCGCGAGAGCAGCACGCAGGTGAGCACGACGACCGGCACGGCGACCACCGCGACGAGCAGCGCGAGCGGACCGCGCGACCACGTCGCGACGGTCGCGGAGGTGACGACGAGCAGCGCGAGGCCGGGCACCCCGACGACGCCGGCGACCGCGAGCGCGACCGCGAGCCGGCCCGGCTCGATGCCGAACAGGGCGAAGCGCCGGGGATCGAGCGTGTCGTCGATCCCGACCAGGACGGGTACCACCAGGAAGGCGAGCACCGCCACGGAGCCCCCGCCGACCACGACGGCGGTCGCGACGTCGAGGGAGGCGAACCGGAGGGTGGCCAGCAGCCCCACGAGCAGCGAGGTGATGCCGGCGCCGTACACGATGGCGAGGGAGAGGCCGACGACCTGCCACGGGCTGCGCCGGAACTGCCCGGCGAGCAGCCGCAGCTTCAGCCGGACGATCAGGCCGATCGTCGGCGTCATTCGGTGAAGGAGTGCAGCCACTCCATGCCTGCCGCCGCCCGCCGCCCGCCTGCGAGCGCGACGAACCGCTCCTCCAGGCTGCGGCCCTCGCGCACCTCGTCGACCGTGCCGGCGGCCAGCACCCTGCCGCCGACGACGATCGCGACGTGGTCGCACACCCGCTGGATCAGGTCCATGCCGTGGCTGGACAGCACCACGGTGCCGCCCGCGGCGACGTACGCCTGCAGGATCTCGACGATGTTCGCGGCCGACACCGGGTCGACGGACTCGAAGGGCTCGTCGAGCACGAGCAGCCGCGGCGAGTGGA
Source organism: uncultured Amnibacterium sp. (assembly GCF_964245895.1). Lineage (GTDB taxonomy): Bacteria > Actinomycetota > Actinomycetes > Actinomycetales > Microbacteriaceae > Amnibacterium. The sequence goes on from NZ_CAXTOQ010000042.1 coordinate 1,206, forward strand.
TCATCGCGGCGGCGAGCGCGATCTTCTTCGTCATGCCGGCCGAGTAGTCGGCGACGAGGCGCCCCGTCGCGTCCTCCAGGCCGAACGCGGCGACGAGGTCGGCGGTACGCTGCCGCACGGTCGAGGCGTCCAGGCCCCGCAGGACCCCGGAGTAGTGCAGCAGCTGGGCGCCGGAGAGCCGGTCGAAGAGCCGCAGCGCGTCCGGCAGCACCCCGATGGCGCGCTTCGCGCGGGCGGGCTCCGCCCACACGTCGATGCCGTGCACCAGCACGCGACCGCCGTCCGGCCGCAGCAGCCCGGTCACCATCGAGAGCGTGGTGGTCTTGCCCGCGCCGTTCGGGCCGACGATGCCGAAGAAGGACCCCGCGGCCACGCCGAGGTCGATGCCCTCGACCGCGACGGTGGGGCCGAACCGCTTCGTCAGCCCCTGCACGTCGAGCACCGTCTCGACCTCGAGGTCGGTGGCCGGCTCAGCGGGCTCCGTCGCGGTCACGCGATCGACCATACCGACTGGGCCCCGGCAGCCGGTCAGCGACGCCGCCCGCGTGGGAGCGACCCGCGGCACGCCGTTCGATTAGCATGAGCGACCGGCGCGGCGGCCGCCGCACTCCCCCATCGCCCGCCACCTCGAGGACCTCCGTGACCGCTGCCGTGCCTGCACCGCGCGCTGCTGTGCCCGCACGCCGCTGGACGTACTGGAGCCGGTACCGCCACGCGCTCTGGCTGCTCACGACCCGCGACCTCAAGGTCCGGTACACCACGAGCGCCCTCGGCTACCTCTGGTCGATCCTCGACCCGCTGCTGATGGGGCTCATCTACTTCGTCGTGTTCGGGCTGATCTTCCCCCGCGGCAACCTGTCCGAGGACCCCTACATCCTCTTCCTGCTCTCCGCGGTCCTGCCGTGGACGTGGTTCAACGGGAACCTGACCGACGCGACCCGCGCCTTCCGCCAGGAGGGGAAGCTGATCCGCTCGGTGAAGATCCCCCGCAGCATCTGGGTGCTGCGGCAGATCGCCTCGAAGGGCATCGAGTTCCTGATCAGCCTCACGATCATCGTGTTCTTCGCGCTGATCAACTGGACGGCGCCGAGCCCGCTGACGTTCGTCTACCTGCCGCTCGCGATCGTGCTGCAGGTGCTGCTCACCATGGGCTGCAACTTCATCATCGCGCCGCTCTCGGTCATCTACCGCGACCTCGAGCGCGTCGTGAAGCTGGGCGTCCGGGTGCTCTTCTACGGCGCCCCGGTGCTGTACCACCTGAACATCGGCAACCCGCTGTTCCACTTCCTGTACGGGCTGAACCCCATCGCCGGGATCCTCGACCTGTACCGCGGGTGCTTCTTCCCGCAGATCGTCGACTGGGTCTACGTGCTGGAGGGGCTGATCGTCTCCGTGATCCTGTTCACGATCGGCTCCGTCGTGTTCCGCCGGTCCATCCCCCGCGTGCTGAAGGAGATCTGATGGCGACGCCGGTCATCTCCGTGGACGACATCGGCATCCGCTTCGCGCGGGACCGCCGCCGCCGGGCGAGCCTGAAGGACCGGTTCTCCCGCGCGGAGCGGCACCGGGAGCCGGACGAGTTCTGGGCCTTCCGCAACGTCAGCTTCGACGTGCCGAAGGGCGACTCCATCGGCGTCGTCGGCCGCAACGGGCAGGGCAAGTCCACCCTGCTGAAGCTGGTCGCGGAGGTGCTGATCCCCGACGAGGGGTCGGTGGAGGTGCGCCAGGGCGTCGCGCCGCTGATCGAGATCACCGGCGGCTTCGTCGACGACCTCTCGGTGCGCGACAACGTGTACCTCGCGGCCGGCCTGCACGGGAAGACCCGGGACGAGATCGACGACGAGTTCGCCGACATCATCGCGTTCGCCGAGGTCGGGGACTTCGTGAACACCCCCTACAAGCACCTGTCCAGCGGCATGAAGGTGCGCGTCGCGTTCGCGGTCGTGTCCCGGATGGACGAGCCGATCCTGCTGGTCGACGAGGTGCTCGCGGTCGGCGACCGCTCCTTCCGCCGCAAGTGCTACGCGCGCATCGAGGAGATGCTCGCGGAGGGCAGGACCCTGTTCTTCGTGTCGCACAGCGACGGCGACCTCAAGCGCTTCTGCACCCGCGGGCTCTACCTCGACCGCGGCGCCCTGCAGTTCGACGGCCCGATCGACGAGGCCTTCGAGCGGTACACCGCCGACTACGCCTGACGGCCGGTCAGCCGACCGCGACCGGGATCGTCCTGCCGCCGATCGCCAGCCGGTAGACGTCGCCGCCCTCGTCGACCGGCACCAGCTGCAGGGCGTGCGGCTGGTCCGGCTTCAGGAGACCGGCCGCGGCGGCCTGCTGGGGCAGGGTGCGCTTCGGCTTGCCGCCGTTCACCAGCTCGTCGACCTCCGCGGCCGTGAGGTCGATCCCGTATCGGGCCGCGAGCCCGGTGCGCACCTCCGCGCGCTCGTGCGCCAGCATCCCCACGCCGATCGAGGTCTGCCAGCCGCTGACGCCCAGCGCCACGGCCGCGAGCGCCCAGGCGGCGACCGTGACCGGGACGCGGCGACCGGACCGCTGCAGGGTCTGGCCGAGGAGGATCGGCAGGCAGACCAGGACCGTCGCCGCGAGCAGTGCGAACAGGGCCGGGACGAACACGACGTTCTGGTTCTCGGCGAAGTGGTGGATCGTCACAGGGTCTCTCGGCAGCGGGAAGGGCAGGGCCCGGCGGGGCCGCCCGACGCTAGCATCCGGCCGTCCGCGGCCGACGCACGGCACGGCTTCCTATGATCGCTGCACCATGGGCGACGAGCAGACGGATCAGAACGGCCTCGCGGAGCGGTGGACGAAGCAGGGCTTCGACCGGCTGCTGTCGGTGCACCGCCCGGCCGTGCTCGCCCACCTCCGCTCCATCCGCAAGCACCACCCGACCGCGTCGCCCGACGAGGTGATCCGCGTGCTGGAGCGCCGGTACGTCACCGCGGTGACCGCGGGAGGCGCGGCGACGGGCGCCGCCGCGTTCGTGCCGGGCGTCGGCACCGTCGCCTCCATCGGCATCAGCGGGGTGGAGACGGTCGGCTTCCTGGAGGCGAGCGCGCTGTTCGCCCAGTCCGTCGCCGAGGTCCACGGCATCCCCACGGAGGACCCCGAGCGCGCGAGCACGCTCGTGATGGCGCTGATGCTCGGCCCCTCCGGCGCGAGCATCGTGAAGCAGTTCGCGAGCGAGGTGTCCGGCACCGGCAAGCCGCGGAACGCCTACTGGGGCGACCTGGTGACGAAGACCCTGCCGACCACGATGCTGAAGACCCTGACCGACCGGGTGAAGAAGTCCTTCCTGAAGCGGTTCGCGGCGCGGCAGGGCGCGAGCGTCGTGCTGCGGGCGGTGCCGTTCGGCGTCGGCGCCGTCGTGGGCGGCGCCGGCAACCGGATCGCCGGTCAGCGGGTCGCGAAGGCGACGCGGGAGGCGTTCGGGCCGGCGCCGGCCGGGTTCCCCGCGGAGATCCAGCTGCCGGACGCGCCGAAGGCCGTCGGCGCCTGACCGCCGCTCAGGCCAGCAGCCAGAGGAACTGGAGCGGCTCCAGCCGCACGTCGGCCCACAGCTCGACGTCCACGTCGGTGACCAGGTCGTGTGCGGTGCCCGGCAGCGCGGCGAACGCCTCCGCCGGGACCGTCCGCACCTCCTCCGACAGGTTGGCGAGCACGAGGACGCGGCTCTCGGTACCGGGTCGCTGGTAGCCCAGCACGTGCGCGTCGTGGGTGTGGAACCCGACGAGCGCGCCGCCGGCCAGCTCCGCGGTCTGCCGGCGGACCTGCGCGAGGCGCCGCAGGCCGAGGTGGATCGCCCCCGCGTCGGTGTCGGTGTCCCGGCGCTCCGCGTAGCGCTCCGCCGGGTAGGGCGGCCTGTGCACCCAGCGGCTGTCCGCGGCGTGCTCGGGCACGCGCAGGTAGCCGTAGTCGTTCAGCTGCCCGACCTCGTCACCGAGGTACAGGAGGGGCAGGCCGCCGGTGGAGAGCGCGATCGAGTGGGCGAGCAGCACCCGCTGCACGCCGTACGGGTCGCCCGCCTCCACCCCCGCGAGCGACGCGGTGGTGCCGGACACCCGGGCGTCGCCGGTGCGCGGGTTCTCCTGGAACGGCACGCCGCGCGCGAAGGACCCGGGGAACCGGTTCACGTAGAAGGCGTTGAGGAAGCGGCGGTGCTCGAAGCCGTCGACGCCGACCTCCGCCGCGTCCTCGTCCGCGAACGTCCAGCCGATGTCGTCGTGGCTGCGCACGTAGTTCACCCACGAGCAGCCCGCGGGGATCGCGTGGCGGCGCTCGAGCGCCTGCGAGAGCAGCCGCACGTCGCGGGTGGCGAGCGCCTCCCAGATCAGCGCCATCTGCAGCGGGTTGTAGGACAGCTGGCACTCGTCGGGGTCGATGTACTCGGCGACCTGGTCGGGGTGGACGATCGCCTCCGACTTGAACAGCACCGACGGCGCCGCGATCCGGCAGACGGCGTTGAAGGCGCGGATCAGCGTGTGCGCCTCCGGCAGGTTCTCGCACGACGTGCCGAGGCGCTTCCAGATGAAGGCGACCGCGTCCATCCGCAGGACCTCGACACCGAGGTTCGCGAGGAACAGCATCTCGCCCGCCATCGCCGTGAAGACGGCCGGGTTGGCGTAGTTCAGGTCCCACTGGAAGTGGTAGAACGTCGACCAGATCCAGCGGCCGTCCGGCAGCTGCACGAACGAGCCGCGGTGGTCGTCGGGGAACACCTCGCGGGTGGTGGCCTCGAACAGGTCGGGCATCGTGCGGTCGGGGTAGACGCGGTAGAACTCGTCGTACCCGGGTTCGCCCTCGGCGCAGCGCCTGGCCCACTCGTGCTCGTCGCTGGTGTGGTTGAAGATGAAGTCGACGACCAGGGAGATGCCCGCCGCGCGCAGGTCGGCGGCCAGGGCACGCAGCTGGTCGACGTCGCCGAGCGTCGGGTTCACCGCCCGGTAGCTCGACACCGCGTAGCCGCCGTCCGAGTCCCCCTCCGGCGCCAGGAACAGCGGCATGAGATGGAGGTAGGTGAGCCCCAGCTCGCGGAAGTACGGGATGCGGTCGCGGACGCCCTCGAGGTCCTGGGCGTAGCGGTCGACGTAGCAGACGCCGCCCAGCATCCGGTTGTCCAGGAACCAGCCGGGGTCCGCCTCCCTCGCCGCGTCGAGCGCCCGCAGATCCGCCGGGCGGTCGGCCGCCGCGGCCGCGACCACCTGCAGCAGGGCGACCAGCTGCTCGAGGCAGTCGGCGCGGTCCCCGTAGATCTCGGTGAAGTGCGCGAACAGGCGCGGGAAGTGCCGATCGAGCCGGCCGGCCAGCGCGTCGTCGACGGGGACACCCGCCTGCGCCAGCCGCGCCTCGACGTGGCTCCTGGCGGCCACGGCCTGCTGGGCGAGCGAGAGCAAGGTCGACTCCGTTCCGGCGGACCCCGCCGCGCCCCGCGAGTCTATTGAGGGGTCAGTCGTTCAAGGCTGCGACCAGGGCGACGGCGGCGACGCCGAGCCCGATGAGGACGCCGATCGCGACGAGCCGGCCGAAGCCCTCCTGCGACCGGCGCAGCCGCAGCACGAAGACCGCGAGCAGGACCGCCAGCATCCCGGCGAGGACGAACCCCCACGCGGTGCCCACGGCTCAGGCCTTCGCGACGCCGAGCGTGACCGAGACCGTGCGCGAGGTGCCGCCGCGGGAGTAGGTGACGTCGACGGTGCTGCCGCCCGCGTAGGACCGGATCTGCCCGGCCAGGTCGGTGTAGTCCGTCACCGGGACCTTGCCGACGGCGGTGATGATGTCGCCCTTCTCGATCCCCGCCTTCGCGGCCGCGCTGCCAGCCTCGGGCGCCGCGGAGACCTCGACGCCTGCGACCGTGCCCGTGGTGGCGCTCTGGTTCGCGGCCGACGTCACGCCCAGCTGACCGTGCGTCGGCGTCCTCCCGGCGATCAGGTCGTCGGCGATCCGCTTCGCGACCGACGACGGGATGGCGAAGCCGACGCCGATGCTGCCGGACTGGGTGCCGCCGCTGGAGCTCGAGCCGGTGCCCGCGATCGCCACGTTCACGCCGATGACGTCGCCCTGCGAGTCGAGCAGGGCGCCGCCGGAGTTGCCGGGGTTGATCGCCGCGTCGGTCTGCAGCACCGAGAGGTAGATGTTCGACGTCTGGGTCGGCGTCGCCGACTGCCCGTCGCCGTCGCCGAAGTTCCAGAAGTTGAAGGGGCTCTCGGTGCTGCCGCCGTCCCCGCCGTCGCTGCCGCTCGAGCCGTCCGGCACCGCCGAGGACTGCACGGCGATGCTGCGGTTCAGCGCGCTGACGATGCCGGTGGTCACGGTGTTCGGCAGGTCGAGCGGAGCGCCGATCGCGACGACGGCGTCGCCGACGTTCAGGTCCGACGAGTCCGCGAAGGTGGCGACGGTCAGCCCGGACGCCTTCTCCAGCTTGATGACGGCGATGTCGTTCAGCGGATCGGTGCCGACGATCTTCGCCGCGTAGATGCGGCCGTTCGACGTGGTGACCGAGATCGTGCCGCCGGAGGTCGCGCCGTCGAGCGTCACCACGTGGTTGTTCGTCAGCACGTAGCCGTCCGAGGAGAGCACGATGCCGGAGCCCGTGCCGGACTCGCTCGACGACGACACGGAGATCGTGACCACGGAGGGCGACGCCTTCGCCGCCACGGCGGAGACGGCGGTGGCCGTCGACGGGTTGTTGATGGTGATGCCGGAGGCCGTGCCGGACGCCGCGGTGATGCTCGTCCGCGGGTTCACCGCGATCGCGATGCCCGCGCCGACGCCGCCGCCGATGAGCGCCGCGACGACCGCCGCGGCCGCGACGGGGAGCAGCAGGCCGCGCCGGTCCTGGCGCCGGAAGGACTCGCCGCCGGACGACGCCGGTTCGGCGGTCGCGGTGACGGCCGTCGGCGCGGTGTCCTCGTGCAGGTGCCCGCCGTCGCCGGCGGGGATGTCCGACCGGCCGTCGTCGGGCCGTTCAGTGCTGTCGCTCATGGTGCTCCTTCTCAAGCCCGCACAGACTGCGCGGGCGACCCTGGCGAACCCTATGAATCAGCAGAGGCCTTCCTAGGACGATCCGACCTCTAGGTTGGCTTCGGTGACGAGGTCGGGACCGTGGCGCCGCGCCGCGGCGGGAGCCGGCCTGCTGACGGCCGACGGGCTGCCGGGCTCCACCATCTTCGCCGAGATGAGCGCCCTCGCTGCGGCGACGGGCGCGATCAACCTCGGCCAGGGCTTCCCGGACACCGACGGGCCCCGCGAGGTGCTCGACGCGGCGCGGGACGCGATCGCGGCCGGGCTGAACCAGTACCCGCCCGGGCGCGGCACCGCCTCGCTCCGCGAGGCGATCGCCCGCCACCAGCGCCGCTGGTACGGACTCGAGGTCGACCCGGACACCGAGGTGCTGGTCACGGCGGGGGCGACGGAGGCGCTCGCGGCCGTGCTGCTCGCGTTCGTGGACGACGGCGACGAGGTGCTGACGCTCGAGCCCGCCTACGACGCCTACGGCGCGCTGATCGCGCTCGCCGGCGGCGTGCACCGGACGGTGCCGGTCGACTGGCCGTCCTTCACGCCCGACGCGGACCGCCTGCGCGATGCGATCACCGATCGCACGCGGATCGTGCTGCTGAACAGCCCGCACAACCCGACCGGGGCGGTGCTGGACGAGGCGCTGCTGCGCGTCGTCGTCGAGGCCGCCGAGCGGCACGATGCGCTGATCGTCACCGACGAGGTCTACGAGCACCTGCTGCTCGACGCGGTCCCGCACGTGCCGGCGGCGACGCTGCCGGGAGCCCGGGACCGGACCATCACGATCTCCTCCGGCGGCAAGACGTTCAGCACGACGGGGTGGAAGATCGGCTGGCTGTCCGGGCCGGCCGAGCTGGTGTCCGCGGCGCTCGCCGTGAAGCAGTTCCTCACCTACGTCAACGGCGCGCCGTTCCAGCCGGCGATCGCCGTGGGGCTCGACCTGCCGGACGCCGTGTTCAGGCGCATCGCCGCCGATCTCCGGGCCGGCAGGGACCTGCTGGTCGCCGGGCTCGCCGCAGCCGGGCTGCCGGTCTCGTCGCCCAGCGCCGGCTACTTCGCGATCGCGGACGGCGCGGCGCTCGGTTTCGCCGACGGCGCGGAGCTGTGCCGGCGGCTCCCGGACCTCGCCGGCGTGGTCGCCGTGCCGGTCTCCGCGTTCTGCCGGGGCGAGCAGGCCGAGCGCATGCGCTCCCTGATCCGCTTCGCGTACTGCAAGTCCCCCGCGGTCCTCGCCGAGGCGTCGACGCGCCTCGCGGCCCTCCGCCCGCGCTGACCCCTTCCTCGTTCAGGCTCGTTCCACGACACGCCGTCCCTTCGCGCCCGGAGCGCGGCGCGCCGGCGAGACCAGCCTGAACGACGAAGGGAGTCAGCGGGGCAGAACCGTGTAGCGGCGGAGGCGCAGCGCGGGGTTGGCGGCGCGCACATCGCGGAGGCGGGCGGGATCGAGGTCGGCGACCGCGACGCCGCGCGCCTCCCCCAGCTCGGCGAGGGTGGCTCCCGCCGGGTCGAGGACCAGGCTCGTCCCGACGCCGTCCGGAGGCACCTGGCCGGCCGCGGCGACGAAGGCGGTGTTCTCGATCGCCCTCGCGGTGAGCAGGGTGCGCCAGGCGTGCACCTTGCCGGGTCCGGGCACCCAGTCGGCCGGCACCAGGACCAGATCGACCTCCGCGTCCGCGAGCACGCGGGTGACCTCGGGGAACCGCAGGTCGTAGCAGGTCTGCAGGCCGACCCGCAGGTCGCCGACCAGGAACGTCTGCGGGGGCTCGAGCGTACCGGCCTCGACCCACCGGCTCTCCTCCGCGCCGAACGCGTCGTACAGGTGCGTCTTGCGGTAGGTCGCGACCACGCCGTCGCCCGACACGGCGACGGCGGTGTTGCGGAACCGCTTCCCCTCCGCCGTCTCGACCAGGCCGAGGACCACGGCGACGCCCGCCTCCGCGGCCGATCCGCGGACCCCCTCGACGAACGGGCCGTCGAGCGCCTGGGAGTGCTCCGCGAACCGCGGTCCCATCCGGTGCTCGAAGAAGGAGGCGTACTCGGGCAGCACGACGAGCTCGGCGCCCTGCCCCGCCGCCTCCGCGACGAGGGCGCGGACCTCCGCGAGGTTCGCCGCGACGTCGGCGCCCGGGGCGAACTGCGCGACGGCGATCCGGGTCATGGCTCCCGATCGTAGGAGGCGGGCCGCGCCGGTACGGTGTGCGGCGTGACCTCCCGCATCGGCCGCATCGTCCTGATCGTCGTCGGCGCCGTCGCCCTGGTCGTGGGCGGCGTCTGGATCGGTCAGGGGGCGAACCTGATCCCCGGCAGCTTCATGACCGGGAGCCGGACCTGGCTCACCGTAGGCCTCATCGTGGCCGCCGCCGGCGTCGTGCTGATCTGGCTGGGCGCGCGGCGGCGGCGTCGCCCGCGGCGCTGACGGCTACGAGGCCGTCGAGACGAAGCGCTGCAGGTCGGCCGCGAGCCGGCCCGCGTAGTAGGCGTGGCCCTCGGTGTTCGGGTGGAAGGTGCCCGCGTCGACCAGGCCGTCCACGTTCTGCGGCGTGAGCCAGCGCTCCTGCAGCGGCGAGATGTAGTGGATCCCGAGCCGTCGCGCGACCGCCGCCTCCTGCGCGTCGATCACGACGAGGCTGGCCGGCGGCGTCCCGTCCGGCGAAGCCGGGCCGACCATCACGAGCGGTGCGCCGTCCGACTTCGTCTGCAGGGCCCGCACGGTGCGCTCCACGGCCGCCGGGAGCCCCGCGAGCGGACCCGGCTCGTCGTTCAGCCCGGCCTCGAGCACGATCAGGTCGGCGTCGATCGGCTGCAGCTGGGCGGCCTCGTCCGGGAGCAGGCGGCGCCACGGCACGTAGGTGTGCACGTAGCCGGAGCCCGAGTCGTCCGGCCCCAGCTGCGCCTCCCAGCCCAGCGCGGCACCGACGACCTGCGGGAACCCGCGCCCGAGGTCGGCGACCGCGCCGTGCGTCCAGGAGTCGCCGAAGAAGTACACCGTCGGATGCGCGGGCAGCGCGATCGGCCGAGCGCCGACCAGCGCGACCGGGTCGGGCTGCGCCGGGGCGCCGACCCGGTCGTCCTGGCAGCCGTCGAGCACGCGCGCGAGCGCCGCCTTCTCCGCCCGGTCGACGGTCAGCCTCCACCGCGACTTCACCGCGATCCACGCCTCGGCGTAGGTGCAGCGGTTCCGGCTCGGCAGCCAGCGCGCCGGATCGCGGCCGGCCCGCGCGCGGCTCGAGGAGGCGGTCACGGCCTGCAGCGACCAGCGGTAGTCGAGGTCGTTCGCGAACGCGGTCCGCCGCGTCGACGACCAGCGCCACGCACCGGCGCGCCACGCCTCGGCGAGCGGCACGAGGTGATCGACCACCAGGCTCCGCGGACGCGTCACCACCCGACCGTCGTACAGCGAGCGCCACCGCCCGCTCGCCGAGCAGGACGTCGCCCCCGCCAGGTCGTCGCGCCGCAGCACCTCCGCCCGGGTGGAGCAGCCGTCGCCGTCCGCATCGACGGCCTCGAAGGACGCCGCACGGAACGCATGGGTTCGATCGGCCCGCGCGACGTGGAGCTCCTGCAGCAGCGCCCGAGCGTGGACGCCGCCCTTCGCACCGGGACCGGCCGGCTGCGCATCGGCGGCGACCGGCGTGAGCGCGAGCACCATCGCCACGACGCCGACACCGATCGCCATCCGGATGGAGACCATCAGCGACCCCCTCCCGCGTGCGCCGATCGGCGCCTCGCAGACCATAGGTCGACGACCCGCGATCGGGGGGAGGCGGCGCGGAGGGTCGCGACCGAGGTGGTCGTTCCCCGAGCGCTGAGCCGGTCAGCGGCCGCCGACGTACACCCGCGAGATGCTGCATGTGGCGCTGATCCCGCGTGACTGGGTCGAGTGACGCCTGTTCATCCCGTTTCGCTCGTTTCGGAGTCCTGGTATGCTGCAAACCACATGAGGGGGGGCGATGAGTACCGCAGGTGTCTCGCTTCGCGCAGCACGGAAATCTCGCCAGCTCACTCAGGCGCAGCTCGCGCAGCTCGCGGGGGTGGATCAGGCTCGGGTCTCCCGCTCCGAGGGCGACGACGAGGTCCCCCGGTTCGACACCGTCGATCGACTGCTCGCCGGATCGGGACACCGGCTGTACGCGGCTCCAACACGACGCGACGACGCCGCGACGGCCGCATGGCGGATCCGTGGCAGCCTCGAGCGCGGCGATCGGCACGACGCGCTCCGACATCTGATCCAGCTGAACGACGATCTGCTCGCCGAGAGCGGTCTCGTCCGCGGCGTGCTCGCCGTGACCACCCCCGAACGCACCGGCCGGAAGGTGTGGGATGCGGCGATCGCGGCGCTCGTCTCGTGGCGCCTGCAGGAGGAGCGGATTCCGCTGCCCGACTGGGTCGCCGACGGCGCGCGCGCGTTGCAGCACGCTCGTGTGCTGCAAGTCGATCCAGCCGACCCCGTTCCCGGCGATGCCGACGTCCCCGAGTCGTTCCGGCGGCACGGGGTGCTGGTCTGGCGCGACACCTTCGCGAGCGTGTGAGATGACGCTGCTCGATCGAGAGGACCTGATCGGCGCGCTCGAAGACCTCGTCGCGGAGCTGCACGCCGACGGCGAGCGCGTCGGGCTGCGGATCGTCGGAGGCGCGGCCCTGGCGCTCCGGCATCATCGGCGGCGCAGCACGGTCGACCTCGACGCCCTCCACGTCCGCCCGGGGTCGGATGCCGCCGTGGCCGCAGCGGCCGACCGCATCGCGGCTCGCCGAGGCTGGGACGCCGGATGGCTGAACTTCGGCGTCACAGCGACTGGCGGCGAACCGCTCTTCGGGCGATCACCGACTTGGGAGACCATCCACGACGACGGCCTGGTGGTCGTCCAGGTCGCCAGCGCCGAGACCCTGCTCGCCATGAAGCTGCGGGCCAACCGGCCCGGACGCGACACGGACGACATCCGCCAGCTCCTCGCCCTCTGCGAGGTCCGAACCGTGGAGGCCGCCGACGCGTTCTTCAGCGAGTTCTATCCGGGGGATGCGCTGTCGAACCGCGCGTGGAGGATGGTGACGGCCATCCTCGAGGACGGCCCTCTGACGAAGCCCGACCCGCCGGCGCCCATCGACCTGAGCCGGAAGCGGAAGTAGGGCGCCGGGCGACGCGACTGGAGTCCGGCATCGCGGAACATGCCTCAAACGAGAAGAACCCCGGACCTCTCAAGGTCCGGGGTTCTCACGAGTACTTCTTGGTTGCGGGGGCAGGATTTGAACCTACGACCTCTGGGTTATGAGCCCAGCGAGCTACCGAACTGCTCCACCCCGCGATGCGTGAAGAAGCCTACCCCATCCGGGACGGGCCGCGGGGCGGGCGCGTCAGCCCTCCGCCGCGATGGCGTCCTGGATCGCCTTCTGCAGGTCCTGGTCGGCCTGCGCGGCGGCCACGAGGTCGTTCTTCGCGTAGGCGGCCTGACGGGCGGCGAGGGCCTTGCTCGCCGCGTCGAGCGCCTTCTGCACCGCGGCATTGCTCGTTCCCGAGCCGGAACCGCTGCCCGATCCTGACCCGCTGCCCGTTCCCGAGCCGCTGCCCGATCCTGAGCCCGACGAGCTGCCGTCCGAGTCGGGGACGTTGGCTCCGGACTCGCCGCCGAACAGGGTGTTGAGCGACTGGTCAAGGGTGTCCTCGAAGGCGACCTTGCTGCCGAACGAGGTGAGCACCTTCCGCAACAACGGGTACGACGTGCCCGAGCCCGATTTCACGTAGACCGGTTGGACGTAGAGCAGACCGCCGCCCACAGGGATCGTCAGGAGATTGCCCTGCACGACACTGGTGCCACCTGCGGCCCCTCCCCGAAGCAGCGTCAGCTGCTGCGCGACGGTGGTGTCGGTGTTCAGCTGCGACTGCGCGGTCGTCGGCCCGGGAACCGTGGTGTTGCGCGGCAGCACCAGGAGCCGCAGGGTGCCGTAGTCGGCTCGCTTTGTGCCGTGCGTACTGCCGGCGTCCGCGTCGACCGCGAGATAGCCCGTCAGGTTGCCCCGCGCGTTCGCCCCTGTCTGGTTCGGGATGTACGTCGAGTAGAGCGAGAATGTCGGGCTCGTCTGCCCGGGCAGCCGCATTGTCAGGTAGTACGGCGGCTGCTGCGTCTGGTTGTTGGTGTCCGCCGCGTTCGACGGCTCCGGTGGCACGCGCCAACGATCGTCCGCCGTGTACCAGGAGCCCGGATCGGTGATGTGGTACCGGTTCAGGATCTCGCGCTGCACGCGGAACAGACCCTCGGGGTACCGGACGTGGCTGATCAGTTCGCCGCCCATCTGAGCGAGGGGCTTCACCGTGGACGGGAAGACGCTGCGCCACGCCTTGATGACGGGATCGTTCTCGTCCCAGGCGTACAGGGTGACCTTGCCGCTATAGGCGTCGACCGTGGCCTTCACTGAGTTGCGCATGTAGTTGATCTGGTCGGTCGCGTACGGGGTGGTCGCGTCGCTCGTGTTCGCCAGCGCGCCGGAGAGACTCTGCGAGTAGGAGTACGGATAGGAGGCCGAGGTCGTGTACCCATCCACGATCCACACGAGGCGGTTGTTCACGACCGTCGGGTAGGGGTCCTGGTCGAGCGTCAGGTAGGGTGCGACCTTCTGCACCCGTACCAGCGGATTCCGGTCGTACAAGATCTGCGACTTCGCGTTGACAGCGTCCGACAGCAGGATCTGGTCGGACGAGAACTTCAGCGCGTACACGAGGCGGTTGAAGAAGTTGCCGACACTCGGGCCCCCGTCGCCCGTGAAGGTGTTGCTCTTCTGCGTGCCGCCACCGCCGTTGCCAGCGGCGTAGTCGAGCTCGATCGGCTTCGTCGTCGTCGGTGCGCCGACAACCGAGAACTGCGGGGACTCCTCTCCGAAGTAGACGCGCGGTTCGTAGTCGCCGAGCGAGCCCGAGGTCGGGATGTTCGACTCGAAGAACGCCGGTGCGCCGTCGGAGGCGCGCTTGTTGCCGTAGGCCGCGACGAGCCCGTACCCGTGCGTGTAGACGAAGGTGTTGTTGAATGGCGACTGGGAGGCACCGAGGCCGCTCTGGTCGAGCTCGCGCACGCCGACGACCGCATCCTGCGACGTGCCGTCGATCGTGTACCGGTCGACGTCGAGCGGATCGGGGAAGGAGTAGTACTGCTTGAACTGCTGGAACTGCCCGAATGTCGGCGACACGACCGCCGGGTCGACGATGCGGATGTTCGCCGTCGTCTGCGCGTCGGTGCGCAGCGCGCCCTCCTCCGCCGTGGTCGTCGCGTTATAGGCGATCTCCTTCGTCCCTGCGACTCCGAAGGCTGCCCTCGTCGCGGTGATCGAGTCCTGGATATACGGGCGTTCGAGGGTGCCCTCGTTCGGCTTCACCTGCAGGTTCCACATCGCCCAGGGGAACACCGAGCCGATGATGATCGACGCGACGACGAGCAGCCCCATACCGATCAGCGGCAGGCGCCACCGGCCGATGGCCGCGGTCACGATGAACACGACGGCGACGAGCAGGGCGCAGACCGCGAGGATCAGCCGACCGGGGATCACGGCGTTCGCGTCCGCGTAGCCGGCACCCGTGATGAGGTCGCCGGTCGAGCCCTCGTAGAGCGTCGTGAACTGGTCGAGGTACAGGCTGATCGCCTGCAGCACGAGGAACACCGCGACGGTGATCGCGATCTGCACGCGCGCAGCCTTCGAGATCCGCACCTCCCTGCCCACGACGCGGATGCCGCCGTAGAGGTAGGCGGTGGCGAGCGCGGCGATCACGCAGACCACCAGGACCGCCGAGGCGAAGCCGACGATGCCGTGCAGCGCGGGCAGGGTGAAGAGGTAGAACCCGACGTTCATGCCGAAGACCGGGTCTGTCTGGCCGGGGACGTCCTGCGCGTGCAGCAGCAGCAGGATCGGCTGCCAGCGGGCCGCGGCGGAGACCCCGGCGAACAGGCCGACCACCAGAGGAATGCCGAGCATCACGACGCGGCGCAGCGGCTCGATCACCTGCTGGTAGCGGTCGAGCTGGGCGGTGAGCTTCGCGTAGACGGGCCGGAGGCGGTAGGCGAGCTGGATGGTCGCGATCAGCGGCGCGGCCATCGCGACGAACCCGACGACGAAGAGCGTCGCGATGGACAGCCACTCCGTGTAGAGCACGCTCGAGTAGCCGAGCTTGCCGAACCAGAGGGCGTCCGTGTAGAGCCCCGCGAAGAGGAAGAACCCGATGAGGAGCACGACCACAACGCCCAAGGTGATCGCGAGTGCCGCGCGTCGACGTCGTGCCGGCGCTGCTGCTTGCGTCGTCACCCGGCTGAGGATACCCGCGCGGAGCAGGTCGGCAGGCCCCGCGCGGACCCCGTCTCGCGCACCTGCTCGAGGGCCTCGAGGGAGTCCGAGAGGGTGTCCACGGCCACCACATCGAGACCGCTCGGGATGTGGCCGACGACCTCGTCGCAGTTCGCCGCCGGCGCGAGGAAGAGCGTGGCCCCGGCGGCGCGGGCGGCCGACAGCTTCTGCACGATGCCGCCGATCGCGCCGACCCGGCCGTCGCCGCAGATCGTCCCGGTGCCCGCCACGTGCCTGCCTCCGGTCAGCGAGCCGGGCGTCAGCTTGTCGATGATCCCGAGGGCGAACATCATCCCCGCGGACGGGCCGCCCACATCGTCGATGCGCAGGTCGACGTCGAAGGGGTAGCGCATGGTCGCGCTGGTGGTGACGCCCAGCAGCGGGCGGGTGCCGCCGGCGCCGTCGTCGGTCTCGCGCGGGGCGATCCGCAGCGTCTCCCGCTTCCCGCCGCGCTCGATCACGACCGCGGCCTGCGCCGTGCCGTTCGCGGCGACCGCGTTCTGCAGCGAGCAGGCGTCGTCGATGGGCCGGCCCGCGAAGGTCGTCACGACGTCGCCCCGCTGAAGACTGCCGGCCGCGGCCGATCCCCGCTGCACGGACCCGATCGTGACGGTGCCGTCGACGGTGTAGCCGAGCCGGGTCAGCGCCGCGGTGATCGCGCTGCGCTGCGACGCGGTCATCTGCTGCGCGCTCTGCTGCTCGGCCTGCTGCTGCGTCTCGCCCTGCGGGAAGACCGCCTCCAGCGGGATCACCGCCTCGTCCGGGTCGAGCCACGCCTCCGCCAGGTCGAACCAGCTGGGGCCGCCGGAGGCGTTCCCGAGCACGGACACGGTCAGCAGGTCGAGCCTGCCGGTGGTCGGGTAGGTCTGCTTGCCCGGGATGGAGATGAGGGGCGCGCGGTCCTTGCCGGTGCCGCTCGAGCCGAGGGTGTCGTAGACCGGGCCGGGCTGCTCCACCGCGTAGGGCGACGGCAGCAGGGCGACGACGAAGACGGCGACGACCGCCAGGACCGTGACGACGGAGACGGCCGACGGACGCGTGTGCGCGCCGAGCGAACGGAACCGCCGTGCCTGCATGGATCGCCTAGCGTAAGGGCATGGCCGATGAGCCGGACGACGCCGCGGAGCCCGACCTGCAGGAGATGCTCCGGCGGATGATGGCGGGCGGAGGCGCGCCCGACACCGCAGCGCTCGCGAAGGCGATGGGCCTGCCGGGCGGTGCCGCGGGTCTCGAGCAGCTGATGTCCCAGCTGCGGCAGGCGATGCAGAACCCGGACGGGCGCATCGACTGGTCGATCGCGACGGATCAGGCGATCGCGGCAGCCGGCGCCGGGTCGCTGTCCGCGACGGACGCGCAGGTCGCCGCGGTGTCGCAGGCGTTCTCGGTCGCCGGGCTCTGGCTCGACGAGACGACGGCGTTCGAGACCCTGCCCGACGCGCCCGCCGCGATGACGCGGACGCAGTGGATCCGCGCCACGATGCCGTTCTGGGTGCAGCTGGCCGAGCCGGTCGCGCTGCGCATCGCGGACTCGCTGACCGGCGTCTTCACCGATCAGATCCCGCCCGAGATCGCCGGCGAGCTGGCCGCCCGCGTCCCCGACGCCGGCCGGATGCTGCGCCAGGTGTGCGGCACGATCTTCGCCGCGCAGCTGGGCGCCGTCGTCGGCGGGCTCGCCGCCGACGTGGTGTCCGGCGGCGACGTCGGCGTGCCGCTGCTGCCGGACGGCAAGGCGGCCCTCCTGCCTCAGAACCTCGCCGCGTTCGGCGAGGGCCTCGACATCGACGAGCAGCAGGTCACGCTGTACCTCGCGGTGCGCGAGCTGGCGCACGCGCGGGTGTTCCGTCACGCGCGCTGGCTGCGTCTCGGGCTCACGAGCACGATCGCGGACTTCTCCCGCGACCTCGGCGTGGACATCGAGCAGGTGCAGCGCTTCGCGGAGGGCTTCGACCCGACGGACACCGAGCGGCTGAAGGAGGCGTTCTCCTCCGGCGAGCTGATCCCGCCGAAGACCGAGCAGCAGGACGCGGCCCTCGCGCGGCTCGAGACGACCCTCGCCCTCGTCGAGGGCTGGGTCGACGTGGTGACCGCCGACGCGACGCGGCGGCTGCCGGCCTCCGGCGCGATCGCGGAGACGGTGCGCCGCAGGCGCGCGACCGGCGGCCCCGGCGAGCAGGCGTTCGCGACCCTGGTCGGGCTGGAGCTGCGGCCCCGCCGCCTCCGCGAGGCCGCCGCGATGTGGCGCCTCGTGACCGACGCGCTCGGCCCGGCCGGCCGGGACGCGCTCTGGTCGCACCCCGACCTGCTGCCGACCGCCGAGGACATCGACTCGCCGAACGCGCTGATCGCCCGCCTCACCGCGGCCGAGCCGCCGAAGGACGACGTCGACCGCGAAATCGAGGAGCTGCTGCGCGGGGACGATCCGGCGCCTCCGGTCTGATCGCATTCCGTCTTCCAGGAGATCCGGGTGGTCCCGGCTGCCGGTACTCCTGAACGACGAAGAGGCCTGTGGACGGCCGACCACGCCGATCCGGCGGATCGGTGATCATCCCGGGGTGCTCCGCATCGATCCCGCCGCCCGTCCCGTCTGGCGCACGCCGGACCGGCTGCAGTTCGGGCTCGATCCCGCGCTCGCGGAGCTGGACCCGGTGCCGCCGGGCGCCGAGCACGTCGTCCACGCGCTGACGCTCGGCGTGGACCGGCAGGGGCTCGGGACGATCGCGGCCGCGAGCGGGCTCGACGACCTGGACGGGCTGCTCCAGCGCCTGCGGCCCGCCCTCCTCGAGCCCGGCGCGCCGGAGCCGGCGCGGCCGCACGTGGCGGTCGACGGGCCGCCCGACCTGGCCGCCCTGGTCCTGCCGTGGCTCGTGCCGCCCGAGACCGACCGGCCCGACGTCGCGGTCGTCGCCGCGCACCACCTGGTGCCGCCGGCCGAGACCGTCCGCCGGCTCGCGGACGACCTGCCGCACGTCGCGCTCGTCTTCGGCGACCAGGCCGTGGTGCTCGGCCCGTTCGTCGTCCCCGGCCGCACCCCGTGCCTGCGGTGCGCGGACGAGCACCGCCTCGAGGACCCGACCTGGCGGGCCGTGGCCGCCCAGCTGCTGCGGCGCACCACCTCCCGCACGGCGACCTCGCTGCGCACGCGGCTCGCCGCCGCCGCCGCGCTCGGCGACGTGCTGGAGTCGGTCCGGTGCGGCTCGCCGACGGGGCTGGAGGGTCAGGCGATGCGGATCGGCGCCGACGGCGCGGTCAGCCTGCTGCCGCGGCCCTGGCACGCTGCGTGCTGGTGCCGATCTCCGGCCCCAGCTCCGCCAGGAACCGCGACGGGCGCCGCTCCCCCGGCCGCGGCGCCGGGGAGCGCGCCCACGACAGCCGGAGGCGGTCCCGCGCCCGCGTGACGCCGACGTAGAGCAGCCGCCGCTCCTCCTCCACCTCGGCCTGTGTCGTGGCGTAGGCGATCGGCAGCAGCCCCTCGCTGCAGCCGGCGAGGAACACCACCGGCCACTCGAGCCCCTTCGCCGCGTGCAGCGTCAGCACGGACACCGCGTTCGCGGGCGGGTCGTGCTGCGCCGCCGCGCGCTCGGCGAGCTCGGCGACGAAGGACTGCAGCGTCGTGCCCGGCGCCGCCTGCTCGGCGATCGTGCCGAGCGCGTCGAGCAGCTCCCACTGCGTCCGCTGCTCGCTCGGGCCGGGCGGGGCGTGGTGCGTGTGGCCGAGCTGCCGCAGCGCGTCGCTGACCGACTTCACCAACGGCTCCTCCAGCCGCGCGAGCACCGCGGCGCGCAGCAGCTCGATCGCCTTCCGTACGACGGGCTGCTCGAAGTAGCGGGTCGCCCTGCCGGTCGTGACCGCGAGGCCCTGCGCCGCGAACGCCTGCTCCATCAGCGCGGCCTGCGCATTGATGCGGAGGAGCACGGCGATGTCCGCCGGCGGGGTGCCGCCCGCGACCAGCGCGGCAGCGGCCTGCGCGATGCCGGCGGCCTCGTCGGGATCGTCGGCGTAGTCGCGCACCTGCACGGCCGGCTCGCGCGGATCGGCGCTGCGCCGCACCGCATCGAGCACGAGCGCGCCCCGGCGTCCCGTCATCAGGCTGTTCGCGGCCTTCACGACCCCGGTCACCGAGCGGTAGTTGTGCTCGAGGCGCACCACAGTCGCACCCGGGCGCTCGCCGAACCGCAGGAGGTGCTCGGACTGCGCGCCCGCGAAGGAGTAGATGGTCTGGCTCGCGTCGCCGACCACGCAGACGTCGCTGTGCTCCCCGAGCCACGCCTCCAGCAGCACCTGCTGCGCCGCGGAGACGTCCTGGTACTCGTCGACCGTGAAGAAGCGGTACTGCTCCCGCACCTCCGTCGCGACCTCCGGCTCGGACTCGATCATCCCCGCGACGGCGAGCAGCACGTCCTCGAAGTCCATCGCGCGCTGCTCGTCCTTGATCGTCTCGTAGCGCTGCTGCAGCGCCACCATCGCGTCGATGCCGATCCCGTCCGGCAGCGCGCGGTCCGCGGCCGCCGCCGCGTACCGCTCGAAGCTCATCGCCCCGGCCTTGCGGAACTCGATCTCGGCCGCCGCGTCCTTCAGCGCCGCCGAGCCCAGCCGCATCCTGAGGCCCTCGGCCGCGCGCGCGACCGTGCGGACCTTGGCGTCCAGCACCGACGGCGCGGGACCGCCCATCAGCTGCGGCCAGAAGTGGTTCAGCTGCGCGAGCGCGGCCGAGTGGAAGGTGCGGGCCGCGATGCCCGGCGCGCCGAGCGCGCCGAGCCGGGCGCGCAGCTCGCTCGCCGCCCTGGTCGTGAAGGTCAGCGCCATCACGCGCTTCGGGGGGTACACGCCGGACGCGACGCCGTACGCGATGCGATGCGTGATCGTCCTGGTCTTGCCCGTGCCGGCGCCGGCGAGCACGCAGACCGGCCCGGTCAGCGCCTCCGCCGCGGCCCGCTGCTCGTCGTCGAGCGCGTCGAGCACGGCCTCCGCGTCGCTCACCAGTCCCCCTCCAGGCGACCTCCGTACCAGTGCTCGATGATCGCTCTCGCGATGGAGGTGCGCCCGGGCAGCCGGATCGTGTCGCCGGAGGCGGCCGCCAGGTCCTCGCGGCTCCACCAGCGGGCCTCGCGGATCTCCTCGCCGTCCGGGTGCAGCTCGACCGCCGCGTCGCCGTCGACCCGGGCGAGGAACCCGATCATCACGCTGGCGGGGAACGGCCACGGCTGGGAGCCGAGGTACTCGCAGCCGCCGACGCGCACGCCGACCTCCTCGAGCACCTCCCGGCGCACCGCGGTCTCGAACGACTCCCCCGGCTCGACGAAGCCGGCGAGCACCGACACGCGGCCCTCGGGCCAGGCGCCGTTCCGGGCGAGGAGCAGGCGGTCGAGCGGGTCGACGACGCCCATGATCACGGCGGGGTCGGTGCGCGGGAAGACGTGCTGCCCGCTCGACTCGGCGGCGAAGCCGTCGGGGTGGCGCACCCAGCCGCCGCGGCCCGGCAGGGTCGGCGCGCCGGTGCGCGGCGAGAACCCGCCCGCGCGGTGCCAGTTGGCGAGCCCGAGCAACTCGGCGAACAGCCCCGCGTCGCGGGCGCCCAGCCGGGCGCCGTCGAGCCGCAGGTCGGCCCACTCCCCCTCGACGGCCTCGTCGTCGTACGCGGCGCCGAGCACGACCGTGCCCGCGGGCGGGTCGCCCTCCTCCGTCGTCCGGCCGAGGTACAGCAGCAGCGCGGGCTCCGGCAGGGTCGCCGGCGGCACGAGGGCGAGCCCGTCGCCGTCCGCCGCGAGCAGCGCCAGCCCCCGCTGCAGCACGGCCACCCGGGTGGCGGGATCCGCCCACGCCGCCTCGAGCACGCCCGGTCGGTCGCGAGCCGCCGCGTCGCGGTCGAGCGTGCTCCTCGCGAGCGGCAGCGCGTCGGTGAATCCCTGCGGCACGGCTGATGCGTTCCCTCCCCGGCGCGGAACACGCCGAGCCCGGCGGAGGTGCGGGCGGCCCCCCGACCTAGCCTGGGCGGCATGGCCAGGCATCGATTCACCCTAGCCGCGCTCGCGACGCTGGCCGTGCCCGGGCTCGACGTCGCCGTCACCCGCACCTTCACCGGCGGCGGCGAGGCCCAGCACGACGCCGCCCTGCTCACCGACCGCGCCGGGACGCACCTCGTCGTGCGGGCGCCGGTCGACGCCCAGGCCGGCGCGCGGCTCGCGGCCGAGCACCGCGTGCTCGCCGCGCTGACCCCTGGCACCCGCGCCCGCCTGCCGTTCGCGGTGCCGACCGGGGTCGGGGTGCTGCCCGCCCCTCCGGCCTTCGTCACCAGCTACGTGGAGGGGGTCCGGCTGCAGCCCGCGGCGGTCGGGGCGCACAGCCCGCTCGCCGGCTCGATCGGGCGCGCGGTCGCCGCGATCCACGAGCTGCCGTCGGCCGTGGTCGACGACGCCGGCCTGCCCGTCGCCACCGCCGCCGAGTGCGTGCGCGCCGTCGAGGAGATCATCCGGGCCGCCGACTCGACCGGCGAGGTGCCGCTCGAGCTGATCAGCCGGTGGACCGCCGCCGCCGCGGACGGCGCCCTCTGGCGGTTCCGTCCCGTGGTGGTCCACGGCGGCCTCGCTGCGGAGACCCTGCTGGTCAGCGCGAAGGACGATCCAGATCAGCGGGTCACCGGGGTGCTCGGCTGGGCGGGGCTGCAGGTCGGCGATCCGGCGCGGGACCTGGCGTGGGTGCTCGGGCTGCCGTCCCCGGGCGCCGCGGGCAGCGTGCTCGAGACGTACACCGCGACGCGGACCGGCGGCTCCGATCCCGCGATGGCCCGCCGGGCCCTGCTCTACGCGGAGCTCGAGATCGCGCGGTGGCTGCTGCACGGCGTCGATCGCGGGGACGACGGCGTGATCGGCGACGCCGTGCGGATGCTGGAGGCGCTGCTCGCGGCCGTGCTCGAGGACACCGCCGGCGACCTCGACGACGAGGAGCGGCCGCCGCTCACGGTCGACGAGGTCGAGCGGATGCTCGACGCCCGCCGTCAGCGCGCCGCGACGGCATCCCGGGCGCCCGTCGCCGCCCAGGCCTCCCGCAGGTCCGCCGCGGAGTAGACCCGTTCCGGGCGGACGACCCGGTCGTGCGCCACGTAGTAGAACGCGGCGTCGATCGAGTCCGGGTCGATGCCCTCCCTGGTCGCGTAGGCGAAGCGGTAGAGCGCGAGCTGCAGCTGCTTCAGCTGCGCGTCGGCCGCCGAGGTCGGCGGGCGGCCCGTCTTCCAGTCGACGATCTCGATGCGGTCGCCCCGTCGGTAGACCGCGTCGATCTTGCAGACGAGGATCCGGCCTTCGTACGGCACCTGGATCTCGGTCTCGACCTAGAGGGGCTCG
>NZ_CAXTOQ010000043.1:0-23209 GCF_964245895.1 uncultured Amnibacterium sp.
CCTCCCCAGCCTCGTCGTGGCCCTCCTCCAGGGGCTCGCCGCCCCGCGCATCGCTGCGGCCGGCGCGTCCCGGAGGCCGCCCGGCCGGGCGGGGGGTCGCCGCCACCGCACCACCAGCACCACTCCCACCTCGAACACAGCCACCGGATAGGAGCACCGACGTGCACATCCCCTCAAGGCGCGCGCTCAAGGGCCTCGTGGTCCTCGGCGCCGTCGTGCCGCTGCTGGCGCTCAGCGCCTGCAGCTCCGGCACCCGCACCGCATCGAACTCGGGCGCCTCCGGGGCGCCGACCGACGGGGTCCTCACCGTCGGGCTGCTCGGCGACATCGGCCAGCCGCCCGACCCGGACATCTACTACGCCAACAACGGCACCGCGATCATGATCAACGCGTACGAGGGCCTCGTCCAGTACAAGAACGACACCGACCAGGTCGAGATCGCGCCGCGGCTCGCGACGTCGTGGGAGGTGAACGCCGACAGGACCGAGTACACGTTCCACCTGCGGAAGGGCGTGAAGTTCCACGACGGGACCGACTTCACCTCCGCCGCTGTGGACGTGGCGTTCAAGCGCCGCATCGCCGTCAAGGGCGGCGCGGCCTACATGGTCGACGTGGTCAAGTCGGTCGCGACGCCCGACGCGCTGACCGCGGTCGTCACGCTGAAGCAGCCCAACGCGGCGTTCCTCAGCTACCTGGCGTCGCCGTTCGGGCCGAAGATGGAGTCGCCGACCGGGCTGACGAAGAACGCGGGCGGCGACGACGCCCAGACGTACCTGTCGACGCACGACCTGGGCACCGGTCCCTACGAGCTGACGACCGCGGAGACCGGTCAGAAGTACGTCCTGACGCGGTTCAAGGACTACTGGGGCCCCTCCTCGCCCTTCACGCGCATCGACCTGCCCGTCTACACGGACGAGTCGGCGCTCGAGCTCGCCTTCGACAAGGGCACCGTCGACACGATCGTCGCGGCGCTGCCCTCGTCGAGCCTCGACAAGTACGCGAAGGCGAAGGGCGTCGCGAACTACTTCCTCCCGACGCTGCAGGGCGCGCTCGTCACCGTCAACCCGAGCCACGGGTTCTTCACGAGCAGCGCGGCCCGCGTCGCGTTCCTGAAGTCGATCGACCAGCAGAAGCTGGTCGACCAGGTGCTCGGCAAGCGCAGCGAGGTCGCCACCACGATGTACGCGAAGGGCATGGTCGCCTCCGGGGACCAGCAGGCGATCTCGTACGACGCCGGCGCGCTCTCCGGCTACGTGTCGGGGCTGTCCGCCGCGCAGAAGGGCGCGAAGCTCGTGATCGGCTACGCGAACGGCAACGTGAACGCGCAGCAGATGACTGACCTCGTGGTCGCGAACCTGCAGGCGGCGGGGCTGACCGCCTCCGCGCAGGGGTACGACACGTCGACGGTGTTCGGGTGGATCAACGACCCGAGCACGGGACCGGACGCCTTCATCGACGGCAACAACGGCCCCGACGGCGGCGACCCGTACATGTGGGGCCACGTCTTCTGGGACGCGTCCGGCGGCATCAACTACTTCGGCTGCCAGTCGCAGCAGGTGAACTCGCTGCTGAACGAGGCCGTGAAGACCGGCGACACGGCGAAGTACACCGAGGCCGGGAAGCTCTACGGCGCGACCGGCTGCTTCCTGAACCTGTCGTACAACAAGGACTGGGTCGTCGCGAAGAGCTGGCTCACCGGCGTCGCGGCGGCGCAGAACCTCGGCGCGAACGAGCTGAACTTCAGCCTGCTCGGCATCGAGAAGTGATCCAGCGGCGGGCGTCCCGGCGGCTCCCTGCCGCGGGGCGCTCGCCGTGGACGGAAGGAGGCACGGGGTGACGGACTCCGTCGTCGCGCCCGCGCGATCGTTGTCGCGGCTCGTCTACGACACGGTGCGCGACCGCATCATCCTCGGCCAGTACGAGCAGGGGAGCCGGCTGCCGGAGCAGCGGATCGGCGAGGAGCTCGACGTGTCCCGCGTCCCGCTGCGGGAGGCGGTGCCGCTGCTCGAGCGCGACGGCTTCGTCCGCACGACGCCGCGTCGCGGCGCCGTGGTGGCGTCGTGGTCCGAGAAGGCGATCGACGACCTGTTCGACGTGCGCCTCTGCCTCGAGGTCGGGGCCGCCCGGCACGCGGCCCGCCAGGTCTCCGCCGGGGCGTCCCTCACGCGGCTCGACACCGCCCTCGACGACGCGCACCACGTGGTCGATGAGCGGGACGCCTACGCGATCGCGCGAGCGAGCACCGCGTACCACGAGGCGATCGTCGAGACGGCGGCGAACGACCTGATGCTGAAGATGATGCGCACGATCTCCGGCCGGATGACCTGGCTGTTCCACCTGACCAGCGGCCTGTCGGCCGACGACGCCTACGACGACCACGTCGCCCTGCGCGACGCGATCGCCTCCGGCAACGAGCGGGTGGCGGAGTCGGTCGCCTACGCGCACATCGAGCGCGACCGGCTGCCGTCGTTCGCCGCGATGCAGGCCCACATCACGGCCTGAGGCAGCGCGCCTACGGCTGCTCCAGCTCGTCGGTGCTCGGGAGGTAGACGAGCCGCCCGTCGGCGTCGTACGTCGTGCTGCCGGTGGCGTCGCGGAAGAGGACCGGCATGCTGCCGGTCTCGGTGCGGCGCAGGCGCGCGGTCGGCGTGCTCTCGCCGGACGCCCGCAGCGCCTCCGCCTCCGCGCGGAAGTGGGTGCGCACGTCGTCGGCCGCGCGGGCGTTCAGGTGCCAGTTGTCCGTGTACGCGGGCAGGTTGCCGTAGCGCTGCCGCAGGTAGTGCCGGATGCGCTTCTGGTCGATGCCGAGATCGCGCTCGAGGTCCGCCGGGGTGGTGTCGTCCGCCACGGTCGGAGCGTAGCGCCGCCGGCAGACAGCGCCGCGCTCACGATCCCACCGGCAGGTCCGCCGCGAAGCGGGTCGTGTTCCGGTACGCCAGCGCCATGATCGTGAGCACCGGGTTCACGCCGCCGTTCGTGACGTGCACCGACCCGTCGGCGACCAGCAGCTCGGGGTGTCCCCAGACCCGGCCCCACGGGTCGGTGACGCCCTGCGCGGGCGTCGCGCTCATCCGCAGGGTGCCGGCCTGGTGCTGGCCGCCGCTCGGGCCCTCCGGACGCTCGTCGGCGTCCATCCGCACGACGTCGCGCGCGCCGCTCGCCTGCAGCCAGTCCGCAGCGCGGTCGGCGAGGAGGCGGGCGGTCCGGCGGTCCTCGGGATGGATGTCGCCGCTCAGCCGCGCGACCGGGACGCCGAACCGGTCCACGACCACCGGGTCGAGCTCGACGCGCGCGGCCGGGCTCGGCACCTCCTGCGCCGGGCCGAACACCATCTGCATCCGGGACCACAGCCGGCGCATGCCGCTCTTCGCGTCCGCGCCCCACCGCGGGATCACGCCGAGGCCGGTGAGCGTGCCCCACACCGTGATCGGCGTCGGCACGAAGTCGTTCGCGATCATGCCGCCGCCGACCACGCCGTCGTTGCCGTGGCGGAAGTCGTTCGTCGCGATGTTCGGCCCAGGGCCGAGCCCGTCCTGCACCGCCTCGTCGAAGAACCCGATCGCGCCCGCGTACACGTGCGACTGCAGGTGCCGGCCGACGTGGTCGTGCGCGTTCCCGATGCCCCCGGGCTCGCTCGGGGTTCGGCTGTGCAGCAGGAGGCGGGCGGACTCGATCGCGCCGGCGGCGACCACGACGCGGTCGGCGGCGACCTCGAGGCGGCGGGCGACGCCGTCCTCCTCCGTCACGAGCGCGACGCCGACGACCGCGCCCGCCTCGTCGGTGATCAGCCGCTCGGCCTGCACCAGCGGCAGCAGGTCGCAGCGCCCGGTCGCGAGTGCGCGCGGCAGGGCGGTATCGAAGCCGCCGTTCTTCGCGCCCGCATGGCACGCGAAGCCGACGCACGCGCCGCACTGCACGCACGCGGGCCGGCCGTTGTACGGCACCGAGTTGATCAGCAGCGGCACCGCCGCGGTCGCGAGCCCGAGCGTCTCCGCGCCCGCGCGCAGCACCCGCGTCGATCGGGTCTCGGGCAGCGGCGGCATCGGGTAGCCGCGCCGGCGTTCGCCCGCGAAGGCGACCGGGCGGTCGTCGCCGTTCACGCCGTACTCCCACTCGCAGCGGTCGTACCAGGGCTCGAGGTCCTCGTACCCGATCGGCCAGTCCGCGAGCGAGCTGCCCTCGGGCACCCCGTAGGTCGTCGCCATCCGGAGGTCGAGCGGCGCGAACCGCCACGCCTGCGCGCCGTAGACCCGGGTGCCGCCGCCGACCGCGAACGCGTTGGCGCTCCAGGCGGAGGCGGGCGCGTGCACCACGGCGGCGGCGCCGCCCGCGACGCTCACCCGGGGATCGCCATCGGGCGACGGCCCGGTGCGGGTCGGATACCCGGTCCAGGAGCGCTCGCTGCGCAGGTGGTCGAGCGGCAGGTCGGCGCTCGACCACGACGCGCCGCGCTCGACGAGCAGCACCCGCATGCCCGCCTCCGCCAGCACCTGCGCCGCGATGCAGCCGCCCGCGCCGGCGCCGATCACGATCGCGTCGTACCGCGGCAGCACCGCGTCGAGGGCGATGGTCGGGCCCGGAGCCGCCTCGACCGCTGGCCAGGTGCGCCCCTCCGCGAGCTCCGCGTAGCCGAGCGACGTCCAGCCGATCCGGTCGCGGTTGCCGCCGTTGCCCGGATCGCCGTAGTAGCCCTGCGCGCAGAGCTCGGCGAGCAGGCGGACGAAGCCGGCGTCGCTGCGCTCGAGCAGCGCGTCCTGCTCCGGCCCGGCCAGGTCGAGGAAGCCCGCCGCGTCGAGCGCGTCGAGGCCGGCGACCACCTCCGGCAGCCGCGGCGCCTGCTCGCGCTGGAAGATCAGCCGGAGGAAGTCGCCGACGCCCGACTCCCATCCCGACGGCAGGTCGTCGGCGGGGATCATCCGGTCGACGACCGCCCGCAGCAGGGCGTCGTGGCGAGGGGAGCCGAGGACCGTCATCAGTCCTCCTCGTCCGCGCGGAGGCGCAGCACGAGGCGGAGCACGGACAGAACCGCGTCCGGCAGGGCCTCCTCCGCCACGCCGGCGAGGGGCCCGTCCAGCCTGCGCTCCAGCGGGACGACCTCGCGGATGCGGCGGAGGACCGCCGCCGGCACGTCGAAGTCGCCGATCGCGGCGAGCGTGTGCCGCAGCGCGTCCGCGGCCGGAGGATCGAGCGTCGGCAGGATGCGGAGCGGCAGGTCGAGCAGCCCGCGGGCGTCGCCGCCCTCGAAGGACGGGTCGATCACCTCGCCGTAGAGCAGCACGTCGACCGCCATCAGGCCCGATCGCGTCTCCTCGTCCACCACCGGCAGCGCGACGATCCGCTCCGCCAGCCGGCGGGCGCGGGCCTCGTCGCCCAGGTCGAGCGCGGCGATCGCCTTCTCGGCGAGGTTGTCCCCGGCCGCGAGCCACGTCTCCGTCTCCGCGTTCCGCTGCGCACCGCTGGCCTGCCGGACGGTGCCGAGGGCGCGCGCGGTGTCGCGGTCCAGCCGCTGCTGCAGCTCGCTGAAGTCGTCGTCGGTGAGGCGGGCCATGCGTCGACCGTACGGCGGTCGGGCCTACGCGCGCTCACCGCCATGACGCCCCCGCGGCCTGGGATCTCGGCGGCGGCCGAGCGGCCCGCTGCCGGCACCCGGCACACTGGGCGCGCCAGCGCTGCGGACGATGCGCGCTCCGTGCGGAGGAGGATCCGGTGCGGCTCGACGACGACCTGACCCGGACGACCGGGCGCACCGCGGGCGCCTGATGGCGCGCGCTGCAGACGTGTCGCTGCCGGACCTGCGGCGCGACGCCGCGATCTTCACCCGCTCGGCGACCGCCTTCTTCCGGGACCTCGAGCAGGACAACTCGCGCGAGTTCTTCACCGCGCACCGCGACCGGTACGACCGGGCGATCCGGATCCCGATGGAGGCGCTGCTCGCGCACGCCGAGGACCGCTGGGGCCCCGGCCGGGTGATGCGCCCGAACCGCGATGTGCGGTTCAGCGCGGACAAGTCGCCCTACCGCCTGTCCGCCTCTCTGTGGGCGAGCAGCGGCGCGGCGGGCGTCTACCTGCAGCTGAGCCCCGCCGGGCTGGAGGTCGGCGGCGGCCTGTACGAGCCGTCGCGCGACCAGCTGGCCCGCGGCCGGGCGGTGATCGCCCGCGGCGGCCGGGCCCCGGACGCGCTGCGGAGCGCCGTCGACGCCCTGACCGCCTCCGGGTTCGAGGTCGCCGGCCCGTCGCTCAGCACCGCGCCCAAGGGGTACCCGCGCGACCACCCGGCGATCGAGCTGCTGCGCCTCCGGCACTACGCCGCGGTGCGGCGGCTGCCGGTGAGCGCGACGCTGGCCGAGGTGGACGCCGCGTGGGAGGCGGTCGAGCCGCTCAGCGCATGGGTCGACGCGCACGTCGGCCAGGCGGAGTCCTGGCCCTGAGCCTGTTGCGGGTCAGAGCGGCAGGTCAGTGCGGCAGGTCAGTGCGGCAGCGTCAGCACATACGGGATCGCGCAGGCGAGCGCTATCACGACGCCGACGCCGATCGAGGCGGATCGCTGCC
Source organism: uncultured Amnibacterium sp. (assembly GCF_964245895.1). Taxonomy (GTDB): domain Bacteria; phylum Actinomycetota; class Actinomycetes; order Actinomycetales; family Microbacteriaceae; genus Amnibacterium. The sequence continues at coordinate 6,550 of NZ_CAXTOQ010000043.1, forward strand.
GGATCGCCGAGCGCCGCTGCGCTCGGGGGTCGACGAGGACGAGAAGGGGTGCGGGCATGGGGAAGCTTTCGGGGGAGGCGGGGTTCCGGATCGGGTAATCCAGGTGCCCGAAGGGTCCCGCCGCCGATGAGGGCGGACAAGTCCCCGAACGGGTGGCGAGGCCGGTGCGCTCTGTCAAGCGATCAGAACGGCACCTCGTCGGACGCGTCGGTCTGCCGCACCTTCACCGTCGGCCTCGTGAACTGCACCCCGCCCCACTTGTTCCGGGAGCGGATGCGCCCGTCGGGCATCATGGTGCTGTCGGCGAAGCCGGCGTCCTTGCCCTGGTGTGCTTTGCGGCAGAGGACCTGCAGGTTGTCGTGGCGGGTGCGGCCGTCGTGCTCGACCCGGACGATGTGGTCGATGTCGGCCCGATGCGCGGGGAGACCGCATCCGCAGCCGCAGGTCGGCTGCCGGAAGTGGATCAGCTTCTTCAGCCCCGCCGGGATGTACCGCTCGGACGAGTCGATCGCGAGCACCGCGTCGTCGACCGGGTCCACGACGACGCGGGTCCAGGTCCTCGTGTGCGCGACGATGACGCGAGCCGTCTCGGCGTCGATCGTGCCCATGCCGGCGACCTCGCCCGGCACGTCGGTCGCGCCCGTCGCGGTCTCGGCGGGCACCACGACCATGATCGTCGCGTCGATCAGCGTGCGGGCCGGGTCGTCGGTCTCGCCGAGGCGCTCCATCGGGAACGACGGGCCGCCCTCCTCCGGCCCGCGCATCCGGCCGCTGAGGATCGCGTCGATCGCCTCGTCGACCATCAGCGCGCCGAGGGTGCGGCACTCGCCGTCCGGTCCGTGCGCGGCGACGGCGTTCCTGCGGATGCGGTCGTAGGCGGCGGCGATGTCCGTCGCCGTGGAGTGGATCTCGAGCACCGCCTGCCCCTCGCCCTCGGCACGGGCGCGGACGAACCGGCGGTCCGTCGCCGCCTTGTGCCGCTCGGTCGTCCCGTCGGGATCGAGCGTGTCGCGGAGGTCGCTGAGCCTGCGCTCGACGGCGGTCGGCCGCTCCTCCTGGACCAGGGCCGCCGCGCGCTCGTCGAATGTCGCGAAGTGCCGCGCAGGCAGCCCGAACGCCTGCGTCGCCGCGACCACCGCGGCGCGCTCGGAGGTGAGCCCGCCGAGGAACACGGCCCACGTCCTCGGCAGGTGGTCGCGCAGCATCCGCGCCGCGTCGAGACGCCGCTCGACGTCGTGCCTGGTGGTGCGCAGCTCGTTCGCCTGGTGCAGGTAGAAGCTGGTCACCAGCGGGTCGTCCAGTCGCAGCGGGGAGCCCGTCCGCTCCTCCTCCTCGAGCAGCATCGCGTCGAGGCCGGCGAGCATCAGGTGCAACCGCACGGCTTCGGCCGCGCTGACCATCCGTTGCGCGTGCTGGAGGGCGCCGGTGAACAGCTCCTCCCGGGCATCGAGCTCCGCGTAATCCGAGACGGGTTCCGGCGGTGGAGTGCCGCCTCGGTGTGTGGGTTCCGACATGCAGACACCTCACCACACCCCACCGACAGACATTAGAACACGTGTTCGACCAGGCGAGGCAGGGATCGAGCGCCGCTGTCCGACCCCAGCCCGACAGTGTCGCCATGGCGCCCGTGACCCCGATCCGCCCGATGGCGGACGGCACGTTGATCGAATTCTTCCTGAACGAGGGGATCGGGCTGACGGGAACGCGCCTGCATCGGGTGGACGCGGCGCACGGCGATCTGCTCGTCTGCTTCGCCGAGCACCTGCCGCAGATCGATCCGGGGGCCGAGGAGCGCCTCCGGCTGCTGCGGCGAGGCGGCGACCGGCCGGACGCGGCCGCCCGCGTCGCTGCCCCGGAGGTGATCCTGGTCGTGCTGCCGTTCTTCCTGGACGAGCCTCGCTGGCACGGCCGCGAGCTGCAGGACCGGATCGTGCGCAGCCGGCTCGCGTGGAGCCTCGCGCAATGGATCGGCGAGGAAGGCGACTCGTACGAGGCGGTCCGCGCGGCCGTCTGCAGGTCGCAGAAGGCCGTCCGGAAGACCAAGGCCGACGCCGCTCGGCGGCACCTCGAAGAATCCGGGACGGTCCCGCCTCAGCTGCTCGCGCTGCTGCAGCAGATGGATACGCGGCGGCAGGAGGCGGAGACCGCCGGACGCATCAGGTGACCGCTGGAACGGGACCGCGATTCCGCTGGCCGGAGACCCAGCAGGCCTCCAGCGGCCTCAGAGGTTCGCGTTGCAGAGGACCCGCGCGTTCGGCCACGCGGCGACCGTCGGCGCCGCGAATGCACCGGCCGGGTCGGGCTCGGTGTTCCGCAGCACCAGCTGCGACACCTTCGACATGGCGAGGTCGATCGTCTTGGTCGTGCCGTGCTTCACGGTGGGCGCGACCTCCGCCACGTCGCCGAAGTACACCGAGAAGGCGATGGACGCGGCGGCCGGGCTGCTGTCCGTCAGGCCGATCGTGGAGCGGAACGTGCGGCAGTGGTTGCCGAGCTCGAAGGTGGCGGCGCCGGTGCCTCCGGCCGGCACGTCACCCGCGAGCAGCGACCCGTACCGCTTGCCGGCGACGGTGAGGTTCGTCTGCGCGGAGACGGCGGCGTTGACGTCCGAGCTGCCATCCGTGCTCGCGACCGGCAGCTGGACCAGCGGGAGCCAGGTCCAGAGCGTCGTCGATCGGGAGGCGTTCGATCCCTTCAGCGTCGACGACCCGGAGAACACGACGCGGAAGGTGTGCTTGCCGGTGAGAGACGCCTTGATCGTGATGCGGATCGAGAAGGTCCGGTTGCCTTTCACGGTCCCGCCGCCCGGGTAGGACGACCACGACGCGCCGTCCTTGATCTGGACGCCGAGCCGCTTGCCGACGAGGTTCGACGAGGCCGTGCCCTTGAGGTCGGCCTTGCCTCCCGCGATCAGCACGGCGCCTTTGTCGGTCTTCGTCGCCACGTGCGAGATCGCGGTGAGACTCAGCGACGTCCCGGACTTCGCCGCGGCCTGCGCGGGGGAGGCCAGCCCGACGGCGAGTCCCAGGGCGACCGTCGCGGACACGACCAGCGCCGCCCACCGCCTCCCCGTGATGGCTCGACCCTGTGCCGTCCGGTCAGCGTTCATGGCAGCTCCTCCTCGATCCGCGTCGCAGCCGCATGCTATGAAGCGGGCGGATGCGGGGATAGCCGGACTTTTCGAGGGATCCGGAGGGGGCGCGCCCGTGTCCGGGGACCGATCAGGTCGCGTTCAGGCTCGCCGGCCGCCGGGTCGCGAGCAGCACGGCGGCGGGCTCCGTAGGCAAGCGCGGTCTGCGGGCTCGGCGAATAACACGGCTGTCATTCGCCCCCCGAACGAGTGGCGGCGCAATTCCCCTGGTCAAGCGCGAAAAGGAGTGTCGGAACCCCCTGTCATCCTCCTGTTCCACCGCCCGAACGGAAGGAATCACGATGACCGATTCGAACCACTCCGCACTGCTGCTGATCGTCGACCGCAGCGGCTCGATGGAGAGCATCCGCGACGAGATGGTCGGCTCGCTGACCACCCTCCTCCGCGACCAGGCGCAGCAGCCCGGTCTGCTCACCGTCGACGTCGTCACCTTCGACGACCGCATCGAGACCACGCAGGTGCAGGCCGACCCGTCGACGATCGAGATCGAGCTCGCGCCCCGCGGCATGACCGCGCTGCTCGACGCGATCGGCATCGGTGTCTCCGAGTTCGGCGGCCGGCTCGCCGCGCTCCCGGAGCACGCCCGCCCCGGCACCGTGCTCGTCGTCGTCGCGACCGACGGCCACGAGAACGCCATCCGCGAGTGGCAGCCGTCCGCCATCAAAGGCCTGCTCGACCAGCAGCGCGAGCAGTACGGCTGGGACTTCGTGTTCCTCGGCGCCAACCAGGACGCGATCACCACGGGTGCCTCCCTCGGCTTCGCTGCGGACAGCGCGCTCGACTTCGACGCGGACGCCCAGGCGGTCGCGCCGGCGATGGCGTCGCTGAGCGCCTACGTGTCCGCGAACCGCTCGGGCCGTCGTGGCTCCTTCACGCAGGAGGACCGGCGCAATGCCTCACGTCGCCACTCCTGAACCGTTCGCGGTCGGCACCGTCCGCATGCTGCTGACCGGCGGCAGCCGGGCGATGGTCGTGCTCGACGACGGCCGCACGGTCACCGTCTGCCAGGAGCAGGTCACCCCGCTCGTGCCGCTCGACCGCGTCCTCGCGGTCGGCATGCGCGTCCACGGTCAGGTCGACGCCAGCGGCAAGGAGCTGCTGCTCGCGCTCGAGGTGCCGTCAGCGGCGCTCCTCGACGTGCTGTTCCCCGGCGGTGTCGTCACGCCGGCCCTCGTCACGAGGGTCGGCGAGCTCGGTGGCGAGCTGGCGCTGCACCCGAACGTGCGGATCGCCATCTCGCGCAGCGACGTCTCCTCCAACGCGAAGGATCGGGTCGACGGCCTGCTCGAGGTCGGCGAGACCGTCGCCGCTCGGGTGTTCCGCCACGCGGACGGCACCATACGCCTCCGCACCATCGACGTCGATGACGACGAGCCCATCCAGGCGGCGCTCGCGCTGCTGGCCGACGGTCCCGAGTGGATCGAGTTCCCGCCGGAGCCGGAGGTGGTGGAGGAGGTCGTCGCGGAGGCGGTCGCCGCCATGCAGGCGGTCGCCGAGCAGGTGCAGCAGCTGGTCGAGCCGGCGCCGGTCCGCGGGGCGCTGCGATCCGTCCAGCTCGCCCTCGACGCCGAGCGGGCCGAGAGCGCACGGCTGCGGCGCGAGCTCGACGCGGCCAAGGCGACGACGCCGGAGGAGATGCGTGCGGTGCGCGCCGACCTCGGTGTCGCGCTGCACGAGGTGGCCGACCTCGGCGCCCAGCTGAAGTCCGCGCGCGCGGATGTCGCGAAGCTCCGGAAGGCGAACCGCGACGCCACGAAGGCCGCCGCAGCAACCGCGCGCGACCGCCGCGCGCGGTTCCTCGACGCGGAGAGCTGGCTGCGGTTCGAGCTGCATCTGACGTGGATCGATCGCGTGGAGCCGCAGGAGCGCGAGCAGTACGCGCTGCCGGTCGACTACGTCTTCGGCGCCGAGTTCGCGTCATCGCTCGAGATGCTCGACGACGACCGCCTCGAGAAGGCGCTGCGGGCGTGCGTCGACGTGCTGACCGGCCGGGCGGCGACGATGCCGGCTCGAGCGGTGCACGCGCTGCGCACGAGCGAGTCCGGAGGCGCTCCCGACGTCGTCCGCGCGGACGGTGCTCGCTGCATGCGCTGCGCGATCGAGAACGACACGGCTTCCGCCCGCCGCCTCCACTTCTGGAAGCGTCGCGACGGGGTGGTCGAGCTGAGCCGGGTCGTCGTGCACGACGACATGACGCCGTGAACGAGGAGTCGAACGTGCTCGCGGTGCCCGTCGGCATCGTGCTGGTGCTCGGCTTCTGGTTCGCGTGCTCGATCGCGAACCACCAGGCCGTCGACACCGACTACTCGGGCACGTGCACGCGAGCGCTGCCGCAGAACTGCTGAGTCAGCAGCCGGTCATGCGGCCGGGAACCACTCGTTCAGTCGGCGATAAGCGGTTTCGCGGGTCTCGTGATCGACCGGGCCGGTACGCCGCAGCAGCTTGGTGAGGCCGCGGCGCCCGCGGAGCGGGATGCCGTCGATGTCCTGGTCGATCCACGGCATCTCGGTGCCGTAGAAGCAGAGCGCTCCCCGCACCGGGACCTCGGGCATGACCTCCTGCATCGCGGCGCGGACCGCCTCGACCTGACGGTGCAGGCCGTCGATGAGCTTCGTCTGGTCGCGCCCGCCGATCCGGAGCTCGGCGACGCGCGGGGTGAACAGGCCGCCGCTCCGCCGGACCTCGAGGCGCCCCTTGTGCGACTTGGCGTCGATGACCCAGACGCCGGTCGGCACCACGGCGATGTGGTCGATGTTGGCCCGGGACAGTCGACCGTCCGGACGCCGCAGCAGTCGATCGTGCAGGACCATCGCGTCCTCGAGCGTGCCGAGGCTGGCCGCGACCGCGCGTTCGCCCTCGGCGCCCTGCGCCCAGACCTTCGTCGATGACGGATCGCCGACGAGCGCGAGCGCGAGCGGTCCGAGGCGCGGATGCGCGGTCAGCACACGCGCCCGGCGAGCGTCATGCCGGCGGTCGAACTCGCGCTGTGCCGACCCGCCTCCGGCATTCGCGACCCACGACGCCTCGGATGCGGAAGGTGCCGGCTCGTCGACGTCAGCGGGGCATTCGAGACAGGTGACCGTTCTCGACTCCGCGTTCCATCGACCGCGCACGCCCGCGGGCAGCTCGCTCCGGCATTCGACGCAGACGTCGGGACGTCGAAGGACGAGGACCTTCTCGCTCACTCCTCGAGCATGCGGCGACGGACGCGGTCATGCAGGACCCACTTCGAGCGACAGGCTGCTGCACGCCCCCGGCCGATAGCCCTACGCCCGCCGATAGAACCGCGCGGGCTTGCCGATGGTCCCCACGGACGTCCGCCCGGTCTCGACGACGCGGTCGTTGCGGACCATGCGCCGGCGGAAGCCGTCGACCGACAGCTCGACGCCGGATACGGCTTCGTGGACGTGCTCGAGCTCGAGCAGGGTGAACTCCTCCGCCAGCAGGTGGTGGGGATCCGCGTCGTTCGCGTACGCCTTCCGGATCCACTCGACCGCGAGCTCGACGATGTCGGCGTGGTCGTACTTGAGCCGAAGGCCGAGGATCTCGTCGATCGGCGTCAGGCGCAGGTCGTCCGATCGGGTCAGCCGGTCGGAGGCGACGACCGCGACGTGCGCGACCGAGAGCACCCAGCCCCTGTTGTCCCGCTTCGGGCGGTCGAAGACGTGCAGCTGCTGCGGCTCGATGCCCTTCAGCCCGACCTTCGCCTTCAGCGCCCGCTTGGCTGCGGTGACGAGCACCTCGCCCTCGTGGAGGAAGGTGCCCGGCAGCCGCAGGTCGCCGTCGGAGTCCGTCAGCACCACCTGCAGCACCTCGTCGACCACGGTCAGCACCGCGGTGTCGACGGCGACGGACGGGCGGGGGTAGTCCTCGAGCGTCCTGCCCGAGGAGTCGCGGTAGACGTCCGGCGCATCGGTCATGACGACACCCTATTGCTTTCTTGCCCACATGGCGGTAACTTACTAACTGTCAGCCCGACAGTTAGGAATACCCACCATGAACCACGACCTCTCCATCATCGACGTCGGCACCGGCCGCCGACGCGGCCCGCTCACCACCTTCCCGGTCTGGATCGACCTGCCCTCGATCCCGGGCATCGTCTGGAAGACGGACGACCTCGCCGTCGGCGAGCTGCCGACCGGCCCCAGCGTCAGCCACCTCCTCGTGGAGAACCCGGCCGACCGGCCCACCCTGCTGCTCGAGGGCGACCTGCTCGCCGGCGGCATGCAGCACCGCATGGCCGCCTCCAGCACGCTGCTCGCGGCAAACGAGTCGACGCCCGTCGACGTGCTCTGCGTCGAGCAGGGTCGCTGGTCGGGGAGCGGGCCCACCGCTCGACCGGCCGCCGTGCCGGCTACGTGGTGCGCCAGCGCGGCCTGGCGGCGATGCAGCGCGGGACGAGCGCCCAGGGTGACGTGTGGTCGCAGGTGCACCGTTACGACATGGCCTTCGCAGCGTCGCCGACCTCGTCGATGCTCGACCACCTGGACCGGATCGACGACGAGCCCATCCGACGCATGAGCGGCCAGCGCGGCGTGATCATCGGCATCGGCGGCCGCGTCATCGGCATGGAGCTGTTCGGCAGCAGCCGCGGCCTCGCCGCGCGCTGGGACGGCCTCATCCGCGCCGCGCAGCTCGACGCCCGCATGGCGCCGGACCGCGCGACGCCGGCGCAGGCCGCCCGCGACTTCGTGCGGGCGCTCGGCCGTACCTCCCTCCGCGACGGCGAGCGCGCCGGCCTGGCCACCGCGGTCCGCTCGGACCACGGCCCACTGCGCGCGAGCGGCGTCCGCGGCGCCTCCCTCCCCGGAGCGCCCCTGCTGCACCTGACCGCGTTCGACGACACCCACCCGCTGCTCGTGGCGGCGTGAGGAAGGAGACCCTGATGAGCACCGAACAGGTCGCACTGGCGCGAGGCATCGCCTACGCCGCCCACGTCGGCGTGGTCGACAAGATCGGGCAGCCGTACATCGACCATCCGCGCCGGGTCGCAGCCCGGCTCGGGCGGCTCGACGAGCAGGCGGTCGCCTGGCTGCACGTCGTCGTCGAGGACACGGACGTGAAGGAGGAGGTGCTCCGCGCCGCCGGCGTCGACGAGGAGGTGATCGCGGCGGTCCTCCTGCTCTCCCGAAACATGGGGGACAAGGACGGCTACTACGAGCGGATCAAGGCGTCGCCGCTCGCGCGAGCGGTGAAGCTCGCGGACATCGCCGACAACACGGATCCGGCGCGCACCGCGCTGCTGGACGAGGAGACCCGGAACAAGCTCGCTGAGCGGTACCGGAACGCACGACGCGCCCTGGGCGCCGAGGAGGAGAACGAATGAGTGCAGAGATCAACGACCGCGCCGCAGGCGCCATCGTCGGGATGGCGTGCGGCGACGCGCTGGGCGCCCCCTACGAGTTCAAGCCGGCCCAGGCCGACGACGCCGCCGTCGAGATGAAGGGCGGCGGGAACATCGGCTGGGAGCCGGGGGAGTGGACCGACGACACCTCGATGGCGATCCCGCTGCTCGAGGTCGTGGCCCGCGGCGACCGGCTCGAGGGCTCGGCGCTCGACGAGGTCGTCACCCGCTGGCTCGAGTGGAGCCGGGTGACGAAGGACATCGGTATCCAGACCTCGACCGTGTTCCGCACGGCCAGAGCTGCCGGCACCGCGGACGCGATGCTCACGGCCTCGCGGGACTTCACGGCGACGCACGAGCGCTCAGCCGGCAACGGCTCCCTGATGCGCACGACCCCGGTCGCGCTGGCGTACCTCGACGACGAGCCCGGCCTGATCGAGGCCGCCCGCCTGGTGAGCGACATGACGCATGCCGACCCGCTCGCCGGCGACGCCTGCGTGCTGTGGTGCCTGGCGATCCGGCACGCGATCCTGACCGGCGACCTGAATCTCCGGGCCGGGCTCGACGCGATCGACGAGTCCCGCCGCGACGGCTGGGCCGAGCGCATCGACGAGGCGGAGGAGAAGCAGCCCCGCGACTTCCCGAGCAACGGGTGGGCCGGAGGCGCGCTGCAGGGCGCGTGGTCGGCGATCGTCCACGGCGACGACCTGGTCGACATCCTGGAGCGGGCGGTCCGCGGCGGCAAGGACACCGACACCGTCGCGGCGATCGCGGGCGGCCTCGCGGGTGCGGTCTACGGCGCCTCCGCCCTCCCGGCGCGCTGGCGCCGCATCCTCCACGGCTGGCCCGGCCTGGACGCGGACGACCTGACGCGGATGGCGATCCTCGCCGTGCGGCACGGCAGTTCGGACGGCGACGGCTGGCCGGAGGCGGACCGGTTCGAGCCGTCGCGCCTCCACACGCTGGTCAAGCACCCGCATGACGAGGGCGTGTGGCTCGGCTCGCTGGCCGCGCTGGACGACCTCCCCGCCGAGATCGACGCCGTCGTCTCGCTCTGCCGGGTCGGCAAGCAGCAGACCGACCGCGAGCAGGTCGAGTTCTGGCTGATCGACAAGCCCTACTCGAACCCGAACCTCGAGTTCATCCTGCGCGACGCGGCGGACACCGTCGCGGCGCTGCGGGCGGAGGGGAAGACGGTGCTGGTGCACTGCTTCGAGGGCAGGAGCCGCACGCCCACCGTCGGCGCCGCGTACTCGCTGCTGCACCTCGGCAAGCCGGCCGACTTCGCGCTGCGCGAGGTGAAGGCGGAGCTGCCGTACGGGGAGCCGGGGTGGTACTTCGTGGATGCGCTCAACCAGCTCGAGACGTCGAAGAACGAGGAGCCGAGCGAATGACCGACGCATCGAAGCCCGTGCTCTACGTCGACCTCGACAACACGCTGGTCGACTTCCAGAGCGGCATCGACCGCCTGCCGTTGAAGGCGTTCGCCGAGTACGGCCCGTCCGCCGAGGAGCCCGACGGCCACTACGACGACGCTCCCGGGATCTTCTCCCTGATGGAGCCGCTGCCCGGCGCGATCGAGGCGTTCCGGGCGCTGGCGAAGGAGTACGACGCGTACATCCTGTCGACGGCGCCTTGGCACAACTCGTCGGCCCGGCAGCACAAGCTCGAGTGGGTGCAGCTGCACTTCGGCGTGGCGGAGTTCGTCGACGGCGAGCGGAACCCCGCCTACAAGCGGCTGATCCTGTCGCACCACAAGGCGCTCAACCGCGGCGCTTTCCTGGTCGACGACCGGCTGCACCCGGGCTTCGAGGGGGAGCAGCTGCTGTTCGCTAGCGCGGACTACCCGGACTGGGCAGCGGTCACCGCACGGCTGCTCAGCAGGGCCGAGTAGATGCTCGATTGGCTCGCCGCGAACTGGACCGAGGTCCTCGGATTCGGCACCGGCGCGATCTGCGTGCTCCTCGCCGCCCGGCGGAACATCTGGAACTTCCCGATCGGCATAGCGAACAACCTGGTGTTCATCGTGCTGTTCGTCGGGGCCGCGCTCTACGCGGACGCCGGCCTGCAGATCGTCTACCTCGTGCTCGGCGCCATGGGCTGGGCCGCCTGGGCCCGCCGAGGCCGGGAGGAGGAGGTCGGCTTCGCGAAGCGCACGCCCCGCCCGGCGGTCGTGCCGCTGGTGGTCGCGGCCGTCGTCGGAACGGTCGTGCTGACCTTCGTCCTGACGACGTTCACGGACTCGACGACGCAGCTGGCCGACGCCTCCACGACCTCGGTCAGCCTGGTCGCGCAGTTCATGCTGAACCGGCGGTGGATCGAGAACTGGTTCGTCTGGATCGCGGTCGACGTCGCGTACGTCGGCCTGTACGCGGTGAAGGGCCTCTGGATCACCGGAGCGCTCTACCTGCTCTTCATCGCCCTGTGCGTCGGCGGCTACCGCGCCTGGATGAGACACCGCGCGATGGAGGTGGACGCCGGCCCGAACCCGACCCTCTCGCTGGTCGAGGAGGGCGCTCCGCGCCCGTCTCGAGACCCCCGAGCCTCCGTCGAAACGTGACCAAGCGGTTCCGCCACGGCCTTGTCCTCGGCAAGTTCTACCCGCTGCACGTCGGCCATTCGAACCTCATCCGCACGGCGCTGCGGATGTGCGACCGGGTGACGGTCGAGCTGCTCGTGAACTCCGCGGAGACGATCCCGCTCGAGACCCGGCTCGCCTGGCTGCAGGAGGAGCACCCGACCGCGAACGTCGTCGCCGCGATGGACGACGCGGAGGTGGACTTCGACTCGCCGACCGCCTGGGACGAGCACATGCTCGTGATCGAGGGGCTGCTGGACGCTCCGGTCGACGCGGTGTTCACGTGTGACGACTACGGCGTCGAGCTGGCCCGCCGCCTCGACGCGGAGTGGGTGCAGGTCGACCCGGGTCGTGTGCTCAACCCGGTGTCCGGTACGGCGGTCCGCGCGGACGTCGAGGGTCACTGGTGGGCGCTGGCGCCGTGCGTGCGGGCGTCGTTGGCGCAGCGGGTGGTGGTCCTGGGCGCGGAGTCGACCGGCAGCACGACGCTGGCGAGCGCGCTGGCGGAGGACCTCGGGACGCTATGGGTGGAAGAGTACGGCCGCCAGTACAGCGAGATCCGCCCGGGCGGCTTCACCGCGCCGTGGCGAAGCGACGAGTTCGACCTGGTCGTCGACCGGCAGATCGAGTTGGAGGATCGAGCGCTCCGCCGGGTCCCGAAGCCGCTGCTGATCTGCGACACGGACGTGCTCGCGACGGCGCTGTGGCACGAACGGTACGTGGGGGAGCCGGCGCCGCGGATCCTCGAGCGGGCGGCGGCGCACCCGCCGGCGCTCTACATCCTCACCGGCGACGAGATCCCGTTCGTGCAGGACGGGCTGCGCGACGGCGAGCACATCCGCAGCGCGATGCAGGAGCGGTTCCGGGAGGTCCTCGCCGTGCAATCCGTGCAGTGGATTGAGGTACGTGGGGCACTGGACGAGCGGGTAAGTGCGGCACTGCGATCTGTCAGCACACTTGTCGGCGTCGGAGTGACAGCTCTCTAGTCCTTAGCCGCGAAGGACCGAATGGCCTCGTTTAATGTTGCGAAGACGCTCGCCAACGTCTCGCCAAGCTCGTATGGCCTGTATGCGTAAAACTGGTCTCCTTCGTACTGGATTATGCCAATCGTCGTTCTGCCGTCTCCTCCCTGGACGTGGTACCAGCGACCTGGTGCGAGCGGCTTTCCTTCGAACGTGTCGGACTGCCAGCGGGCGACTGTGGCGCTGTGCCCGTTCAGGTCGATCGGACCGAAGGTCCCGATTTTGTCAATTTCGTCAGGCGTCGGCATAGCGTTGACTGCTCCACTTTTCGTCTTGCTTGGTTGCTTCTGGTTCAACGAGGTTCGCCAATTGTATTGGTGCGAGTCTGAGTGTACATCGGGATTTTCCCGATGTCTGTCGAATATCTGAGGGGCTCTGACTTTGATGGGAAGTCCGAGCTCAACCTCAGGCGCTGCGGGCGAACTCCTCGAAGCGGTGCGCTAGCTTCTCGCGGTCGGGTCGTTCAGACGTTCGACGAGGCACCTGTAGCGCCTGTTTATCCATGGCTTGGATCCCGTATCGAAGCATGGGCCCGTCGACCTCCAGCATCAACTCCTGGTTGATATGAATAACGTAATCGGGAGATAGCCCTAGGAAGTTTCGGTCGTAGGCCGCGTGGTGAATCTTGCAGAGCGCGACGCCGTTTCTTACTTCCGGAGCTCCGGCATCGTCGCGGTCTGGAATGATGTGCGCTGCATCGAGCAGGTCCGCGTGCCTGAGCGAGCAAACCGCGCAGCGGCTCTCGTAGGCGTACATGACCTTCGCGCGGAACAGCGGTTGGTGAAGTCTCTGACGTGTAACACGCTCGGCATATGACCGTTGTGCCTCGTTCATCGCGTCCGGGTCGCCGAAAGAATGTAAGTCTTCGCCGATAGTCAGTAACACTGCCTGCTGACCCGGCAGATCGGTCACGTAGGCCGGATAGTCCGCGATGAATACTTTCCGCCTGATTGACCGAAAATATATGACTGGCGCGCGCAGCTCAGCCGCTCGCCGAAGCTTCACGTTGGTTCCGCCTTCGCCGCCGTCTTGATACTCGTAACGCACGAAACCGCCGGCGACCGGCTCGTCTGCATACGGACCGCCGATGGTCGTCATGACGCTCAAGGTCGCCGAAAAGTTAGCCGGATTGCGAATCCCCCTGCTCTGGTCGAGGAGCTTCAGACGCTCGCCCTCGAACGTGAAGCCTTCCAGCTCCTCACGAGTCAGCTCAGACTGGCCAGTCGCCATCTTCGAGTCGAGCCATGCAAACGCAGCCAAACGCGCTGCCATCTCCCGTTCAGCCGTGAACATAGGGTCATTCTCCATCCCCAAAAGCTGAGATCCGTGGTGGCCGTAGGTCGATCGCCCTCACCGACTCGACATCCACCCCACGCTCCTCGAGCAGCGCGAGCATGTCCTCCTGCCGCGGCTGCCCGAGCGTGAGCCGATACAGCGTCATGTCCTTCTTCAGCCGTTCGTACCGCTCGCGATCTCGGCTCAGCGGGTAGATCGGGACGTGGCGCTCGATGGTCGCGGGCCCTGGGTAGATCCAGTGCGGTGAAAACTCACCGAGGCCCGGGTCCGGGTTGCGAGCAGCGGCGTCGAATGCCGCGCGCCACGGGTTCGGGTCCGAACTCCTCAGCACGTCCTCCCAATGCGCGTGCGCCACGTTCTTGCGCACCGCGTGGCCGCCGTAGCGATCCACGCGGCCCTCGCGCTGCTCGAAGTCGACCGGGTTCGGCGGCAGGTTCCAGTGCAGCACCGAGTGCGACCACCAGTGGAAGTCGATGCCCTCCTGCCCGACGCTCGTCGAGGCCAGCACGTAGGGCGGGAACGGGCTGTTGAACGCGTTGCGCACCTCGGGCTGACGCGCGGCCTCGGCATCCTGCCGCGTCCCGCCGTACTGGACGGCGAAGCGCGTCGACATCGCGATCGTCCCCTCCGCCTTGGTGTTGCGAACGCGGTACGTCGCCGGCCGCAGGGTGATCGCCGCCGACATCCGGCGAGCGATCGTCACGAGGGCCTCGTCGGTGAGCGGGAGGCCGCCCCGATCGCTGTCGAGCTGGAACGCGTACTCGTCCAGCACCGCCTGCAGGTTGCCGTCCGAGCAGTACCGCAGCACCTGCCGCCAGTAGACGCCATCGTCGCCGTACAGCTGGTCGAGCAGCAGCATCGTCTCCACACGACCGAACAGGCTCCGCAGGCCACTCGCGACGATCGCCGCCGCCCGCCAATGACCGGCCGAGGTGGCGGTGTCATCGCCGGTTCGAAGCCGCCCGAGCGCACGCCACGCGATGTTGCCCGGGCCGTGCAGTGCGAGCAGCGCGACGTGCGCATGGTCGCGCGGTCCCTCCTCGTCGAGCATGCCGATGGCCACTCGGACGTGCTCGACGAGACCACCGGGGGCGTCATCCGAAGCGGCGTCCTCAGTACCGCCCGACAGCGCCTCGCTCAGATTGCTAACGGTTAGCAGCCCCCGAATCTCGTCGGGGCGACGGAAATACGACTCCCAAGGCTGGCCGTCCTCGGACCCGCAGTTGAGCGCGATCTCGGCGAGGTGCTCCGCCTCCTCCGGCGCCACGAGGTCGTGTTGGTCTCGCGCGAACCGGAAGGGATCCGCCTGCGCGGCGAGCAGTGGGTGCGGCCAGAACAGGGCGAGCGTGGACATCGCCGCTGCGCGAGACCCCTCCATCGCCCACGCAAGACGGGTGCGGATCCCGCGCCGCGTCTCGGGCACGTTCGATCCGATCAGCCGGCTGCCCTGCACGGCGTGCCGATCCGCCTCGTAGCTCAGGATCGTGCTGATGGCGACCGGCGTAGCACTCCACGCGGAGAACACGACGCGCTTGGTGATGTCGAGCGGCTGGAGGCCCTCATAGACGCCGGTCGGCGTCAGGTAAGGCATCGCTGCGGGCAGCCAGAGCAGCTTCCACAGATTCGCGCCGACCGTCTGATCGACCAACCCGCGAAGCGGTGCTGATCCGGGATCGAGCGGCTCGTACCGATGGACGACACCCTCGTCGATGGAGGGGAGGGCGGCCACCGCGGCGACCGCGGGGCCGGCAGTCTCTGGGTCGTCGAGGGCGTGACGGAGCGACCGCTCGACGCGGTAGCCGTCGAGGAACGAGCCGAAGTAGGGGATGGACTTCCAGTAGTCGAGCGGGATCGCGACATCCAGGACCTTCGCCAGGTCCTGGAGTCGCCGATACCCGACGAGGTCGGAGGAAGTCGGCAGCAGGTCGGTCGGCAGCACCTCCCGGACGGTTCGCGTCACCGGCCGCTCGTTCCGGCTCATCACCTTCAGCAGGGCGCCACGCAACGCCTCCGCCTCGTCGCCCGCGCCGGTCCCGGTGAGGATCGCTGAGCGGTAGGCGGCGTAGCGGTCGAGCAGCGGCGCGGCTGCGCTCGGGCTGCCGGCGAGGAACTGCAGCGTCGCGACCAGGTCGGCGAAGTGGTCGTCCTCACCGCCGTCCGTCGATCGAGTGAATGGCTTGTACGGCGTCGCCGAGAGGAGGAGTGCCCGCGCTGCCTCGTACTCGAACAGGTGGTGAGCGATCTCGGCGGCCTCGCCGCTGTCCGGGTCGAGAAGGTGCCTGAAGCGCTGGAACTCGTCCAAGATCACCAGATCGGGTTCGAGGGCGGCGACGCTCGCCTTCGCGAGCTCCTTCCGGAACTCACCGGTGAGATTCCTGGCGGTGCGCCACACCTCCGGAGACAGCTCCGGGCCGTCGACCTCTCGGAGCGCGGAGCGGTAGCGCTCTCCCAGCCCGTTGAGCGCGATGCGACGACCGAAATCCTCCGCGATCGTCTGATCGCCGGAGGCAGCCAGCCGCGTGCGGGTCCAGTCGACGATCTCTGCGAGCCGCTCGACGGAGGCGACCGTGCCTCGGAAGAAGCTGAGCGAGGCGTGCTCGAGCGCCGCGTCGAACTCGGGGTCCGCGGTGAGCAGCGCATGGATCAGTGCGCGCTCCTCCTTCGATCCCGTCCGCCACCCCTGCATGTCGAACGACGTGCCCGGCGTGAAGGAGATGAGGTTGACGCGCTTGGCGCCTCCCTCCTTCGCGCCCGCGAGCCGCCCGGAGGAGAGCGCCAGCAGGCTGAGTCGGCTCGTGAACGCGATGTCGTCGGATCCGGTGACGTTGAGGCGAACGAGGTTCTGCCGGGCGAGGTCGCTGTTCGAGCAGACGTAGACGATGTCGATGCGATCGACCGAGTCGTCGTGCTGCAGCTCGTCGATCGTCTCCGCGATGACGCCGCGGGCGACGACGCTCTTGCCCAGGCCGGTCTCGTCCGCGACCAGGAACCGTCGCGTCGCGTCCTCATCGCGGTAGAAGCGGCGGACCACGTGGGCGACCGCATCGCGTTGAAAGCCCGTCAGTCCGGCCAGGACCTCGTCGCGCTGAGCGCTCATCGGGCGACCTCGCTCTGCGCTAGCACGACGACGTCCCACAGATCGGAGAACCCCTCCGGGAAGACGTCGGTGCCGGCGTCCCGAAGGCGGTGGATCACCCGGGTGAGGTCGTCCAACCCCTTGCCTCCCGAGCCGACCGCGCGCACCAGCGACTCGAAGACTCCGGCTGTGC
>NZ_CAXTOQ010000044.1:0-22930 GCF_964245895.1 uncultured Amnibacterium sp.
GCAGCGACTGGTAGAGGTTGAACTTCGGCATCGCGATGTAGTCCTTGAACCGCCCGGGCACCGGCGTCCACCGCGCGTGGATCGAGCCGAGCACGGCGTAGCAGTCCCGCACCGAGTCGACCAGCACGCGGATGCCGGTGAGGTCGTAGATCTCGTCGAACTCGCGACCGCGCACGATCATCTTCTGGTAGATCGAGTAGTACTGCTTCGGCCTGCCGGCGACCCTGCCCTTGATGCGCGCGGCCTTCAGGTCCTCGGTGACCTGCTCGGACACCTTCGCGACGAACTCCTCGCGCAGGGGCGTGCGCCTGCGGACCAGCGACTCGATCTCGAGGTACAGCTTCGGGTACAGCACCGCGAACGACAGGTCCTCGAGCTCCAGCTTGATCGCCTGGATGCCGAGCCGGTGCGCGAGCGGCGCGTAGATCTCGAGGGTCTCCTTCGCCTTGCGCTGCGCGCTCGCCGCGGGCACGAAGCCCCAGGTCCGGGCGTTGTGCAGGCGGTCGGCGAGCTTGATGATCAGGACCCGCAGGTCCTTCGACATCGCGATGACCATCTTCCGCACGGTCTCCGCCTGCGCGGAGTCGCCGTACTTCAGCTTGTCCAGCTTCGTGACGCCGTCGACCAGCAGCGCGACCTCGTCGCCGAAGTCCGCGCGCAGCTCGTCGAGCGTGTACGGGGTGTCCTCGACGGTGTCGTGGAGGAGCGCGGCCGCGATGCCGCGCGGTCCGATGCCGAGCTCCGCGAGGATCTGCGAGACGGCGACCGGGTGCGTGATGTACGGCTCGCCGCTCTTGCGCTGCTGACCGCGGTGCGCCTGCTCGGCGGTCGCGTACGCGCGCTCGACTACGGCGGTGTCCGCCTTCGGGTGATGCCCCTTGACCGTGCGGATCAGCACGTCGACGGCGTCGACGGGCTGCGCGCGGGAGAACAGCCTCGGCACCCTGCGGCGCAGCGACGCGGCGGTCGGTGCCGTATCCCGGGTCTCGGTCACACCCACCTCCCGTTCCACGAACGCTAACAGCCGGCAGGGACCGGGACTTCCCGCACCGGATCAGGCGCCGGTCCCCTCGAGGGCCTGGGTCCGGCGCGCGCCGAGGACGCGGCGCGCCTGCTCCTTGATCGCCGGCTCCGTGCTGCGGAGGTCGGTGTAGAGGGGCGCGGCCACGAAGATGGTCGAGTAGGTGCCCACGATGATGCCGATGAACAGCGCGAGCGAGATGTCCCGCAGCGTGCCGGCGCCGAGCAGCGTCGTCCCGATGAACAGGATCGACGCGATCGGCAGCAGCCCGACGACGGAGGTGTTGATCGAGCGCACCAGCGTCTGGTTGACCGCGAGGTTGACCGTCTCGGCGAACGTGCGGGTGCTGCGCTCCCCCAGCTGCGAGGTGTTCTCGCGGATCTTGTCGAACACCACGACGGTGTCGTACAGGGAGTAGCCGAGGATCGTGAGGAACCCGATCACGGCGGCCGGCGTGATCTCGAAGCCCACGATGCCGTACACGCCGGCCGTGATGATCAGGTCGTGGATCAGGGAGACGATGCCGGCGACGGACATCTTCCAGGTGCGGAAGTACACGGCCATCACGATCGCCACGAGCACCAGGAAGATCACGAGGCCGCGGATCGCGCCGCCGGAGATGTCGGCGCCCCAGGTGGGACCGATGAACGAGTAGGACACCCCGCGCTGGTCGTTCCCGGGCACCGGCACGTCGTACGCCTTGCCGAGGGCCGTAGCCACCCGGTCGGTGTTCGTCGTCGAGCCCTCGCCGTCCAGCTGGGTCGTCTGCACCCGGATGCCGTCGGTGCCGACGGTCGCGATCAGCGGTTCGACGTCGGTGCCGGTGACCGACTGCACCGCCTGCCTGGCCAGCTGCTGGTCCCCCGACTTCGCCGAACCCGAGACCGTGAACTGGGATCCGCCGGTGAACTCGATGCCGAAGTGGAACCCGCGGTCGAACGCGGGCAGCACCAGCAGGGGCACCACCAGGGACACCACGACCGCCGCGAGCGACACCAGGTACCAGACGCGGCGGCGCTTGATGAAGTCGATCGACCGCTTCCCCGTGTAGAGGTCGTTGCCGAGCTGCGTGAGCCCTCCGGCCATCAGTCGCGTCCCTTCGTGCCCTGCTCGGCCGCCTTGCGCTCCGCGATGGTCTGGCGCCGCTGCGCCTCCCCGGCGGACCTGGCCGCGACGGCCGGCGCCCGGAACTGGCCGCGACCCCGGTACACGGCGCCGAGCGCCCTGGGGTCGAGGCCGGAGAAGCGGTGCCCGTCCGCGAAGAACGGCCGTCTCGCCAGCAGCTGCAGGATCGGATGGCTGAACAGCATCACGACCACGACGTCGATCACGGTCGACAGCCCGAGGGTCAGGGCGAAGCCCTGCACGTCGCCGACCGCGAGCACGAACAGCACGCCGGCGGCCAGCAGGTTGACCGCGTCGGAGGCGAGCACGGTGCGCCGGGCTCGCCGCCACCCCGTCTCGACCGCGCCCTCGAGGCTGCGGCCCTCGCGCAGCTCGTCGCGGATGCGCTCGAAGTACACGATGAAGGAGTCGGCGGTGATGCCGATGGAGACGATGATGCCGGTCACGCCCGCGAGCGAGAGGCGGTACCCCTCCCGCCAGGACAGGAAGTCCAGCACGATGAAGGTGAGCACGGCGGAGACGCCGAGGCTCGCGAAGATCACGAAGCCGAGCAGCCGGTACTGCACCAGCGCGTAGGCGAAGATCAGGATCAGACCGATCAGGCCCGCGAGCAGGCCGGCGGTCAGCTGCGACGAGCCGAGGGTCGCGGAGATCGTGTTCTGGCTCTGCACGGAGAAGTTGATCGGCAGGGCACCGAACTTCAGCTGGTCGGCGAGCTGCTTCGAGCTCTGCTCCGTGAAGGAGCCGGAGATCTGCGCCTTGCCGTTCGTGATCGCCGAGTTCATCGTCGGCGCGGAGATCACCCGCCCGTCCAGCACGATCGCGAACTGGTTCTGCGACCCGGTCAGGTTCACGAGCCGCTGCGAGATCGTGGCGAACTCGGTGGTGCCCTTGCCGTTGAACGTCAGGTTCACGACCCACTCGCCGGTGGTCGCGCCCTGGCTGGTCGTCGCGAGCCCCGCGGTCGCACCGGAGATGTCGGTGCCCGGCACCTCCACGGGGCCGAGCAGGTACTTCGCCGACCCGTCGTCCGAGCACGTGACGAGCGGCTCGCCCGCCGGCGCCTTGCCCGGGTCGTTCTTCGCGCCGCAGTCGTAGTTCGTGTACAGGTCCTGCAGGTACGGCGTCACCTGGGCCAGGTCGCTGCCGTCCGTCGGGGAGGCCGTCGGCGTGTTCCCGAGCGATGCCGGCGGGGTGTACGGCGCGTCGGTCGCGCCAGCGGACGACGCCGACGCCGCGGAGGCGACGAGCACCGGGCGGAAGTCCATCCGCGCGCTCTCCCGCACGCTGTTGATGGTCGCCTGCGACGGCACGCCGGGCAGCGAGACGTTGATGAACTGGCCGCCCTGCGTGGAGATCTGCGCGTCCGGGCTGCCGCCGGCGGCCGCGCGCTGCCGGATGATCGTCACCGACTGCGCGAGCTGGTCCGCCGTCGGCGCGCGGTTGTCCGCCGTCTGCGCCCGCAGGATGATCTGCGTCCCGCCCTCGAGGTCCAGGCCGAGCTTCGGCAGCAGCGCGTCGGACTTCTCGGCGAACGTGCTACCCGGTGCGACCAGCACCCCGACGAGGTTCAGCGCGACGCCGACCAGGATCACGACGACGAGGCCGAGCAGCGACCGCCGGGCGCGGCGCTGCGGAGGCACGGTACTCGGCACGGAGGCCTTTCGGGTCGATCGGGTGGGTCAGGCGCCGACGGCGCCCCGGCCCCTCCGTCGTGAAGCGGGCCGGGCCATGGTACGGGCTACTCGCCCGCGGCCTTCGAGGCGGAGCCGCCGGTGGGTCGAGCCGTGCCGTCGTCGACCCCGTCCGCGCGCTCGCCGAACTGCGGGTCGGCCGCCGCGTCGTCCAGCACGACCGGCGAGCCGTTCAGCTCGGTCCCGTCGTCCGCGACCGGCGTCACGATCCGGCCGACGGCCTGCCGGTGCACGGTGATCTCGGAGGTCGGGCCGGTGCGCAGGGTGATCCGGTTCTCCGCTTCGTCGATCGCGGTGATCGTTCCGAAGATGCCGGAGGCGGTCATGATCTCGGCGCCCGGCCTGAGGCCGCTCGTCATCGTCGCCGCGTCGCGCGAGCGCTTGCGCCCGTTGCGGAACATCAGGCCGACGATCACGACGATGATGACGCCGAAGAAGAGCAGCTGGGCGGTGTTCGCGTCCATGGGAGGCCTTTCGGGTGGCGGCGAGCGGAGCGCTCGTGCCGGGGGCGTGGTGCCGCTCTCGTGCCGGTGCGGCACGACGTCGCGGCGGGTCGTTCTCCGCCCGGGTTCAGCCCGGCATCATACCGGCTCGTCGAACAGCGCCTGCGCTCCGGGCACGCGCGGCGTGCGACCCGATCGCCGCCAGGCGGCCGCGGTGGCGACCCGGCCGCGGGGCGTCCTGGACAGCAGGCCCATGCGGACGAGGAACGGCTCGACGACCTCGGCGATCGTGTCCTGCTCCTCCCCCACGCTCGCAGCGAGGGTGCTCAGGCCGACCGGGCCGCCGTCGAAGCGCTCGATGATCGCGTCGAGCACGGAGCGGTCCAGCCGGTCGAGGCCGCTCCCATCGACCTCGTAGAGGTCCAGCGCGGCCTGCACCGCCGCGTGGTCGGCGTCGCCGCCGTGCACGAGCGTCCAGTCGCGGACGCGGCGGAGCAGGCGGTTCGCGATGCGGGGCGTGCCGCGGCTGCGCACGGCGATCTCGCCGAGCGCCGGCGGCTGCACCGTGAGGTTCAGCAGCGTCGCGGCCCGCAGCAGCACCTGCTCCAGCTCGGCCGTCGAGTAGAACTCGAGGTGCACGAGGAAGCCGAAGCGGTCGTAGAGCGGCTTGGGCAGCAGGCCGGAGCGCGTCGTCGCGCCGACCAGGGTGAACGGCGCGAGGTCGAGCGGGATGGAGGTGGCTCCGGCCCCCTTGCCGACCATGATGTCGATGCGGAAGTCCTCCATCGCGAGGTAGAGCATCTCCTCCGCGCTGCGCGCCATGCGGTGGATCTCGTCGATGAACAGCACCTCGCCCGGCGTCAGCGACGACAGCACGGCCGCGAGATCGCCCGCGTGCTGGATGGCCGGGCCGCTGGACATGCGCAGCGGCCGGTTGGACTCCTCCGCGACGATCATCGCCAGGGTCGTCTTGCCGAGCCCGGGCGGGCCGCTCATCAGGATGTGGTCGGGCGCCCGGTTCTGCATCGCCGCGGCCTTCAGCATCACCTCGAGCTGCTTGCGCGCGTTCGCCTGCCCGACGAACTCGGCGAGGGTCCTGGGCCGCAGGGCTCCTTCGAACGCGATCTCCGCCTCGGAGTGCGGCACCGGATCGATGTCGCTCATCGCACGGCCTGCGGCCC
This sequence comes from uncultured Amnibacterium sp., assembly GCF_964245895.1. Classification (GTDB taxonomy): domain Bacteria; phylum Actinomycetota; class Actinomycetes; order Actinomycetales; family Microbacteriaceae; genus Amnibacterium. Next base: position 5,465 of record NZ_CAXTOQ010000044.1, read on the forward strand.
GAGCCGGCCGAGGGCGGCGCGGAGGAGCACGGAGGTCTGCGCCTCGTCCGGCTGCGCGGCGAGCACGTCGTCGAGCGCCGACTGCGCGGCCCGCTCCTGGTAGCCGAGGCCGACCAGCGCGACGAGCACGTCGGCGCCTCGCACGGGTCGCGCGCGGACCGACGCGGTCGACGGGACGGCGATCAGCTTGCCGGTCAGCGAGAGGACGATCAGCTTCGCGGTCTTCGGGCCGATGCCGGACACCTTCCGGAACACGGCGTCGTCCTCGTTCGCGACCGCCTGCGCGATCTGCTCCGGCGCGAGCGTCGCGAGCACGCCCATCGCGGACTTCGGGCCGACGCCGGTGACGCCGCGCAGCAGGTCGAAGACCGCCAGCCGGTCCCGGTCGGGGAAGCCGAAGAGGGACATGTCGTCCTCCCGCACGATCATCGCCGTGCGGACGAGCACCTCCTCGCCGACGCGCACCGACAGCGCGTGGTCCGGCGTGACGGTGACCGCGTAGCCGACTCCCTGCACGTCGATCACGAGGGTCGTCCCGAGCGCCTCCAGCACGGTCCCACGCAGCGAGGCGATCATGCGCTCAACGGTAGGCGCCCCGGCCGACACCGCCCGCCCGACCCGCTGATCGCATCGAACACGGGTTCGATCGAGAGCCAGAGGGCTCAGATCAGCGGCCACCGGGTGCCGGCCTGGCGGCGCAGCGCGATGCCGAGGATCTCCGCGTGCGTCCCGGCGCCCTGCGCGGCGGCGGGCGCGATCTGCTTCGCGATCTCGTCGTCGACGGCCTCGAAGCGGACGGTCGCCTCGGCGCGCCCCTGCCGGACGCCGACGGACTTCGCCTCCACCGTCGTCAGCTCGCCCACCGCGGTGGCCGCTGCTGGCAGCACCGCCTGCGCGTTCCCGCCGGGATGCACCCGGCCGACGGTGAGGACGACGCGATACGACGGCATGGCGGTGGCTTCCTGCGGCCGCGCCCCGCGCGCGCCCGCCCCTCCATTCTGCGTCCGGAGGAGGGGGGCTGCGCGCCGGGGAGGCGGACGCGCGCCTGCGGGCCGGGCCGTCGTGACCGGGCGCGGTCAGCGGCGCTTCGCCGCCGCCTCCGCCTGCGCCCACGCCCGCTGCGCGGGCGTGGCGGGGCCGCTCCCGGCCGCGCGGGCCGGCCCCTGCCGCCACGCGTGGCAGACCGCGATCGCGATGGCGTCCGCCGCGTCCGCCGGCTTCGGCGCCTCGGTCAGCCCGAGCAGCCTGGTGACCATCGTCGTGACCTGCCGCTTGTCGGCGTTGCCGTACCCGGTCACCGCGGCCTTCACCTCGCTCGGGGTGTGCAGCCCGACGGGCAGGCCGCGCTCGGCGGCCTGGTGCAGCGCGATGCCGCTGATCTGCGCGACGCCCATCACGCTCGGCACGTTCTGCTGCGCGAACACCTGCTCGATCGCGAACGCGTCCGGGCGGTACTCGTCGAGCAGGCGGATGAGCCCGCGGCCGATGCTCAGCAGGCGCAGCTCGAGCGCCTGGTCGGCCGGCGAGCGCAGCACCTCCACGTGCACGAGCCGCGCGGTGCGGTTCGGGGCGACGTCGACGACGCCCACGCCGCAGCGCGTCAGCCCGGGGTCGACGCCGAGCACCCGCACCGGGTGCTAGTCCTCGTCGTCGAGCGCGGCGGAGACCGTGTCCGAGAACGCGAAGTTGGCGAAGACGTTCTGCACGTCGTCGCTCTCCTCGAGCGCGTCGACGAGCCGCAGGATCCGCTTCGCCACGTCGACGTCGTCGATCTCGATGCTCACGCCCGGCACGAACTCCGCGTCGGCGGACTCGTAGTCGATGCCGGCGCCCTGCAGCGCGGTCCGCGCCGCGACGAGGTCGCTCGCCTCCGTGATGACCTCGAACTCCTCGCCGTGGTCCGCGACGTCCTCGACGCCCGAGTCGAGCACGGCGACCAGCACGTCGTCCTCGGAGAGGCCGTCGGCCTTCGCGACGCGGATCACGCCCTTGCGGGTGAAGTTGTAGGCGACGCTGCCCGGGTCGCCCATCTGCCCGCCGTTGCGCGTCATGAGCGTGCGGACCTCGGCGGCCGCCCGGTTGCGGTTGTCGGTGAGGCACTCGATCAGCAGCGCGACGCCGGCGGGTCCGTAGCCCTCGTACATGATCGTGTCGTAGTTGATCGTCTCGCCCGTGAGGCCCGCGCCGCGCTTGATGGCGCGGTCGATGTTCTCGTTCGGGACCGAGGTCTTCTTCGCCTTCTGCACGGCGTCGACCAGCGTCGGGTTGCCGGAGAGATCGGCGCCACCCATTTTCGCGGCGACCTCGATGTTCTTGATCAGCTTCGCGAACGACTTCGCCCGCCGCTGGTCCTTGATCGCCTTCTGGTGCTTGGTGGTTGCCCACTTGGAGTGTCCGGACACGTGCGCCTCCTGCCGAAATGCCGCGTCGATGCTACCGGGGGTCCGGCAGGCGCACGCCCGAGGCCTTCAGCTCCAACGCGGCCAGCCGCCGGATCACCGCCGGGTCGCCGCGGCGCCACGCGGCGACGACGTCCTCGTCGATCCCCGTGACGACCGTCGCGGAGCGGGTCGCGAGCGCGCGCAGCGCGAGCAGGTCGAGCGACGCGGAGGCCGTCGCGAGCCGGGCGACCGCCGCGCGGCGGACGGCGCCGACGAGCCGGGGCCGCACCCAGCCGACGAGCACGACGAGGACCACGAGCAGCGCGACGGTCCAGCCGACGAGGGTCGCGAGATGGTCGACACCGGCCTGCCAGCTGGTCCCGGCCGCGGCGAGCGTGCCGCCGGCGTCGCTGGCCGAGGAGAACGGGGCGCTGATGCCGCCGCCGATCAGCGGCACCCCGCTCAGCCTGCTGCCGATGTCGGACATCGTCGACGAGAAGTCCTTCCCCGACCGGGTGACGTCCGCCCCGATGCCCTTGAAGGCCGCGATCGCATCGTGCAGCGCGACCGCGACGACGACGCCGACGACGACGGTCGCGATCGCGGCGAGGTCGCCGAGCACCTGGGAAGCCCGTCGCCCGCCGAAGTCCGAGTACAGCCGCATCCGGCCAGTCGAGCACGCGTGCAGGACAGAACGCCGGGAGCCCCGCCGGCACCCGAGCACGACAGCAGGAAGAACCGAGCACGACAGCAGGAATTGTGGCCTTCAGCAGGAAGAACTCCGCGGATTCTTCCTGCCGGACGCGATTCCTCCTGCTGAAGTGCTCGCCGGGAGGGGCTCAGAGCCGCGACAGGAAGCGCTCGTGGAAGCGGGTCTCGCCGGTGATCTCCGGGTGGAAGCTGGTGCCGAGCAGGTTCCCCTGCTGCACGGCGACGACGCGGCCGCCGTCGACCGTCGCGATCGCCTCCGCCGCCGGGCCCAGCTGCTCGACGATCGGCGCGCGGATGAACGCAGCGTGCACCGGCGGCCCGTCGAAGCCCACTACGGCGAGGTCGGTCTCGAAGGAGTCGAGCTGGTTGCCGAACGCGTTCCGGCGCACGGTGACGTCGAGGCCGCCGAGCGTCTGCTGGTCGGGCAGCGCGTCCAGCACCCGGTCGGCGAGCATGATCAGGCCGGCGCACGTGCCGTACACGGGCATCCCCGCCGCGATCCGCTGCCGGAGGGGGTCGCGGAGGCCGAACGCCCGCGACAGCTTGTCCATCACCGTGGACTCGCCCCCGGGGATCACGAGTCCGGCGACGTCGTCCAGCTCGCGGGCGCGCCGCACCGGCACGGCGTCGACGCCGAGGCCCGCGAGCACCCCGAGGTGCTCGCGGAAGTCGCCCTGCAGGGCGAGGACGCCGACGCGGCGGCCCGTCACCACCCGCGTTCGGCGAGCCGATGCGGCGCGGGGACGTCGGCCACGTTGATGCCGACCATCGCCTCGCCGAGCCCGCGGGACGCGTTCGCGATCTCCTCCGGGTCGTCGTAGAACGTCGTCGCCTTGACGATGGCCTTCGCGCGCGCCTCGGGGTTCCCGGCCTTGAAGATGCCGGAGCCGACGAAGACGCCGTCCGCGCCCAGCTGCATCATCATCGCCGCGTCGGCCGGCGTGGCCACGCCGCCCGCGGTGAACAGCACGACGGGCAGCCTCCCGAGCCGCGCGACCTCGGCGACCAGCTCGTACGGCGCCTGCAGGTCCTTGGCGGCCACGTACAGCTCGTCGGGCGTCTTGGCCTTCAGCGCAGCGATCTGCCCCTTGATCGTGCGGATGTGCTTCGTCGCCTCGGAGACGTCGCCGGTGCCGGCCTCGCCCTTCGAGCGGATCATCGCCGCGCCCTCGGTGATGCGGCGCAGCGCCTCCCCCAGGTTCGTCGCACCGCACACGAACGGCACGGTGAACGGCCACTTGTCGATGTGGTTGACGTAGTCCGCGGGCGAGAGCACCTCGGACTCGTCGATGTAGTCGACGCCGAGGTGCTGCAGCACCTGCGCCTCGACGAAGTGCCCGATGCGCGCCTTGGCCATGACCGGGATCGAGACCGCGTCGACGATGCCGGCGATCAGGTCCGGGTCGCTCATCCTGGCGACGCCGCCCTGCGCGCGGATGTCCGCGGGTACGCGCTCGAGCGCCATGACCGCGGTCGCGCCGGCGGCCTCGGCCAGCCGCGCCTGGTCGGCCGTGACGACGTCCATGATGACGCCGCCCTTCAGCATCTCGGCGAGCCCGCGCTTGACGCGCGCCGTGCCGGTCCCGGGCTGCTCGGAGGCGGTGGTGGGGCTGAGGGTGTCGGTCATCTCGAGGTTCCTGATCAGGGGTCGAAGTCGAGCGTCAAGGGTATCGCCGAGCGCGGCTGCCGCGGACCCGCTGCGGACCGGGCGTCGGCCCCCTCCGCGCGCGCCGTCTGCAGGTCCGCGGGCCTGGTGCAGGACGGATCGGGGCCGCCGGTCCTGCACGAGGAACCACGACCTGCGGACCGGACGAGGTCGCGGGCGTCCCTCAGGCGGGCCAGGCGGCCTGCAGCGAGCGCCAGGTGTCTCCGAGCAGGACCGGCAGCGCCTTCGTCGCGCCGATGATCGGGAAGAAGTTGGCGTCCGCCGCCCAGCGGGGCACGACGTGCTGGTGGAGGTGGGCGGCGACGCCGGCGCCCGCGATCGCGCCCTGGTTCATGCCGATGTTGAAGCCGTCGCAGCGGGCGTCCTGCCGGAGCACCCGCATCGCGGTCTGCGTGAGCGCGGCGATCTCGGCCGCCTCCGCCGGCGTCGCCTCGTCGTACAGCGCGACGTGGCGGTAGGGGCAGACGAGCAGGTGGCCGGAGTTGTACGGGAACAGGTTGAGCAGCACGTAGGCGTGCTCGCCCCGGTGCACGATCAGGGCCTCCTCGTCGGTGCGGCTCGGGGCGTCGCAGAACGGGCACGACCCGTCCGGCGCCCCGCCCGCCGTCGGACCGGTGTGGTTCGACGCGATGTAGGCCATGCGGTGCGGGACCCACAGGCGCTGGTACGCGTCCGGGATCCCGACCGCCCCTGCGGCCCCCGCGGCCGGTTCCGACGCGTCGCGAAGCGACGTGGCGGCCGTGACCGTGGGGACGAGCGACTCCGCCGCGTCGGTCACACCGCGCCCGCCGCCGCGGCACCGGCGCCGCCCGCCGGCTCGAGGTCGTCCGCCGTGGACACCTGCAGGCGCCCCCGGATGGTGGCCGTGATCAGCGCGACCGCCTCGTCGACGGGCACACCGTTGCGGGTCGTGCCGTCCCGGAACCGGAAGCTGACCGCGCCGGCGTCGCGGTCCTGCTCCCCCGCGATGAGCAGGAACGGCACGTGCTCCAGCGTGTGGTTCCGGATCTTCTTCTGCATCCGGTCGTCGGAGGCGTCCAGCTCGACGCGGACCCCCTCCGCCCGCAGCCGGTCGAGCACGCCGGCGAGGTGGTCCGCGTAGGCGTCGGCGACCGGGATCCCGACGACCTGCACGGGCGACAGCCAGACCGGGAACGCGCCCGCGTAGTGCTCGAGCAGGATCGCGAAGAACCGCTCGACGGAGCCGAACAGCGCGCGGTGGATCATCACCGGCCGCTGCTTCGTGCCGTCCGCCGCGGTGTACTCGAGGTCGAAGCGGTTCGGCTGGTCGAAGTCGAGCTGGACCGTGGACAGCTGCCAGGTGCGGCCGATCGCGTCGCGCGCCTGCACGCTGATCTTCGGGCCGTAGAAGGCGGCGCCGCCCGGGTCCGGCACGAGCTCCAGGCCGGTCTCGGCGGCGACCTCGGCGAGCGTCGCGGTCGCCTCCTCCCAGATCGCGTCGTTGCCGGCGAACTTCGGGCTGTCGTCCCGGGTGGAGAGCTCGAGGTAGAAGTCGTCGAGGCCGTAGTCGCGCAGCAGGTCGAACACGAAGTTCAGCGTGCGGGTCAGCTCCGCCTTCACCTGGTCGCGCGCGACGTACAGGTGCGCGTCGTCCTGCGTCATGCCGCGCACGCGCGTGAGGCCGGCGAGGGTGCCCGACTTCTCGTACCGGTACACCGAGCCGAACTCGAAGAGCCGCAGCGGCAGCTCGCGGTAGCTGCGGCCGCGCGACCGGAAGATCAGGTTGTGCATCGGGCAGTTCATGGGCTTCAGGTAGTAGTCCTGGCCCTGCCGGGTGACGTTCCCCTCCGCGTCGACCTCCTCGTCGAGGTGCATCGGCGGGAACATGCCGTCCGCGAACCACTGGAGGTGGCCAGAGGTCTGGAACAGGTGCTCCTTCGTGATGTGCGGCGACCAGACGAAGGAGTACCCGCCGGCCTCGTGCCGCTGCCGCGAGTAGTCCTCCATCTCGCGCCGGATCACGCCGCCCTTCGGGTGGAAGACCGCGAGGCCCGACCCGATCTCGTCGGGGAAGCTGAACAGGTCCAGCTCGGCGCCGAGCTTGCGGTGGTCGCGCTTCGCGGCCTCCTCCACGCGGTGCTGGTACTCGCGCAGCTCGTCCTTCGACGGCCAGGCGGTGCCGTAGATCCGCTGCAGCTGCGGGTTCTTCTCCGAGCCGCGCCAGTACGCGGCGGCGACCCGGGTGAGCGCCCAGCCGTTCCTGATCACGCCGGTGTTCGGCACGTGCGGGCCGCGGCAGAGGTCCTGCCAGACGACCTCGCCGGTCTGCCGATCGACGTTGGCGTAGACGGTCAGCTCCCCGGCGCCGACCTCGACGGCGGCCTCCTCGGTCGCACCGCCCTTCAGCCCGATCAGCTCGAGCTTGTACGGCTCGTCCGCGAACAGCGCGCGCGCCTCCGCCTCGCTGACGACGCGGCGCTCGAAGCGCTGGCCGGCCCGCTGGATGCGCTCCATCTCCTTGGTGAGCGCCTTCAGGTCCTCCGGGGTGAACGGCTTCTCGACGTCGAAGTCGTAGTAGAAGCCGTCCGCGACCGGCGGGCCGATGCCGAGCCGCGCCCGCGGGTCGATGCGCTGCACCGCCTGCGCGAGCACGTGCGCGGAGGAGTGCCGCAGGATGGCCAGGCCGTCGGGCGACCCGATCGCGACCGGCGCGACGTCGACCCCCGCGGGCAGCGGCCGGTCGAGGTCCCACAGCGCGCCGTCGACGCGGACCGCGACCACCTCGCGGTCGGTGCCGAAGAGCGTCCGTCCCGTCGTCGCCGCAGGCCCTTCGCCGGGCTGGGCTGCGGGGGGTTCGGTGACGCTCACTTCGGCGTGCCTCCTCGGGATCGACGTGGGCGTCAAGCCTAGGCGTGGGCGGCCCCCCTCCCCTCGGGCGCATGTGGGTCACCGACGATCTCGCTCCCCGCGGCGTGCTCCGCGCCGCCATCGACCTCGGCAACCCGGTGCTCGCGCAGGGGACGGCGGAGGCGCCGAGCGGCGTCACGGTGGACCTCGCGCGCGACCTCGCCGAACGGCTCGGCGTCCGCCTCGAGACGCGCTGCTTCGAGGCCGCGAAGGACTCCTTCGCCGCGCTGCGCGACGGCGACGCGGAGATCGGCTTCCTCGCGATCGACCCGGTGCGCGAGGCCGACGTCGCCTTCACGTCGCCGTACGCGGTGATCGAGGACGTCTACGCCGTGCCGACGTCGTCCCGGATCGCGGACGCCGCCGAGGTGGACCGGCCGGAGGCGCGGATCGGGGTGAAGGACGGATCCGCGTACGACCTCCACCTGACGCGCGCGGTCGAGGCGGCGACGCTCGTGCGCGGCCAGGAGGGGGCGACGGTCGCCGCGCAGCAGGGCCTCGAGGTCGCCGCGGGGATCCGGGTGCCGCTGACGGAGTGGGCCGGCGGCGCGGGCTGGCGGATCCTGGAGCCGGCGTTCATGCAGATCCGGCAGGCGGTCGCGGTGCGCCGGGGGCACGATCCCGCGACGCTCGCGTTCCTCGTGGACTGGATCGAGGCGCGGAAGGCGGACGGCTTCGTCGCGGAGGCGCTCGCCCGCTCGGGCCGCAGGGACGCGCTGGTGGCTCCTCCCGCCTGAAGGTGGTCCTGGATCCGGGGATCGGTGCGGATCCCCGGATCCAGGAGCACCTTCAGCGCCGCGGGAGGCGCCGCCACCAGCGACGCGGAGCCGGGATCGCGATCGGCGCGGCGTCGCCGCGGACCGCCGCCTCGAGCGCCGGCAGGTCGACCGCGACGATCAGGCGCAGGCGCTCCCGGAGGTGCGCCTCGTCCTCCACCCGCGCGACCGGGTCGCCGGTCAGCGCCCTGGTGAGCGCCGCGTCGATCTCCTCGTGCGCGTCCCGCCTGGCGGCGTCGAGCAGCGTCGCGACCTGGGCGGGGTCGTTCTCCCACGACAGCAGCCGCCGGGCGACCAGCCGGTACACCAGCCTGCGGTGGTCGAGGTTGTCCGCGTCGACGACGCGGTAGTCGTGCTCGTGCCGGGCGCTGCCCTCCGAGAGCCTGGCCGCCTCCGCCTCGTGCGCCATCCGCCGGGCGGAGCCCTCCGCCTCGAGACGCAGGCCGCCCAGCGCCAGCCGCAGCTCGTCCGCCCACGCCTCGGCGTCGATCGATCCCTCCGCGCAGACCGTGTCGACGATGATCCGGTTCTTCAGCCGCATGCGCGTCGCGTACTCGGCCAGGAGCAGGCCTTCGTCCGCCTCGTCCTCCACCGCGCGGCGGATCGGCAGCGCGACCGCCAGGTCCGTCCGCGTCCGCTCGGCCATCGCTCCCCTCCGCCGGCTCTCGAGTCGACATCGTCCCCCATCAGGGTGAACGATCCGTGGCGTGCGGTTCTTCCGGCGCGCGGAGACGGCGTGCAGCCGGATCGGCAGAGATCCGGCTCGTTGCGGGCGCAACCCGCCGCAGACGCAGAAGAACCCCCGGCGCCGGCCGAGGGTTCGAGGTGGTGGGCGATACTGGGATCGAACCAGTGACCTCTTCCGTGTCAGGGAAGCGCGCTACCGCTGCGCCAATCGCCCGAGCGAGGCCGAGACCTCGTCGGAGGTGGGGACGGGATTCGAACCCGCGTACACGGCTTTGCAGGCCGTTGCCTCGCCTCTCGGCCACCCCACCGAGGTGGATGGACCTGGGTCCCACCGAGCGGATGACGAGATTCGAACTCGCGACCCTCACCTTGGCAAGGTGATGCGCTACCACTGCGCCACATCCGCATCGCCCCTCGCGGGGCGGACAAGACTGTATCCGATCCTCAGGCCGGTTGCGAACCCGTCGCCGTGCCCCGTCGGGGTCACGTCCGCCTGCTGGACCGCCTCGGTGCTGTGGCATCATGGTCGCCGCGGGCGATTGGCGCAGCTGGTAGCGCGCTTCGTTCACACCGAAGAGGTCGTCGGTTCGAGTCCGGCATCGCCCACCGCAGAAGGCCCCGCTCCCTCGAGGAGCGGGGCCTTCGTCGTCGAAGCGCGACCACGCGGGCTGTTCCGGCCCAAGACGGGCGGTCCCCGACGCGCGGGTGGGCGGGTTCGACCGCCGCGCGACAGCCTCCCCGGGGAAGCCGCGGACGACGAGGGCACCGCTCCGGTCCGGAGCGGTGCCCTCGTCGTGGTCGTCGTGTGCAGCCACCGCGGACGTGTGCAGCCGCTGTGGCGGCTGCACACGTCGGCGGGTGGTGCACAGATGGACGCGGCGGCGTCAGCTGCGGACGACCGCCTCCTCCTCGGCGAGCAGGTAGCCCTCCTCGCCGTGCACCGTGGTGTCGACGCCGGCGATCTCGTCCTCGCTCGTCACCCGGAAGCCGATGGTCCTCTGGATGATCCAGCCGAGGGCAGCCGCGGTGAAGAAGGAGAAGATCGACACGGCGAGCGCACCGAGGAACTGCTGACCGAGCGACGCCGGGCCGAAGCCGAAGAACAGGCCGCGGCCGTTGCCGAACAGGCCGATGAACAGCGTGCCGATCCAGCCGCCGACGAAGTGGATGCCGACGACGTCGAGCGAGTCGTCGAACCCGAGGCGCCACTTCAGGTCGATCGCCAGCGCGCAGACGGCGCCGGTGATCAGCCCGAGGACCATGCCCCAGCCGGGAGCGAGGATGTTGCAGGCGGGGGTGATGGCGACGAGGCCCGAGACGGCGCCGGACGCGGCACCGATCGAGGTGGCCTTGCCGTCCTTGATCTTCTCGACGATCAGCCAGCCGAGCGTCGCGGCGGCGGGGGCGGCGAGGGTGTTGATCCAGGCGAGCGCGGCGATCCCGTCGACGGCGGCCTCGGAGCCGGCGTTGAAGCCGAACCAGCCGAACCACAGCAGGGAGGCGCCGAGCAGGGTCAGCGGCACGTTGTGCGGCTTGACCATGCCCTTCGCGAAGCCGACGCGACGACCGAGCACGATCGCGAGCGCGAGGCCCGCTGCGCCGGCGTTGATGTGCACCGCCGTGCCGCCGGCGAAGTCGTTCACCCCGAGGAGGTGGACGATCCAGCCGCCGTCGGTCGTGGTGCCGTCGTCGCCGAGCGTGAAGTTGAACACCCAGCTCGCGACCGGGAAGTAGACGAGCGTCACCCAGAGGCCCGCGAAGACCATCCAGGAGCCGAACTTCGCGCGGTCCGCGATCGCGCCGGAGATCAGCGCGACGGTGATGATCGCGAACGTGGCCTGGAACCCGGCGAAGGCGAGGGCGTTGAGATCCGGTCCGCCGTCGACCGAGGTCAGCTGCGGGATCATCAGGAAGTTCGTGAAGGGGTTGCCGATCACGTGCGGGATGATCCAGTCGCTGCCCGACGTGAAGGCGAACGAGTAGCCGTACAGCACCCAGAGGACCGCGACGAGGGCGATCGCCCCGAAGCTCATCATCATCATGCTGATGACGCTCTTGGCCTTGACCATGCCGCCGTAGAAGAACGCCACGCCGGGCGTCATCAGGAGGACCAGCGCTGCGGCGACCATGAGCCACAGCGAGTTGAGGTTGGTGGTGATCGCGTCGGTTGCGGCGCTTGCAAGGATCGGGGCCATGGAGACCTGGGACCTCTCTTGTTCGTGCTGGGAGGAAGGCTTCCGGTGCGCCGGCCCGCTGCGGAACCGCCGCGTGAGGTGCGGACGGCACAGGAATGCGGGATCGAGTGTGAAGCAGGGACGTTTCACCGCCCATCGCCCCGTGTTTCCCCCGCGTTACGAATCGGGGTCCCGTGTGAACGCTGTGTTTCGGGCGCCCTCGCGCGGCCCGTGTGACCGGTCTCAGCGGGCTGCGGCGCCGGCGTGGGTCATCGCGACGAGGCGGGACGTCGCCCGCAGGTACTTCTTGCGGTAGCCGCCCGCGAGCATGTCGTCGCCGAACACCCGGTCGAGCGGCTCGCCGCCCGCGACGATCCGCACCTGCGCGTCGTAGAGCCGGTCGACGAGGGCGACGAACCGCAGCGCCTCCGTCTGCCCCGGCAGCGCCCGCACGTCCAGCAGCCCCGCGGTCCGCAGCCCGTCGACCAGGCCGACGTAGCGGGCGGGGTGCACGGAGGCGAGGTGGTCGACGAGCGCGCCGAAGTCGTCGACCGTGGTGTCCGCGGTCGCGGGCAGCGCGAGGGCCGCGGCGTCGCCGGCGACGACCGCCGACTCCGCCGCGTCCCGACGCCGGTAGTCGAGCCCGCCGATACGGACGGTGGTGAAGCGGTCGGACAGCGCCTGGATCTCGCGCAGGAAGTCCGCGGCGGCGAACCGCCCCTCCCCCAGCGCGTTCGGCGGCGTGTTGGAGGTCGCGCCGATCCGGGTGCCGCCCTTGACCAGCTCGCCGAGCAGCCGCGACATGAGCATCGTGTCGCCCGGGTCGTCCAGCTCGAACTCGTCGATCGCGATGAGCGTCGCGCCCGACAGCAGCCGCACCGCCTCCGCGTACCCGAGCGCGCCGACGAGCGCCGTGTACTCGATGAACGTGCCGAAGTACTTGCGGCCGGGCGCGAGGTGCCACAGCGCGGCGAGCAGGTGGGTCTTGCCGACGCCGAAGCCGCCGTCGAGGTACAGGCCGGGGCGCTCGGGCGGCCGAGGTCCCCGCCGGAAGAGGCCGCCGGGCTTCGCCGACCAGTCCGCGACGAACGTGCGGACCGCCTCCACCGCCGCCGCCTGCGACGGGTGCTCGGGGTCGGGCCGGTAGTTCTCGAGCCGGGAGTCGACGAACTGCCGCGGCGGCACGAGGGAGGAGGCCATGCGGGCCGCGTCGACCACCGGGTCGACGTCCGCGAGCCGCCGATGCACCGTCACCGACGCCATGGAGCGTCACAGAAGGGGTCTCGCACCACGGCCTGCCACCTTCACTGCGTATCGTCGGACGGTGCCGCCTGGACGGCGGTGGAAGCGTACTGCGCCGCATCCGGCGGGCCTCACGGGTTCGCGGAGCGGGCCGGAGGAGGAGCCATGGCCGCTGAGGACGACGCGAGGCGTGCGGGATACGCCCACCCGGAGCGCCTGGTCTCCACCGACTGGCTGGCGGAGCACCTCCACGACGACGGCCTGGTGGTCGTCGAGTCGGACGAGGACGTGCTGCTCTACGAGACCGGCCACATCGAAGGCGCGGTCAAGGTCGACTGGCACACCGATCTCAACGACCCGGTCACCCGCGACTACGTGGACGGCGCCGGCTTCGCCGAGCTGCTCGGCCGCCTGGGCGTCGCCCGCGACGCGACCGTCGTGATCTACGGGGACAAGAGCAACTGGTGGGCGGCGTACGCGCTGTGGGTGTTCACGCTGTTCGGGCACGAGGACGTGCGCCTGCTCGACGGCGGCCGGGCGAAGTGGATCGCGGAGGACCGCCCCCTCACCCGCGAACGCGCCGAGCGGCCGGCCGTCGACTACCCCGTCGTCGAGCGCGACGACTCCGGCGTCCGCGCGTTCCGCGAGGACGTGCTGGCGCACCTCGGCTCGCCGCTGATCGACGTGCGCAGCCCCCTCGAGTACTCGGGCGAGCGCACGACCGCGCCGGAGTACCCGGAGGAGTCGGCGCTGCGGGCCGGCCACATCCCCACCGCCCAGAACGTGCCGTGGGCGAAGGCGGCGGCGGAGGACGGCACGTTCCGGTCCCGAGACGAGCTGGAGGCGATCTACCAGGACGGCGCCGGGCTCGCGCCCGGCGACGACGTCATCGCGTACTGCCGGATCGGCGAGCGGTCGAGCCACACCTGGTTCGTGCTCACCCACCTGCTCGGCTACGACAAGGTGCGGAACTACGACGGCTCGTGGACCGAGTGGGGCAGCGCCGTCCGCGTCCCGATCGCGAAGGGCGACCAGCCCGGCGAGCTGCCCGGCGCCGCGCTCGCCTCCCGGTGACCGCGCCCGCCGCGCTCGAGTCGATCCGGGAGGAGTTCCTCGCGGTCGAGCCGCGCGAGCGCCTGATGCTCCTGCTGGAGTACGCGGACGACCTGCCGCCCCTGCCGGAGCGGCTCGGCGAGCACCCCGACCTGCTGGAGCGCGTCCCGGAGTGCCAGGCGCCCGTGTTCGTGAAGGCGGAGGTCGTCGACGGCCTGGTGCACGTGCACGCGACCGCGCCGCCGGAGGCGCCGACCACCCGCGGCTTCGCCTCCGTGCTGGCGCACGGGCTCGAGGGACTGCCCGTCGACGAGGCCCTCGCGGTGCCGGACGACTTCCCGCAGACGCTGGGCCTGACGGACGCGGTCTCGCTGCTGCGCCTGCGCGGGATGAGCGGCATGCTCGCGCGGATCAAGCGGCAGCTGCGGGAGCGCTGATGCGGGTCGACGCCCTCCTCCCCGCGCCCGGGGAGACCGTCGACCTCGAGGGCGACGCGCTGCGCGGCTGGCTCGCGGACCGCTACGCGCTCGACGGCGCGTGGGTGCGGGTCAACCTGGTCGTGGCGCTCGGCGGGCAGGCGGTCGGCGGCGACGGCACGTCGGAGAGCCTCACCGGCGGCATCGACCGCGCCCTGCTCGGCGTGCTGCGCCGCTCGGCGGACGTGGTGCTCGTCGGCGCGGGCACGCTGAGGGCGGAGCGGCTCGCGATGCCGCGGACCGCGCAGCTGGCGATCGCGACGCTGCGCAAGGACTTCGACCCGGCGGCGCTGCCGCAGCCCGCGGCGGACGGCCGGCGGCCGATGCTGCTCTGCCCGCCGGGGACCGCCCACGCGGTGCAGCGGCGGGTGGGCGACGCCGCGGAGGTGGTCGCCGTCGACGGGGATCCGGCCGCCTCCCCCCGCCTGCTGGTCGACGCGCTGCGCGAGCGCGGGTTCGGCCGCATCGTCTGCGAGGGGGGCGCCGACGTCGCGGGCCGGCTGCTGACGGCGGGCGTCGTCGACGAGCTGGACCTCACGACGGCGCCGATGCTGATGGACGGCGCCGGGGTGCTCAGGTCGCCGGGGACGGCGGGGCGGCTCGCCGGCCTGCTGCGCGACGAGACGGACCGGCTCTACGCACGGTGGACGCTGCCTCGCCGGTGAGCCGGTCGAGCGCCGCCTCGTCGTGCGCGAGCCACGACGTCAGCGCCCCCTCCCACCGCGCGGAGTCGAGGTTCCAGAGCCGGGTGTGCCGAGCCCCGACGAAGGGGACGAGGCGCACGAGGTCCGGGCGCGCCTCCGCGAAGGCGTGGGTCACCTCGGTGGGCGCGACGCCGTCGTCCTCGCTCTGCAGCACCAGGGCCCGCACGTCGAGCTCCGCCGGGTCGGCGGTCATGCCGGGATCGACGTCGAGGTCGTCGCCGCCGAGCAGGCCGCCGACCCGGCTGCGCAGCAGGGACAGCGCGCCGTGCTTCACCGGCGTCGGCATCCCGTCGCCGCGGGCGAGCAGGGAGCTCGTGCCGTCGAGGACGGGCGAGTCGAGCACGATCCCGGTGATCACGGATCGCACCCGCGACCGGTGCGCCGTCGTCAGCACGATGGAGGCACCGGACGACCAGCCGACCAGCACGACCTCCGTCGCGCCCTCGTCGAGCGCGTGCAGGATCGCGGACTCGATGTCCACCCACTCCCCGTCCGGCACCGCGTATCGGGAGGACCCGTCGCCCTGCGGCGCCTCCCCGTCCCCCCGGTAGGCCGGGAGCAGCACGCTCCACCCCGCGGCGTGGAGGGGCGGCACGGCCCGCAGCGCCTCCTGCCGCACGGACGAGCGGCCGTGCACCAGCACCGCCCAGCGGGTGCCGTCCCCGCCGGGCAGGATCCAGGACGGGACCGCGCCCTGGGTGGTCTGCACCCGCTCCGACCGGTACGGCAGCCCGAACGCGTCCGGGGTCAGATACATCCAGCCGTTGAACCGGCCCTCGCGCGCCGCACCGATGTCGCCGGTGTCGACGCCCAGCAGCTCGCGGACCACGGCATCGCCGTGGTGGTCGAGCACCGCGCCGACGCGGGCGTGCCCGCGCCCCTCCGCGAACCAGAAGCTGTAGCGGCCCGTCAGCAGGGCGTCCGGCGTCGCGCCGAACACGATCGTGCGGCCGCCCGGGTCGACCGACCGCACGGGGGTCGGCCGCGGGGGCTTCGGGGCGGCCATCCGCCGCGCCGTGCGGGCGGTGATCGCGCCGCCGGCGACGGCACCGGCGGCGAGCGCTCCGGCGGCGAGCATGCGGAGCGGATCGGCGCGACCGGCCATGCCGCCTCCCGTCCGCACCACGGCGGTGCCCTGGGCGAATCGTAGGAGGAGGACGGGACCGGCGTCGCTCCCGCGCGCCGACGGGCCCCTGCGGGCCCCGGACGTAGGCTGGAGCCGTGCCGACCGGACCGCAGGCCACCTCGGCGCCGTTCGAGCAGGCGCGAGAGTCGATCGCGGGTGCGCACGTGCGCAGGGACCTGCTCGTGAACGAGATCCCCTCGCCCGGCCAGGTCGCGCCGTTCTCCCTGGCGCTGGCCGGCGACGTGCGGCAGAAGATCCACGGCGAGGACTCCGAGCTCGGCACGGGCCGCTTCATCCTGCTGCACGACCCCGACGGGCAGGAGGCGTGGGACGGCGACTTCCGCGTCGTCTGCTTCGCCCAGGCGCCGCTCGAGACCGACATCGGCACGGACCCGTTCCTCGCCGAGGTCACCTGGTCGTGGCTCACCGACGCGCTCGAGACCCGCGGTGCGGGGTACACCGCCGCGTCCGGCACGGCGACGACGATCGTGTCCTCCGGCTTCGGCGAGCTCGCCGGGCAGGGCACCGGCGCGAAGGTGGAGCTGCGCGCCTCCTGGACGCCCACCGATCTGGACCTCGGCAAGCATGTGGAAGGCTGGGGCGAGTTGCTGTGCATGCTCGCCGGGCTGCCACCGGCGGCAGAGGGAGTGAGTGTGTTGTCCGCACGACGAGCAGGGCGTGACTGACGCCGCTGAGGAGCAGCCGCTGCCCGACGCGAGACCGGCTGAGCCCGTCGAGGTCGTGGCCGACACCGGGTCCTACCTGCGCGCGGTCGAGCGCATCGCCGCGGGCACCGGGCCGATCGCCGTCGATGCGGAGCGGGCGAGCGGCTTCCGCTACTCCCAGCGCGCGTACCTGATCCAGCTGTTCCGCCGCGGCTCGGGCACGATCCTGCTCGACCCGATCGCGGTGCCCGAGCTGTCCGCGCTCGCGGCCGCGATGCGGGACGCGGAGTGGGTGCTGCACGCCGCCAGCCAGGACCTGCCGTGCCTGCGCGAGGTCGGTCTCGAGCCGCAGCGCATCTTCGACACGGAGCTCGGCGGCCGGCTGCTGGGCTTCGAGCGCGTCGGGCTCGGCGCGGTCGTCGAGCGGCTGCTGGGGCTGCACCTCGCGAAGGAGCACTCCGCGGCCGACTGGTCGACCCGGCCGCTGCCGACCCCGTGGCTGGTCTACGCGGCGCTCGACGTCGAGCTGCTGCTCGACGTCCGGGACGCGGAGGAGGCGCTGCTCGTCGAGGCGGGCAAGAGCCACATCGCGGAGCAGGAGTTCGAGTCCGTCCGCACGAGGGAGGCGAAGCCCGCCGCCGCCGAGCCGTGGCGGCGCCTCTCCGGCGTGCACGGCGTGCGCGGCGCCAGGAACCTCGCCGTGGCGCGGTCGCTGTGGCAGGCGCGCGACGCCTACGCCCGCGAGATCGACTCCGCCCCGGGCCGGCTGGTCCCCGACGCGTCGCTCGTCGCCGTGGCCCGCACCCCGCCCACCAGCAAGCGGGAGCTCGCCGGGATGCGCAGCTTCAGCGGCCGCGCCAGTCGCTCGGAGATCGACCGCTGGTGGTCGGCGGTCGAGACCGGCCTCGCGAGCCAGGACCTGCCGGCCACGCGCGTC
>NZ_CAXTOQ010000045.1:0-22056 GCF_964245895.1 uncultured Amnibacterium sp.
AGATCGTTTCCGAGCTGCTGCGATTCGGGCCGTCGACCGGTGCTGAGCTGCTCGCGGCTGTCGGGTACCCGGCGGCGACGGTGATCGACCGCGCGATCGCGCTGCACGTCGCGGGCGTGATCCGCGTGGTGACGGTGGGCGGCGAACGCCGGTTCACGGCCCGCGGGCGGACCCAGTGAACGGCACGAGCAGCCCTCGCCGGGCGGCAGCCCTTCCTCCGCTGTCGGAAGAGCAGCGCGGGAGGGTGTTCTCCGGGTTCCCGGCCGTCAAGGTCGCCTCCGGCGTCGCTGCGCGATCGGGCTGCGCCCGCCCCTGGACTGCCTGCTCCCGTGCTGGGGCGGCACAGCCGCATGTGCGGCTCCGAGCCCGTTTCCGTCACGCCGACGCGCAGGGCAGGGCACGGGCGCTCTTCCCGTGCCACGCTCGGAGCGCCGGTGGGATGGACACGGGCGTGCCTCCCCGTTTCTTGATCGTTAGCCCCCAGCGGAGCGGTTCGGGGGTCGGATCGTGACCGAGGCCGAGCCGGACATCGTGGAGTCCGCGATGGGGCCGGAGATCCGGCGGGTGCTGCGCGGCTGGTGGGCGATGTACCGCGGACCGTGCCCCCACAAGGCTCGCTCGCAGCTCGCGACGCCGCGGGACCGGACGTCCGCCTGCTGGGAGTGCCACGCCGCGTCCGGGGCGACGGCGGCGTGGACGGAGGCGGGGCCGTGCTCGGTGTGCGCCGCCCCGATGGACCCGCCGTCGCGGGTCTGGGAGGTCCCCGCCGGGAGCGTCGTCGTGCTGCTCCGGCTCTGCCCGCTCTGCACGGTGGAGCAGGCGACCGAACCGAGGAAGGAAGACCGATGAGCGACAACGGCGGGATGATCGATTGGAGCCGGGGCAGCTGGGCGGACCAGCCGGCGCGCACACCGACCGGCCCGAGGTGGTCGAGCGTCGCGGTCGTGCGGCTCCCGGTAGAGGTTCAGGCGTGCCGGTTGTGCGGTGCCCGCCGACGGCGTGGGGAACCCGACGCGGCGTGGACCGCAGACGTGCCGACGACGTACCAGCCCGGTGAGGTGCGGCGGCTGCGGGGACCCGACGGCCTGCCCTCGTTCGAGGCGGACGAGCGGCCCTGGTCGCGTCGGCACGTCGCCTGTCAGCCGGTGCGCGGCTGGCTGGTCGAGCAGGTCGGCGGGTTCTCCGTTGACGGGTTGACGGAGGCGGACGTGCAGGCGCTCGCCGCCGCGTCGGGCGTGCCGCTGACGGCGGAAGCGGCCGACTACCGCGGGCGTACGCCGTTCGGCTGGGTGACGACGGCGCACCGGACCGCGCTCGCTGCGGAGGTCGACCGCATCCTCGCGGCCCGCCGCCCGAAACGGTGCCGGGCTGGTCGGTGCGCTCTCTGCGGCTGCGGGAGGTCGACGCGCTGGACTCGGCTGCGGGGGTGGGCGTGGGCAGATGGCAGTAGGTCGGCGACCTGCGAGGCATGTACGGGCCTGCTCCGCGGGGTCGACCCGTTCGACCAAACACAGGTCCGTCTCGTCGCGCTCGCCGCTATGGCCGGGATGCGCTGGTCCCGCATGCTCACGTCAACGGCCGGTCGGATGCGGCTGTTCGTCGAGGTCGGCACGGCGGACGACCGGCACGCGGAAGCGCGGCCGTGGGTTTTCAGCCGGGAGGCGCTCGACGTGCTCCGCGATGAAGCCCACGTCTCGAACCCGGGGCTCGTCGTCGACCCGATCCGCCGTCGACTCGCGGAGGCCCGGCTCGGGCGGAAGTACCGGGCCGCTGAGGCGGCCGCACCGGTCGACCCGCTGACGGCGCTGTGGTGACGACGGCCCGGCTGCGGAGCGGATCAGTCCTCCGCAGTCGGGTCCCCGTCCGCGGTGTCCCAGTCGACCGCCTCCAGTTCCTCCAGGTCGGCCACGACGTCCACCTCGACCGCGGCGCCAGCGCCCCGCTGGTGAGCGACCATCGAGTTGACGACCGCCTCGAACATCTCCGGCGACGGGCCGACCGACACCTGCACCGGCCGGTCCGTGCCCTCGAACGCGCTGATCCGCTGCAGCACCGCAGCGGCGGCACGCACCGCCCCCGGCCGCTGATCGGTCACGTCCTGCTGGGCCGCCCTCCACAACCATTCAGCGCGAGCCCGGAGGACCTGCCGAACGTGTTCGAGGTCGGGCCGCGGCAGCCGGTCCCCGTACCGCTGCGCCGCCCTCGCGGCGTTCGTCGCATGCGCGAACCCGACCTGCTCGGCGATCTCCTCCCATGTGGCGCCGCCGACCCTGAGCAGCCAGGCCTGTTCTGCGCGCGCCGCCGCGTCCGCCCGGACCGACCGCTCCACGCTCTCGCTCATGGTCGCCACGGTGCTACGGGTGACAATTCCCGATGCTCACGTGGGCGGCGTTTCTCCGCGACGAGGGCCCCGAGCGGGCGTCGCCCGCGAGCGCTCGCGGCGTTCTGTCCCCGCACGGAGGTGCCCGCACGGCGGCCCTCGCATCTCCCGGAGGGCTGCGGCGGGTCGTTCGCCGTCAGTCCGAATAAGTTCCGACTCCGAGGAGGGTGAAGTCGTATGTGCCCGACTCGTCTGGAATTGTTGGGTTGATGCTGACTGCGGGTGAGCCGGCGTCGTTGCCGAAGACGACGAACCAGCGCAAGGACCGGCCCGGCCGAATCGGGCTCGACGGGGTGTCGGCCGTCTTGCTGTCGGTCAGGCGCCCGGCATCGGTATCTCCGTCCTGAGCTGTGATCTCGAACGATGAAGGCGTGAGCGTTACCTTCGTGTTGTTCTTCACGATTATCTCGTAGCGGGCGTAGGTCTTCGCCTTCGCGCCTTGAACGTTGACGTACTCGCCCGGTTTGTAGGTGCCCGCCTTATCGACTTCGATCATGATGTCTCGGCTGTACTTCATCCGATCCTCTTCGTTCGGCGAATAGATGTAGTACGCGCCAAACGGCTTGCTGTCATCGGCACGGACGGGCACGAAGTTGGGGCCCACGTCTGTCGGTGTCGGCGACGGCGTGGGGATTGCGGTCGGTGCAGCAGTAGTCGACACGCTCTTTGTCGTGCCTGCGCCGTCAGACGGTGAAGCGGTGCACCCGGCAAGCACGGCGGCGATTAGCGGGACGACGACAAATGAGGAACAGCGAGCTGCGCGCACGGGACTCCTTGGAACAGACGAGACGCAGACCATATCGGCCGAGCCGCGCGCGTGGGGGAGGACGCCCGTCCCGAAACTCGGCAACCTCCGGCCGCGCGTCAGGACGAGCAGCGTTGCCAGCCCCGGGCGGTCAACAAGTCGGGAGGGGTGGGGGGAGGTGAACTCCCAGGTTTCGTGCCAGTTCGTGCCACTTCCGTGCCAGAAGGGGGTGCGACACGCCGACGCAGAGCGACGCACGCTGACGCAGAATCCGCGTGGTTCCGCGGTAGTTCCGCATATCCACGGGACCGCTATATCTGTCTTCCAAACTGGTGGTGCGGGTTCGATTCCCGTCATCCCCTCCGCAAAGACATGCGCCTCATCAGGTGGTTCGCCGAGACATAGGTGTCGGCCGAAGGTCAATCGGGACATCGTGCCCCACCCTTGCCCCACGATGTTCGGCGAAGAGAGACCAGTCGGTCGTTGAGAGTTTCGCGCTCAAGGTGCTTGAGATTCGAGACGCGCAACTTACCCCCTTCTCTCTCCATCGACGAGATCCGGCGAAACGAGACGTCGGGCGCGCTGATCCATGTCGATGTGAAGAAACTCGGCAACATCCCCAACGGCGGCGACTGGCGCTATGTCGGCCGCGCCAAGGGCTACCGGAATCGGTCCGTCATCCCGAGGAAGACCTGCAAGCGCGGCATTGCTGGCGACGTGGCGCTGGGCACCGCGTTCGTCCACGTGATCGACGACCACTCCCGCGTCGCCTAGGCCGAGATGCACGGGAACGAGCAGTCACCGCCATCGGCGTCCTCCGACGCGCGACGAGCTGACTCGCCGCACGCGAGGTCACCGTAGCGCGTGCTCTCCGACAACGGTTCCGCGTACCGATCGTACGCCCCGCGTGTCGCCTGCCGCGACCTCGAGATCATCCCGAAGTTCACCCGACCCCTCCGCCCGCAGACGAAGGGGAAGATCGAACGGTTCCACCGCACCTTCGCCGACGGCTGGGCCTACCGCCGCCACTTCAACAGCGAATCAGGCCGCCGAGCAGCCCTCCCCGCGAGCGTCCATTAGTACGACCACCAACGACCCCGCACCGCGATCGGCGAAAACCACCCATCAGCAGACTGACCAGCCGCCTGGGCAGCACAACTAGGTCGTCGCCTGCTCCGGCTTCTTGTACGCCTTGGCCCAAGAATTCACGGCCCACACCATGCCGCGCTGATCGAACTGCCAGAGCGAGACCTGCGCCTCGTCCGCGAACTGCACCGCGGAGGGCGTGAAGCCACTCAGGGCGTAAAAGAGCGCACGTTGCGCTCCGTGCGCGGCGCCGCGGAGTTTCTGCACGTCTGGGCGCCCGATCGGGTTCGCATAGAACTTCACCTGCGCGGCGCCCCACTGCGAGATGACGTCGATGCCGCCGTCCGCGCCAACCTGCGTCACACGGGCATCCGAAAACCCGTAAGCGCGCATGTGACGCGCCGCCATCCACTCCGCGGCTTGCCAGGTCAGCACCGGCTCGCCGGGCACCTGCGTGTGCCAAGCGCGTTCCCGCTCAATCGCGGCCTTCCGCTGTCGGACTCCGCGCACGATGTCCAGTGCCAGGCCAACAACGGCTATGAGTGCAGCAAGAACCCACGCCGCTTGAAGGGCATCGCCCGACACGTGTAACTGGGAGATGTCGAGGGTCCGGTAGTAGGTCAGGAACCCGACGAGCAGCACGGCGATGAAGCCGACGGCGGAGCCCAGCCCGAGGTGAATGTCTCGGGCCTGGGTCGATTGCTGCTGGGCCATGTGAGCACGGTAGGAACCATTGGCACCTGGCAACGAGTTCTCCACGCGCATGTGCCCTGCTCTGGGGTCACGCGACGCAACTGCGAGCAACTACCTGACTCGGAAGTCCCACGCCACCTCCGCCGGAGTCACATTCCTCCTGCGGCGCGCAGCGCCAGAAGGGCTGGTGAAGTCCCAGATGGGATCCATGCTCACGAAAGAACGTGACGAGATCCCTCAGCCCTGCTCAGGTTCGCCGTACTCCTCGAACCACAGCGCCGCTAGCTCACGGTCCTCCGCCTCGTACCCCGGCGATCCCACGTTTCGGAAGGGGTTGGTGTCCGCTCCTGGCGGATTGAAGCGATACGAAGCGTTGTGGAGCGGCGCGCCGGGGACACCCTGACGAACAGCGAGTTGCATCTCCCTGCAAAGGTCCGGATCCACCACGGCTGACTCAAGCCAATCGTCCCCAACATTTGGCTCTCCCGCGACACCCGCCTCAAGCTCGTCTTGGCGCTTGCCTTCGATGTGTTCGCCCATCCGGAGCTGCCACCCAATCTGATGAACGCGATCGAGCACCTTCTCGACCTCCTCGGCCTCTAGGTTCTCCCTCGGCGTGATGACACCGCCCTGACTGTCGAGTTCGACGTAAAAGCCCCGTTCCTTGGCTTTCGAGTTTCGCCGCGACCACGCTTGGACCGATCCGAGAATCGTCTCGGTCTCGGCAGGATCCGTCGGTCCAGTGCCGAACCAGTACCGCTCCTCCACGAGAAACTGGTACACCGCCGCCAACTTGTTCTCGTGGCTGGCCCATAACTCGTCGAGCGCCTTGCATCGGAAGGAAGATCCCTCTGCGATGAACGCCATCTGCGCGCGCCGCTCGTGCACTGCGATCGCCTTGCCCGACTCCTCGAGTCCAAGGATTGCAAGAGACCGTGCAAGCCGCACAGCGCCGGCTTGCACGAGAGTTGCGGCAGCGCCGAACAACTGGTCGGCGTTGGCAAGCAACTCGTCCTGCAGCCGAACCACCTGAGCCGGGCTGAGATCCGGCAGCTTCCTGATGACCACAAGCAACCTTGTGCTGGGCAGGTACTGATCGCTCGACGCCCTCCCGGCGTGGCGGCCATACATGCCTCGTTCTAGCGGTAGGTGTCGTTCATCGACGGAACTCCCGGAAGCGGTTGAGTCGGTGAAATTCGCCTCGTGCAGTTGACGCCACAGCGCAGCCTCCGCTCACCGTTGCTCGCGCTTCCGCACCCTGCACGCGAGAGGAGGACTGAGGCTATGAAGAACTTCGCGGTCGATCGGAGGGCCCGATCTACCGCGCAGCAGTCGTGCGGGTTCGATTTCCATCATCCTCTCCGCACGCGAAGATGCCCGCGCTCAGTCCTCGAGCGGCCCGCCCGCCGACAGCTTCGCGACGTCCGGCGTGCCCGGCCGCTGCACCTTCACGTCGCCGCAGCGGTCCAGCCAGCGCACGAGTGCGGCCTTCTCCGCCGGGTCGACGGTGAGGTGCCAGCGCGCCTTCACGCCGATCCACGCCGCGACGTAGGTGCAGCGGTTCTTCGGCGGCATCCAGCCGGCCGGGTCGTCGTCCTCCTTCGCCTGGTTCAGGGAGGCCGTGACCGGCTGCAGCTCCCACCGGTAGCCGAGGTCGTTCCCGAACGCGATCTTCTTCCGGCTCGACCAGCTCCAGGCGCCGGCGTGCCACGCCTCCGCGAGCGGCACGAGGTGGTCGACCTCCAGCGTGTTCGGGTTGCTCGTGATCCTGCCGTCGTAGAGGCTGCGCCACCTGCCGTACACCGCGCACGACCTCGAGACGTGGTCGATCGAGATCGCGTCCCTGATCAGCACCTCCTTGCGGGTGTAGCAGCCGTCGCCGTCCGCGTCCCACTCGTCGTCGTAGTGGAACTCCGCTCGCTGGTAGCGGTGCGCGGAGTCGGGCTGCGCGACCCGCAGCTGCGCCAGGAGGGACCTCGCCGAGACGGTCTTCGGTGCCGCGTCGGCCGCATGGACGGGGCCGGCGACGAGCACGACCACCGAGGCGGCAGTGGCGAGGAGCGAGAGGGAGCGTGACCGGATGAGGACTCCTCGGACGGGAGGGAAGGGCTGCACGACGGTAGCGGGGACCGGCCGCCCCGACCAGCCCCGCCCTGTCCTGGGCGCCGGACGCAGCGCCTCAGTGACGCGCCGCCCGTCCCTCCATCTGGGTCAGGCGCGGGATGCCGCGGATGGATACGGTCGCCGCATGTCCGGGCTGTCGCGCGTCGCGCGGGTGCTGAGCGTCGCGCTCATCGCATCGAGCGCGATCTTCGCGAGCGGCCTGCTGCTGACCTCCGCGACGAACGGGACGGGCGCGATCTTCCTGCCGTTCGCCGGCGCGTTCGCGGTGATCGCCGTCGTGCTCACCCTCGCGCAGCCGGAGGTGCACCGCCTGCTCGGGAGACGGCTGATCCGCCACCGGGAAGCCTTGTACGTCGGCTCGATGCTCGTGGGGACCTCCGTCGCGCTCGCGCACGACGCGCTCGCCGCGCTGCAGGGCGGACCGACCGCCCGCGGCGCCGACTTCCTGGCGACCGCGAACCTGGTCGCACCGGCGACCGCCGTGGTCGCGGTGCTGGGGCAGGTCGTGCTGGTGGCGCGGGGCGCTCCGCGCATCCGTGCGCGGGTGACCGCACTCGTGCTGCTGGCGGCGACGAGCGCTGCGCCGGCGGGCGCCGCCTGGCTGCTCGGCCCGGAAGCGGCGCTCGGCGGCGCGGCGCCGGACGCCGGCCCGCAGCTCGCCGTCATCCCATTCGCGTTCGCGATCGGCGCCGTGCTGGTGCCGCTCGCCGCGTGGACGCGGCGCCGGTCGACCATCAGCCAGGCTCCGCGCTCCACGATGACCGGGCCGATCGCCGTCCGCTGACCACGTGTTCCGGTGACGTGGCTACCATTCCGCCATGAGCCGCGATCGCATCTGGGGACGCAGCGTCTGGCTGTGGCGAGGGCATGCCCTGCTCGCCGCCGCCTGCGTCGTGCTGGCGCTGATGTCCGAGACCGTCTCCGGACGGGTCCTGCCGATCATGGTCATCGTCGCGCAGGCGTTCCTCACCGGCTACACCTACCTGCAGTGGCGGGAGGCGCGCCGCATCCGCGACGAGTGGGGCATCGACGAGGACGGGGTCTGGAGCCGGGCCTGATCCCAGGGAACCCGCTCAGCCTGCACCCGTCGCGCCCGCGCTCCGGCCGGGCGCTGCGCATCACGGCACGCTAACGGCACGACGCCGACCGTTGAGCGGATCCGGGTCCCGGCGCACACTGCTTGCTGTGGGCAGGTCTCCGCGAGGACGCGGCGTGCGGGCCGTCGTCGGAGGCGCCGCGGCGGTCGTGCTGCTCGTCGCGCTCGCCGCGTGCTCGGGCGGCGGCACCCCGGCGGCGAGCTTCCCGCCGAGCGTCGAGGTCACCGGCGCCGCGATCCCGTACGACGGGCTGCAGCCGTGGTCGCTCGCGTCGATCCCGACGCGGTCCTCGCGCGTGCTCACGGTCTTCGCGACCGGCTCGGACCGGGGAGGCGGGCCGTGCGGGCCGCCCGTGCTGCGGCTGTCGGCGGTGGAGACCGACTCGGAGGTCCGGGTCTCGGTCGCGGGTTACCAGGAGGCCCGCGGCGCCGACCCGATGTGCGCGGCGATCGCCTACTCCCCGAGTCCGTACGAGGTGCGGCTGCGGGCGCCGCTCGGCGACCGCCGCCTCGTCGACGCGCGGTCCGGGAGGTCGCCGCGGCTGCTCGTGAGCAGCGACTACCCGGACGTCCCGAACCCGCCGAAGCCGTTCCGCACCGCGATCATGGGCTACTCCGGCGACACCCGCGCGGTGTCCCGGGCCTGGTCGGTCCAGGACGGCGCCGGGCTGACGCTGCTGGTGCAGCCGCCCGCGTCGGTCCGGACCGCCGGCCCGTACGGCCGGATCGTGCGCCAGACCGACATCGGAGGCTCCCCGGCGACCGTGTACCGGACCGGCAGCGGAGCCGGCACGCAGCGCACGGTGCAGTGGACGCCGAACGCCCGGCAGACGATCAGCGTGCGGCTCGACAGCGGGCCGGAGCGGCGCTGGACCGACGACCAGGCGGTCGCGATCGCCCGCTCGGTGACGGGGTACCGGACCACCGCGACCACCCGCCTCCCCGTGCCGTCGGTGCCGGGCACCGCCGCGGCCGTGTACAGCAGCGCCGACGGGCCCGTGCTGCACGAGCCGAACCTCCTGAAGAGCAGCGGCGTCTACGTCGGCGTCGTCTGCCAGGGGAGGGGAGCGGTGTACGTCGCGCTCCGCGGCGCGGTCCTGCAGTTCACCTGCGCCGCCGAGCCGCGCCAGTTCGTGCGGGAGAGCGTCGGCGCCGCGTCGGAGACCTTCTTCCTCGACGTCTCGGGCGACCGCGGGGTGCGCTGGTCCGTCGTCCTGGCGCGGGCGTCGCTCGACGGCTCCTGACCGCGTGCCAGGCTGGCAGCGCGTTCAGCGGAGCGTCACCCAGCAGGTCGATCGTGACGGTCGTCACGGTCGTGACCCCATCGGAAGGAACCACATGCCCGTCTCCGTCAACCTCGACAGCCTGCTCGACAAGGCCTACGAGTCGTCCTCCCTGCAGGAGATCCTCGACGCACCGGTCGAGGCCCTGGCCGGCGTCAGCCCCTCCGACGCGGAGGCGCTGAAGGCCGCGTTCAACGTCAAGACCGTCGCGGACCTCGGCAAGAACAAGTACTTCCAGGCCGCGGTCGCGCTCTACGAGCTGTCGCAGGCCGGCGCGAAGTAGGACAGGCGGCGGGACGGTCGGCGCGCGCAGACGCTCGCCGGCCGTCCTCCCGCTGCACGACTGCGCTGCGCGACCTCAGCTGCGCCGCCGCGACCGCCGCAGCGACCCCGCCGCGATGCCGCTGAGGAACCCGCCGCCCACCAGCAGGACCGCGATCAGCACCAGGCTGAAGCGGGGCGGCGCGGGGCTGTAGGTCACGTCGCTGAGCGGCGAGTAGGCGGTCCATCCGAACGCGAACGGGAACGGGGTGCTGACCAGCACGACCACGCCGGCGATGACCACCAGCAGGCCGAGCGCCAGCACCACGGCCGATCGTCGCGCCGTCACGATCGCGTCAGCGGTCCAGGTCCGCCGGCAGCGTGGCGGGGGACGGGCTCGGCGCCTGCGTGCCGATCCGCTCGATCGGGTCCTCGGCGACGATCGCGCCGTATCGCTCCAGCTGGCCGACGTTCCGCAGCGCGGAGGCGAGCCCGCCGTCGTCCGGGCCGATGAGGCCCATCGAGTGCCGGATCGTGAGGATGACGCCCATCGCGGCATCCTGCCACCGCATGGATCGGGCGTCGCGCCCCTCCGCAGCGGTGTCGGGCGCGATCCGTACGATCAGGCATGACCCGATTCGGCATCGACGCGCTGGTCGCCATCCGCCTCGCCGAGCAGGGCAGGGGTGCGCAGGAGGGCGCCCAGCTGGTCGCGCCGGCGACGATGCGATCCGACGCGCTCCGGATCGTCTACCGCCAGGTCGCAGCGGGGGAGCGGCAGGAGCGCGACGGCATCGAGCTGATCCACGCCATCGCGGGGACCCCGATGCGGGTGCTCGGCGACAAGGTCTCCCTACGGACCGCCTGGCGGATCGCCGCCGAACTCGGGCTCGACGACCCGGTGCCCGCCACGTACCTCGCCGTCACGCGGCTGCAGGCGGACGCGCTCGTCGCGCTGGATCCTGCGCTGCTCCGGCTCGCGGAGGGGGTGGTGCCGGTGGCGCCGCCCTCGGTCCTCGGGCTCTGACCTCGGTCGTTCCCGGCTCCGGTCCCGCCCCGGCTCCGCCCGCAGGAGTCGGAGCCGTCGAGCACGTCAGCAGGAAGGATCACGTTCGGCAGGAAGAACCGGCCCCGAACCTCCTGCTGTCGTGACTTCTTCCTGCCGTCGTACTCGAAGATTCCTGCTGAAGGAGCTCGGGGCCCTCCGTCCTCGGCTGGGACCGCAGAGCTCGGGCTCCGACCACGGAGCGTGTGCAGCGAACGCTCGGCGAGCACCGGTTCGATGTGGAGCCCCCGCCGAGGAGACACCATGCGCCGACCCGCCCGCATCCTGACGCTGGCCGCGGCCGCCCCGCTCACGGTGCTGGCCCTCGCCGCCTGCACGCAGCCGGTCGCGCTGCCCGCGATCCCCTCCGCCTCCGCCACCGCGGTCCCCACGCCGACCGCGACGCCGGGGCCCTCCGTCGCGGCGATCGCCGCGCTCGCCGTGCGCGAGGTCGGGGAGGGCACCGTCGTCTCCGTCGAGGACGAGTCCGCCGGCACGGAGTGGGACGTCCGGGTCGTGCTGAGCGACGGCACCGTGCAGGAGGTGCACCTGGCGCGCGACGGCACCGTCCTCGCCGGACCGAGCGCCGACAGCACGGACGCGAACGCCGAGTCCGCGAACCGCGCTCAGGTGGCCGCCGCGTCCGTGGCGCTCGATGCGGCGCAGCGGCGGATGCTCGCCGCCGTCCCTGGCGGCCGGGTGACCGGGATCGAGCTCGACGACTACGAGGACCGGGTGGTCTGGCAGGGCGACGTGCTGGACCCGGAGGGGGTGCGGCACGACGTGCGGATCGACGCGGTCAACGGCTCGGTCCTGCTGGACCGCGCCGACGCGGAGCGGACCCCCGCGACGGGTTCCTGATCCCGCTCCGAGGGACCGCCCATCTTCCCGCTCCTAGCGTCGGGGGACGATCCCCGACGGAAGGCACCCGCGATGACGTTCGGCACCACTCTCCTCCGCGCGACGGTCGGCGGCCTGTTCGTCGGGCACGGCCTGCAGAAGCTCGTCGGCGCGTTCGAAGGCCCCGGCCTCGACGGCGTCGAGGGCATGATGCGCTCCCTCGACATCCGGCCGGCCCGCCAGAACGCGATCGCCGTCGCCTCGGCGGAGACGTTCGGCGGAGCGGCGCTCGCGCTGGGCGCCGCGACCCCCGCGGCCGGCGCCGCGCTGATCGCGACGATGGTGACGGCGGTGCGCAAGGTGCACCTGAAGAACGGCGTCTGGAACAGCAAGGGCGGCTGGGAGTTCAACGCCGTGCTCACGGCGGCGATCGTCGCGATCGCGGCCGAGGGTCCCGGCCCGATCTCGTTCGACGGCCTGCTCGGCCGGTCGCGCTGGGGCGTGGCGGGCGGGCTGGTCGCGCTCGCCGGGGGCATCGCGGGCTCGTACGCCGTGACGGAGTACGCGAAGCGCGCGGCACCGGAACCCGCCGCCGAGGCCCCGTCCGCCTGAGCGTCCGGGCACAGCGGGCATACGGGGCGCCCCCAGACGTTGTGGGCAGGATCATCGACTGACGAACGGAAGGACCGCCACGTGAGCAACGTCGAATCGCCCACCAACGTCGAGGCCAAGGCAGAGCCGGTGCTCGACCAGACCCAGGCCAGCGCCGAGGACATCAACGGGACGCAGCAGTTCCTCGCCCCCGTCGTGATCGCGATGCAGGCGCTCGCGATCGACGGCAAGCAGGCCCACTGGCACGTCCGCGGCGAGAACTTCATCGCCGTGCACGAGCTGCTGGACAAGGTCGTGAAGCACGCGAGCAAGTACGCCGATCTGGCCGCGGAGCGCATCGTCGCCCTGGGCCTGCCGGTCGACGCCCGCCTCACGACGATCGCGGCCAGGAACCCGCTGCCGGAGATGAAGGACGGGTTCCAGAACTACGGCCCGATGATCCAGCAGGTCGTCGCGCAGATCGATGCCGCGGTCGCGGTCGTGCGGGAGGCCGTCGAGGGGCTCGACGACATCGACCTGAACAGCCAGGACGTCGCGATCGAGATCGAGCGCGGACTCGTCGAGGACCGCTGGTTCCTCGCCGCGCACCTCGCGACGGACTGACGCCGCGTCGCGCCGAGGGGCCGACCCGCTCGCCGGGCCGGCCCCTCGGGCGCGACCGGGGCGCAGGCGGCTCCCGACTCGCTAGACTCTCCGCCGGTCGTTTCCGGCTTCACCGCGGCGCTCCCTCGCGGGACGCCTCCGCGGGGCGTAGCTCAGCTTGGTAGAGCACCCGCTTTGGGAGCGGGAGGCCGCAGGTTCGAATCCTGTCGCCCCGACCACCGAAGGCGCGTCCGGATGCGCAGCCGAGACTTGTGAACGAAGGATCGAGGAACACGCCCATGGTCACCACGACCGTCGAGAAGCTGAGCCCGACGCGGGTCAAGCTCGCCATCTCCGTGCCGCCGGAGGAGCTGAAGCCCTCCATCGCCCACGCGTACACGCACATCGCCGAGGACGTCTCCATCCCCGGCTTCCGCAAGGGCAAGGTGCCGCCGCCCATCATCGACCAGCGCGTCGGTCGCGGCGCCGTGCTCGAGCACGCGGTCAACGAGGGCATCGACACCTTCTTCCGCGAGGCCGTCGCGGCGAACGACATCCAGCCGCTGGGCCGGCCGGAGGCGGACATCACCGCCTGGCCGGACGCGAAGGACTTCTCGGGCGACCTGGAGCTGACCGTCGAGGTCGACGTGCGCCCCGACATCGAGCTGCCCGAGCTGAGCGGCCTGACCGTGACCGTCGACCCGGTGGAGGCGTCCGAGGAGGACGTCGCCAAGCAGCTCGACGAGCTGCGCGGGCGGTTCGGCACGCTGAGCACCGTCGAGCGCCCCGCGAGGTCGGGTGACTTCGTGCAGATCGACCTGCTGGCCACCATCGGCGGCGAGCAGGTCGACACCGCCAGCGCGATCTCCTACGAGATCGGCTCCGGCGAGCTGATCGAGGGCATCGACGAGGCGCTCGAGTCGCTGACCGCGGGGGAGTCGACCACGTTCGCGTCGACCCTGCTCGGCGGCGACCACGAGGGCGAGGAGGCGGAGATCGCCGTCACCATCCTTGCCGTCAAGGAGCGCGAACTGCCGGACCTCGACGACGACTTCGCGCAGATGGCCAGCGAGTTCGACACCCTGGACGAGCTGCGGGCCGACGTCGTGCGCCAGGTCGAGCAGCAGGGCCGGTTCGCCCAGGTCTCCCAGGCGCGGGACAAGGTCGCCGACGCGCTGCTCGCGAAGGTCGAGGTGCCGGTCCCGCCCGCGCTGATCGAGGACGAGGTGCACCGCCACCTCGAGAGCGAGGGCCGGCTCGAGGACGACGAGCACCGCGCCGAGGTCACCGAGGCCAGCGAGAAGGCCTTCCGCACCCAGCTGCTGTTCGACAAGGTCGCGGAGCAGGAGCAGATCGGCGTCTCGCAGGACGAGTTCGCGCAGTACGTCGTGCAGTCCGCCCAGCAGTACGGCATGCAGCCGCAGGAGTTCATCGAGGTGCTGCAGCAGAACAACCAGCTGCAGTCGATGTTCGGCGAGGTCGCGCGCAGCAAGGCGATCGGCGTGCTGCTCGGCAAGGTCGAGGTCGTGGACACCACGGGTGCCGCGGTCGACCTGAGCGACTTCATCGTCGCCGACGCGCCGGCGGACGTCGCCGACGAGGAGACCGACGAGCCCGTCGAGCAGATCGCGGACGCCGAGGCGGAGGTCGTCGCCGAGGCGGAGGCCCTCGCGGCGGAGACCGCTCCGGAGAAGCCGAAGCGCACGTCGCGGAGCAAGGCCGCTACCACCGAGACCGAGCCGGAGGTCGCGCCCGAGGCGTGATCTCCGACTCGATCGAGCTCACGAGGGCGGGTGCAGACGATGCACCCGCCCTCGCGCGCATCCACCTCCGTGCTCGCGCCGCGGCCGGTCCGGCGTTCCCGCCGCCCGTCCACGCCGACGAGGACCTCCTCCCGCATCTGCTGCGGGACGTGCTCCCGGCTGCGGAGGCATGGCTCGCCCGCATCGACGGCGAGCCGGTCGGCTACGCCGTGCTCGAGGGCGATGACCTGCTCGCCGACCTGTACGTCGACCCCGTCGCCCAGCGCCGCGGTGTCGGGGATGCGCTGCTGATGCACGCGAGGGCACGGCGTCCGCGTGGTCTGACGCTGTGGGTGTTCACGACCAACACCGGTGCGCAGGGGTTCTACTCGAGGCGGGGCTTCCGGGTCGTCGGCGGCACCCCCGGCGACAACGAGGAGGGCGCCCCCGACCTCCGCATGCGGTGGGCCCCGGCCTGAGTCCACGCGGCGCCTCCCTGGCGAGTGCTTGAGCAGGACAGAACGGCTTCAGCAGGACAAGAACGCGCGTTGTGTCCTGCTGACCGCGATCTGTCCTGCTGAGGCGCTCGGAGGGCGCTTCGGGCATCCGGGCCCGCCTTCGCAGGGCGAGTGCTTCAGCAGGACAGAACGGCTTCAGCAGGACGAAACGCGCTAGCGCGTTCTGTCCTGCTCTGCGTGCTGAGTCCTGCTGAAGCGCTCGGAGGCGGGCGGCTCATCAGTCCTGGGACTCGTCGCGCTGCGCGGCCGCCTCCACGGCGGGCGCCAGCTCGTCGGTGGTGAGCAGATCGCCGCGGTAGTTGCCGGTCCGGTACGCGGCGCGCGCGATCATGTGCGCCGACACCGGGATGGTGATCAGCTGCAGCGCGGCCACCGGGACGAGGGCGGGAACCAGGTCCCAGCGGCCGTTGCCGACGGCGATCGCCGCGAGCACGCAGAGCAGCCCGAGCACCTGCGGCTTCGTCGCCGCGTGGAGGCGGGAGAGCGCGTCGCCGAAGCGCAGCAGGCCGACGCCGGCTGCGACGGTGAGCAGCGCTGCGACGAGCAGCAGGACGTCGGTCACGATCGTCACGCGTCGTCCCGCCCGCCGGTCGGCCGGAGGTCGTCGAGGTCGAGCCCGGCGTCGTCGAGGCCAGCGACCTGCTCCTGCGCCCGCTCGAGCACGCCCTTCGCGTCCGGCACGGTCGCGAGCGGATCCCTACCGGTCTGATCGGCCTCCGAGCGGTCGTGCTTCGACACCGACCGAGCGACCGCGATCGTGGCGAACGCGGACGTGCCCGCCAGCACGAGCAGCACCGGCAGCAGGTCCGTGCGCCGCTGCAGCGCCATCACCGCGCCGAGCACCAGCGTCATCGTCGTCAGCAGCACGTCCGACGCGATCATCCGGTCGAGGATCGTCGGGCCGCGCACGACTCGGTACACGGTGAGCGCGGCGCCGACCGCGAAGAGCGCGCCGACGAGCGCGAGCAGCACGCCGTGGAGGTTCACGCGACCACCCCCTGCTCGCCGGGGGAGCCGATGGCCCGCACGATGCGGCGCTCGGCCGCGAGGACGGAGCGGCGGGCGGCCTCCAGCTGCTCCGGGGTGCCGCCTCGCAGCACGTGGAGGTAGAGGATCGACTCCGCGCGATCGACCTCCACGATCACCGTGCCGGGGATCAGCGACGTGATCATCCCGGCCAGGGACAGCACGAGGTCGTCGCGGGTGCGCAGCTGCGCGGCGATGACGCCGGAGCGCGGCCGGCGCGACGGCGCGATCGCGGCGAACGCCTGACCGGCGACCTGCACCGACGCGACGACGACCGAGCCGAGCAGCCAGCCGAGCAGCGCGACCGCCGCGATCGGCCGGAACCGGCCGACGTGCGGCACCGGCGGCAGCTCGAACACCCGCACCACCACGACGGCCGTGACCAGGCCGGTCAGGATCGTGAGCGGCTCGACCGACCGCCACAGCATCAGCCACAGCACGACCAGCCCGAGCACCAGGGGAGCCCCGGTCCTCCAGCGGCCGGTACGGGCCCTCGACCCGCTCATCGGCCGAGCACCCCCCGCACGTACACGTCCCAGTCCTGCAGCGTCGCGCCCGCCTCCGTCGCGTAGGCGTAGAGCGGCCCGGCGAGCACGGTGATGGCGAGGCCGAGCACGACCATCCCGCCGGTGGCCAGCACCATCGGCCTCGCGAGCGCTCGGGAGTCGACCGTCTCGGGGCGGAACGGGTCCTCGTGCAGCTCGCGGGTGAGGCGGGACCCCTCCGCGACCTGCTGCATGGGACGCCAGAAGGACAGGTTCCACACCCGCACCAGGGGGTAGAGCGTGAGCAGGGAGGTCGCGGTCGCGACCCCGACGACGACGTAGGTGAGGGGGTCGTGGGCCGCGACGCCCGCCTCCAGCAGGCCCAGCTTGCCGAGGAAGCCGGAGAAGGGCGGGATGCCGCCGAGATTGAGCGCCGGGATCAGGTAGAGGGCGCCCAGCAGGGGCGACGCCGCCAGCAGGCCCCCGACGCGGGTGATCGTCGTGGTCCCCGCCCGCCGCTCGATCAGCCCAGCGGTCAGGAACAGGGTCGTCTGCACGACGATGTGGTGCACCGTGTAGAAGATCGCGGCGGCCGTGCCCGCGGCGGTGCCCAGACCGACGCCCATGATCAGGTACCCGATGTGGCTGACCAGGGTGAAGGACAGCATCCGCTTGATGTCCGCCTGCGCGATCGCGCCCAGCACGCCGACGACCATCGTCAGCATCGCGATCAGCAGCAGGAGGGGGTTCAGCTCCGGCCCCGGGAACAGCGTCGTCTCGGTGCGCAGGATCGCGTAGACGCCGACCTTGGTCAGCAGGCCGGCGAAGACGGCCGTGACGGGGGCCGGCGCCGTCGGGTAGGAGTCCGGCAGCCAGAACGACAGCGGGAACACGGCGGCCTTGATCCCGAACGCGGTGAGCAGCATCACGTGCAGCAGGATCTGCACGCCCGGCGGCAGCTGCGCGACCCGCTCCGCGATCTGGGCCATGCTCACCGTGCCGGTCGCGGCGTAGATCGCCCCGACCGCGGCGAGGAACAGGGTGGAGGAGACCAGGCTCACCACGACGTAGGTGGTGCCGGCCCGGATGCGCGGCTCGGTGCCGCCGACGGTGATGAGCACGTAGCTCGACACCAGCAGGATCTCGAAGCCGACGTAGAGGTTGAACAGGTCGCCCGCGATGAACGCGTCGAAGACGCCGGCGCCCAGCACGAGGTACGCCGGGTAGAAGATCGAGACCGGCGCCTCCCGGTCGTCGCCGTCCGCGATGCCCTGGCCGATGGAGAACACGAGGACCGCGAGCAGCACGGCGGCCGACACGGTGAGCAGGAGCGCCGAGAGCCGGTCGACGACGAGCGAGATGCCGAACGGCGCGGACCAGCCGCCGACCTGCATCACGAGCATCGTGCCGTCCGCGACGGCCGCGATCAGCGCGATGCCGATGCCGAGCACCGCCGTCAGCGCGACCGCGGCGATCAGCCGCTGGAGGCGCGGGCGGCGGGAGAAGAGCATCGCGACGGCGGCGCCCAGGATCGGCACGATCACGACGAGCGGCACGAGGGCGGTCATGCGTCCCCTCCCGGCCGGTCGAACTCGCTCTCCTCGTCGGCGCTCGCCGCCTCCGGCTCGGGCTGCTCGCCCGCTCGCACGGCGACGTCCGCCTCGTCCCGCTCGACCCGGTCCTCCTGGGCGAGGCGCCACGACCGGTAGACGAGCGCCATCAGGAACGCCGAGACCGCGAAGGTGATGACGATCGCGGTGAGGATCAGCGCCTGCGGCAGGGGGTCGGAGGGGGGCCCGAGCGAGCCGGGGCCCACGCCGGCCGGTTCCGACGCGTCGCGAAGCGACGTGGCGGCCGTGCCGGTGGGGACGATGGGCGGCCCTCCCGGCACGCCCGACAGCGACAGCAGCAGCAGGTTCGTCGCGTTGCCGATCAGCAGGATCCCGATGATGATGCGCGTCACGCTCTTCTCGAGCAGCAGGTACACGCCGCACGCGTAGAGCACGGCCATCGCGCCGAGCAGGGCGACCGAGACGCTCATCGCCGAGCCGCCTCGGGGCGCTGGGCCTCGGCGGCGCTCTCCTCGGCCGTGCTCTCCTCGTAGGCGCGGTCGACCTCGCCGCCGAGCGACCGGAGCACGTCCAGCACGACGCCGACGACGATGAGGTACACGCCGATGTCGAATATCGACGAGGTGCTGAAGGAGATCGTGCCGAACCAGCCGAGATCCGCGCCGAGGTAGGCGGAGGTGAGCGCGGCCTCGCCGAGCAGCAGGGGCACGGCGACCGTGCCGGTCGCGATGACGAGCCCGAGCCCGAGCAGCACGCCGGCGTTGAGCGGCGCGGCGAGCCCCAGCTCGTACCGGCCGGCCGCGAGGTACCTGGCGGTCAGCGCGAGTCCGGCGACCAGCCCCCCGGCGAAGCCGCCGCCCGGCGCGTTGTGGCCGGCGAGGAGCAGGTAGACCGACACCACGATCAGCGCGTGGAAGATCAGCCGCACCGCGACCTCGAGCAGGATCGAGCGGTACCGCGGCTGCAGGGTCCTGCCCGCGAGCAGCCAGGTGCCGGTCGTCACCTCCGGGTCGACGGCGTCCCGCCGGAACAGCCGCCGGCGGTGCCCGCGGAGCGCCGGGAGGCGGTCCACGCGGCCGCCGACGAAGACGAGGCTCGCGACGCCGGTCGCGGCGGCCACGAGAACCGTGATCTCGCCGAAGGTGTCCCAGCCGCGGATGTCGACCAGCACGACGTTCACCACGTTCGCGCCGTGCCCCACCTCCACCGCCAGCCGCTCGAACTCGGTCGAGATCGGGGTGGCCGTGCGCGCGGCGAGCGTGCTCAGCACGATCGCGACCATCACGGCGGCGACCGCGATCCCGAGCGCCGCCCGGATCAGCGGGTGGGTGGTGGCGGCGTGCGCGACGCCGAGCCGGGCGGGCAGGCGGCGGAGCACCAGGACGAACGCGACGAGGGTGACCAGGTCGACGAGCACCTGCGTCAGCGCGAGGTCGGGGGCGCCCTGCAGCCCGAACAGCACGGCCATGCCGAGACCGGTCACGCCGACCAGCACGACCGCCTGGAACCGCTTGCCGGCCACCGTCGCCGCGATCGCGGCGACGGACATCAGCACCGCCGTCACCACCTGGCCCCACGTCGCGAACAGGCGGGGCACGGCGAGGATCCCGGTCGAGAGCAGCACGGCCGCGGTGCCGCCCGCGAACACGGTGAGGATGATCGCGAGGTAGCGCGGCAGCGACCCGGTCTGGATCGCAGCCGTCGCGCGGGTGGCGGAGAAGTCGAGGGCGCGCAGCGTCCGCTGGTAGCCGCCCTCCCCGGTGCCCGGCAGCCGGGCCGCCTGCAGCACGGGAGCGAGGCGGGTGCGCAGGAGGAACAGCGCCAGGCCGCCGCCGATCGTCAGCACGGACAGCCCCAGCTCGGGCGTGAGGCTGTGCCACAGCACCAGGTGCGTTGCCTCGCCGGGCATGCCGCGCGCGGCAGCCACCGCGGCCGGCTCGACCACCGGGCCGGCGAGCGGGCCGAGCACCAGACCAGAGAGCGCCAGCAGCAGCGGCGGCGCGAGGAAGGCGGCGCGCTCGGGGTCGATCTCGGTCTGCACGACGACGCGCTTCGTCGCGAAGGCGCCCCACACGAACCGGAGGGCGTAGGCGACGGTGAGCACCGACCCCACCACGACGCCGGCGAGCCCGATCGCGGACCACGGCTGCGGCCCCTCCCCGAGCGCGATGAGCGCGGCCTCCTTCGTCACGAAGCCGAGCAGCGGCGGCAGGCCCGCCATCGACGCGGCCGCGAGCCCCGCGGTGACGGCGAGGACCGGCAGGCGCCTCCCGAGTCCCGAGATGCGCCGCAGGTCGCGGGTGCCGACCGCGTGGTCGACGATGCCGGTCACGAGGAACAGCGTCGACTTGAACAGCGCGTGCGCGACGAGCAGCGCGAGCCCCGCGGTCTGGCTCGCGGCGGTGCCGAGCGAGCACACGATCATGAGGAAGCCGAGCTGCGCGACGGTGCCGCCCGCGAGCACGAGCTTCAGGTCGTGCTCGCGCAGCGCGCGGATGCCGCCGAGCACCATCGTGATCAACCCGAGGCTGACGAGGGTCTCCCGCCAGCCGGGCGCCGCCGCGAAGGCGGGCGCGAGCCGCAGCACCAGGTAGACCCCGGCCTTCACCATCGCGGCCGCGTGCAGGTACGCGGACACCGGCGTGGGCGCGGCCATGGCGCCGGGCAGCCAGAACGAGAACGGCCAGATCGCGGACTTGGTCACGGCGCCGGCCAGCACGAGCGCGACGCCGACGACCGCCAGGGGATCGGTGAGCGGAGGAGGTGAGGCGACGAGGCCGGACAGCGTCGACCGCCCCGCCGCGTCCTGCAGCAGCACCAGCCCGACCAGCATCGCGAGGCCGCCCAGCGTCGTCACGAGCAGCGCCTGCAGCGCCGCGCCGCGGCTGGCCCGGCGGTCGGTGTAGTGCCCGATCAGCAGGTAGGACAGGACGCTCGTCAGCTCCCAGAAGGTGAAGAGCAGGAACACGTCGTCGGCGAGCACCAGCCCGTACATGGCGCCGGCGAACGCCGTGAGCGTCGCGGCGAACCGGCCGAGCGCCTGCTCGTCGTCGTGGAAGTAGGAGACGCAGTAGAGCAGCACCAGCGCGCCGACGCCGGTGACGACGAGGGACAGCGTCCAGGAGAGGGCGTCGAGCCGCAGATCCAGGGCGAACCCCAGCTGCGGCAGGTACGCGAACCGCTCCTGCACGCCGCGCTCCAGGGCGGACGACGTCTGCGTGAGCGTGAAGACGAACGCGGCCGCCGGCGGCACGGCGCCGATCAGGAACGCCCTCGTGCCGAGCCGGCGGGTCGCCGAGGGCAGCACGATCGCAGCGGCCCCGAAGAGCAGCAGCAGCACGAACACGGCGGGCTCCCGTCGTTCGAGGCGGGGGTCGGACGCCGTCGGAGGACCGGACGGCCGCCCCGAGTCTACCGGCCGTGCCCCGATCCCGACCCGTGGGATCGGGCGGTGCAACGCCGACGGCGAACAGCGCAGTAGGCCCGGGGGCCGATCACTACCGTGGTGCTCACGCTTCACCCCGACCTGAATGGAAGTGCTGCGAATGGCCGACTTCAGCCCGACCCCCAGCGTCTTCGACCGCCTCCTGCGCGATCGGATCATCTGGCTCGGCAGCGAGGTTCGCGACGAGAACGCGAACGAGATCGCCGCCAAGCTGCTCCTGCTCGCCGCCGAGGACAGCGAGAAGGACATCTACCTGTACATCAACTCGCCCGGCGGCTCGATCACGGCCGGCATGGCGATCTACGACACGATGCAGTTCGTCCCGAACGACATCGTCACCGTCGGCATCGGCATGGCCGCCTCCATGGGCCAGTTCCTGCTGACGGCCGGCACGAAGGGCAAGCGGTACATCACGCCGAACGCGCGCGTGCTGCTGCACCAGCCCTCCGGCGGCTTCGGCGGCACCTCGTCCGACATCCAGACGCAGGCGCAGCTGATCATCGACATGAAGAACCGGCTCGC
>NZ_CAXTOQ010000046.1:0-21880 GCF_964245895.1 uncultured Amnibacterium sp.
GTCGCGGGTCGCGGAGCAGCGGGCCGCCCTCACGGCCGCCGGCGCGGTCGCGGCTCCCGAGCTGCCGCTGCGCGCGCTCGCCGCGGTGTGCGCGGCGGCCGCCGATCGCGGCGGGCGAGCGGTCGGCGGGGACACCGGGCCGGTGCGCCTCGCGTCCGCCTCCGGCCTGCCCGTCGTCGGGCTGTTCGGGCCGACGGTCGCCGCGCGCTACGGGTACCGGGACGAAGCCGTCAACCTGCAGGGGCTGCCCGGATGCCCGGTGCGGCGGCCGACGGCGATCACCGAGCAGGAGTGCTGGTGGACCGGCCGCTGCCCGCTGACGGCCGACCACGAGCCGGCGTGCATGCGCGACATCCGCCCCGACGGCGTCCTCGCCGCGCTCACCGCCTGAGCACCTCTCGCGGATCCGGATCGATCGGCCGACACGCCGTCTCCGGAGGCCCCGAGCGCGGCGTGTCGCGAGTTCCATCCGGATCCGCGAGAGGAATCCGGATCCGCGAACCCCCGCGGGTCAGCTGCCGAATGCGACCGAGCAGGTCTGCTCCGCGGCGGTCTGGCCGCGCAGGCCGGCGAGGACGTCCGGATCGGCGGTCGCCGACGCGGAGGGGGAGGGGCTCGCGGTCGGCGACCCGGTCGCCTTCGCCGCCTTCTCGGCCTTCGACCTCTCGAGCTTCGTGCTGAGCCCCAGCGCGTCCTTGTCGAGGCGGATGGGCGCGTCCTGCTGCACGCGATCCATCAGGGTCGTCGCCAGCGCGGTGTTCGGCACCACCTTGTTCGCGTCGTACGGGTCCTCAGCCGACGGGTACTGCACGAAGACCATCCGGTCCAGGTCCACCGACTTCAGCGCCACGGCCATCCGCACCATGGTGTCCGGGTCGGCCAGCGACTCGGACAGGGTGATGCTGTCGGCGGTCGCGCTCGCCAGCTTGTAGAGCGTCGGGAAGTCCGACAGCGTGCCCGAGGAGGTCATCTTCCGCATCAGCGACGACATGTACGCCTGCTGGGACGCGATGCGGGACAGGTCGCTGCCGTCGCCGACGCCGTGGCGGCTGCGGAGGTAGGCGAGCGCCATCCGCCCCTTGACGACGGTGACGCCCTTCTTCAGCCGCAGGCCGGCGTCGGGGTCGTCGATCGCCTTGTTGACGCAGATCGGCACGCCGCCGACGGCGTCCGCCATCTTGACCGTGCCCTCGAAGGAGAACAGGGCGGCGTAGGGGATGTTCAGGCCGGTCAGGTGCTCCACCGTCGACACCACGCAGCTGAGCCCGCCGCGGCCGTAGGCGGTGTTGAGGGGCTGCGCGGACATCGCGGAGAACACCTCCCCCGTCTTCGGGTCGGTGCACTGCGGGTGCGGGATGACGAGGTCCCGCGGCAGGCTGACGACCGTCGCCCGCTTGTGGTTGGCCGACACGTGGATGAGGATGTTGACGTCGTTGAGCGTGCCGTCCCGGGCCTCGCCGAACGACTTCTGCCCCGGGGCGTTGTCCGCGCCGACCATCAGCACGTTGAACGCGCCGTCGATCGCGGCCACGCCGGGGATGGGCTCGTCGCCGAGGGAGACCGAGCCCTCCTTGAACTTCGCGCTGATGTGCCAGAGGCCGTAGGCGGCGACCGAGACGGAGCTGACGGCGAGCACGGTGACCATCACCAGCAGCGTCTTCGCGACGCCCGCCCAGATGGACCGCGTCGCGCCGACGGCGTGCCTCGCGGCGGCTCTGGCCTCGTCCTGCACTCGCGTCCCCTCGTGAAGTCGGTCGTCGAACGCCACGAGGGAGTCGTGGCCCGGATCGGAGGAACTGTAGGCACCCGTTCGCGTGTCGCCGAGGAGGCGCACCGGCGCGCCCCCGTGCTGCCCCCGGGCTGGGGGCACCCGCGACACGCGTGGCGCAGGAGTCAGCCGCGCATCCGCTGGTACGCGTCGAGCGCCTCCTGGCGGGACCGCTTCAGGTCGACGACGGGCGACGGGTAGTCGGGCGCGCCGCCGTCGAGCAGGTCGCCGTCGATCGTCCAGGGCTCGTGGCGGCCCTTCGCGTCGAGCCCCGCCAGCTCCGGCACCCAGCGGGCGATGTACTCGCCGGCCGGGTCGAACTTCGAGGCCTGCAGCACGGGGTTGAACACGCGGAAGTACGGCGCCGCGTCGGCGCCGGATCCGGCGACCCACTGCCACTGCGCCGTGTTGTTCGCCGGGTCCGCGTCTACGAGCGTGTCCCAGAACCACTGCTCGCCGATCCGCCAGTCGTAGCGCAGGTTCTTGATCAGGAAGGACGCGGTGACCATGCGCACCCGGTTGTGCATCCAGCCCGTCTGCCACAGCTGCCGCATCCCCGCGTCCACCAGCGGCACCCCGGTCCTGCCCTGCTGCCAGGCGCGCAGCACGTCGTCGTCCACCTCCGCCCACGGGAACGCGTCGAACTCGCGATGCACGTTCACGTGGTCGAGGTCCGGGTGGGTGTCGAGCAGGTCGTAGTCGAAGTCGCGCCAGGCGAGCTCGGCGAGGAACTTCTCCTTCACCGCTTCCGGAGCATCAGCGGCCTGCACCCGGTGCCACAGCTGGTAGGGGCTGATCTCGCCGAACTTCAGGTGGGGGGAGAGCCGCGAGCTCGCCTCCGCAGCGGGTCGATCGCGCTCCGCGGCGTACCGGCCGATCCGGTCGTGCACGAACTCGTCCAGCCGGCGCTGCGCCCCCTTCTCCCCCGGCAGCCAGGTCTCGGCGAGCCCGCCGGACCAGTCGGGCGCGGTCGGCAGCAGGCCGAGCGCGTCGAGCGCCTCCCCGCGCACGTCGCCGGGCCAGCCGTCGATCGCCGACGGCGCAGGCAGCGGCTGCCGCGGCGGGCCGCTGCGGAGCAGGGCGCGGTTGAAGGGGGAGAAGACGGAGAACCGCTCGCCGTCGCCGTTCAGCACGTCGCCGGGCTCGTGCAGGAGGGAGGCGAGGTGGTCGGTGACCGCCACGCCGTCCTGCTGCGCGGTGCGGCGGACGCGGTCGTCCTGCTCCCGCTCGCCCCGCAGGTACCGGCGGTTGATCATGAGCGCAGCCGCGCCGGTCTCCCGCAGGACCGCCAGCACCTCGTGCTCGGCGTCGCCGTGGCGCAGCAGCAGGCGCGCGCCGCGCTTCCGCAGCGACGCGTCGAGGGCGGCGAGGCTGTGGTGCAGCCACCAGCGGCTCGCTGCGCCGAGCGGCCGGCTGGGGGTGCCGGAGTCGTCGAGCACGTACAGGACGACGACGGGGCGGTGCGCGTCGACGGCCTCGCGCAGCGCGGGGTTGTCGGAGACGCGCAGATCGTCACGCAGCCAGACGACGACGGGGGCTTCGGGTGCAGCCATGCGGGCAACCTATCGGCGCCCCCTTCACGCCTCCTGGCGCCCCCGTTCAGCAACGGCCGACGGGAGGAGCACGGGGTCTCATGGAGCAGCGCGTTCAGCGCCGCGATGCGACGCAGCGCACGCCGCGAGGCGCCGCGGCCATGGGAAAGGGCCGGCCGCAGAGGCGGCGGCCGGCCCTCATCCCTTGCACCAAGAGTGTCCTGCAATCACACACGCCGTCCGCCACAGCAAACGTTCGACGCGAGAGCAATCTATAACGGTCAGGTAACGGTGCGCTAGCGCCCACGGCGTGTCGTAGCCATGGATCCGCTGAGAGCCGCCTAGGAGACCGCTGCCGTCCGGTTCCTCCCGCCCGATCGGCTCAGAACCGGTCGGGGGAGGGGCCCTCGCCGTACCGGATCACGACGTCCGCGTGGCGGTCGAAGCGGTAGCCGCCGCCGCGAACGGTCCGGACCACATCGCCGTACCCGCCGAGCTTGGCGCGGAGCCGGCGGACGTGCACGTCGATGGTGCGCTCGTTCGGCACCTCGGTCTCGTCGCCCGCCCAGAGGGTGTCGATGATCTCGGCCCGCGACACCGTGCGGCCCTCGCGGAGCACCAGGAACTGCAACAGCTCGAACTCGCGGTAGGTGAGCGGCGCGGTCTCGCCGTCGATCCGCAGCTTCTTGCGGCCGAGGTCGAGGGTCAGGCCGGTGCGGCGCTTCACGGCGGCCGCCTCCTGCTGCGGGGACGGCGCCTTGTCGGCGAGCGCGCGGCGCACGATGTCCACGTCGCGGCCGCCGGCGCCCGCCGGAGCCAGCGCGACGGCGGCGTAGGTCTCGGCGGTCGGCACGAGCTCGGCGGTGAGGCGACGGAGGGCGTCGACGAGCGCCGGGAGGTCGACGCCCGCGGCGCGGGCCTTCTCCTCGTCGACGCCGACGTAGAGGGCGAAGCCGCGGGCCTCGCTGCCTTCGGGCACGAGGCGGAGCGCGGCGCGCGACGCGGAGCGCTCGGTCGGACGGGCGGTGGACGCGGTGGGGACGGTGGTGAGCGACATGAGGTGTCGGATCCTTCGAATGCGGGCCGGAACGGCCGGGATGCTGAGCTGCGGGAGGAGCTGCGCGGTGGTGCGCAGGGGCCTGGGACGGATGCCCGGGCGGACGTCTACCGAGGGGTCAGCGACACATTCGGCGGTCGATGGGACCGCACATCATCGACTGCGAGGCCTGACGTGCCGGAACGGCGAGCGTGCAGCGCAGGGAGGACATGGCTGGCATCTTGGCGGCGTTCAGCGGACATGTCAACCACCGGCAGCGGCGGGCGGTGGCCCTACAGGTTCGCGACGGTGCCGTACAGCCGGTCGCCCGCGTCGCCGAGACCCGGCACGATGTA
This sequence comes from uncultured Amnibacterium sp., assembly GCF_964245895.1. GTDB lineage: Bacteria > Actinomycetota > Actinomycetes > Actinomycetales > Microbacteriaceae > Amnibacterium. The sequence continues at coordinate 4,693 of NZ_CAXTOQ010000046.1, forward strand.
GCCCTTCTCGTTCAGCCGCTCGTCGAGCGCGCCGAGCACGATCGTGACGTCCCGGCCCTCCGTCGCCCGCTCGACCGCCGCCAGCCCCTCCGGGGCGGCGATCAGGCAGACCGCGGTCACGTCCCGCGCGCCGCGGTCGAAGAGGTACTCGATCGCCGCGATCAGGCTGCCGCCGGTCGCGAGCATCGGGTCGAGCACGAAGCACTGCCGCGCCGACAGGTCGGCGGGCAGGCGCTCCGCGTACACGGACGGCTCGAGGGTCTCCTCGTTCCGCACCATCCCGAGGAACCCGACCTCGGCCGTGGGAACGAGCTTCACCATCCCCTCGAGCATGCCGAGCCCGGCGCGCAGGATCGGCACGACGATCGGGGCGGGGGAGCTGAGCGCGAGGCCCTCCGTCGGGCCGACGGGCGTCTCGATCCGCACGGTGTCCGTGCGGACGCCGCGGGTCGCCTCGTAGGCAAGCAGCGTCACGAGCTCCTCCGCGAGCGCGCGGAAGGTGGGGGAGGGGGTGCCGCGGTCCCGCAGCACCGTCAGCTTGTGCGTCACGAGGGGATGGTCGGCCACGTGCACGCGCATGGTGCCAGGCTATCGACGCGCCCGTCCGGGCGGCACCGACCGGGAGGCGACTCGTGCTCGACGACCGCGCCGCGATGGGGCTCGCCCTCGAGGAGGCGGCGCTGGCGCCGCGCACCGGCGACGTGCCCGTCGGCGCGGCGGTGCTCGACCGGGAGGGGCGCGTGCTCGGGCGCGGGCACAACCTGCGCGAGGCGCAGGGCGACCCGCTCGCCCACGCGGAGGTCGTCGCGCTGCGCGCCGCGGCGGAGGCGGTCGGCGGGTGGCGGCTGGACGGCTGCACGCTCGTCGTCACCCTCGAGCCCTGCACGATGTGCGCGGGCGCGCTGCTCGCCGCGCGGATCGGCCGTCTCGTCTACGGCGCCTGGGACGACAAGGCCGGCGCGGTCGGGTCGGTGCTCGACGTGATCCGCGACCGGCGGCCGCCGACCGGCGTCGAGGTCGTCGCGGGGGTGCGCGCGGACGAGAGCGCCGCGATGCTGCGCGACTTCTTCCTGCCCCGCAGGACCTGAGTCAGGCGCGGCCGGTCACTCCAGCGCGCGGATGACGATCGCCTCCGTGGGCGTCGCCTCGTCCGCCGCCACGTCGGGCTCGACGTGCACGGCTGCGCCCGCCGGCGCCAGTCGTGCGACGGTCAGCTGCACGTGCGCGATCACCGTGGCGACCTCGGTGAGCGGCATCAGCGGGGGCAGCCCGACTCGCACCACCACGACCGCGCGCTCCGTGCCGTCCTCGTGCGCCAGCCGCACCACCGGCACGGTCCGCACGTTCCGCACCCGGCCGACCGCCTGGGCGATGGCCTGCGCCGCATCCGACCCGCTCATGCTGTGCACCTCCGTCGTGCGAACCGAGTGTAGGCGCGCGGCCCCGGACGTCTCCGGAAGACGTGGACGCATGCACGGAACGGCATGGTGCGATCGCCGCGGAGCGCATACGCTCCCCGTGTGGCGGACCTCTTCGACGTCATCGCGGATCCCACGAGGCGCGAGCTGCTGCGGGCCCTGCTCGCGCAGCAGGAGGCGCCCGACGGGTCCGGCGAGGCCAGCGTCGGCACCCTGGTCGCCGAGCTCGGTCTCAGTCAGCCGACGGTGTCCAAGCACCTGAAGACGCTGCGCGAGTTCCAGGTCGTCGCCGTCCGGGAGCAGGGCCAGCACCGGTACTACCGGCTCGAGCCCGCGAGCCTCGAGCCGATCGCCGCGTGGATCGGCGCGTTCGTGAAGCCGGCCGTCGCTGCCGGCGATCCGGTGCAGCCGGTCGTGGCGGAGGTCGCGCGGCTCGCCCCGGTCCATCCGCTCACGCCGAGGGCCCGGACCGCCGCCGTCCGCATCGGATCGACCGCCGCCGCGATCGTGAGCCGCGTGCGCCGCTGATCCGCCCTGGACCGCCGGGCGGGGGTCCCGTATCGTGGCCGGGGTCCGCACGCGGTGATCGACGTCGCTCGAGGAGGCACCCATGGCCGCACTCAGCGAGGCGCGCTTCCTCACCGTCGCGGAGGTCGCCGACATGATGCGGGTCTCGCGCATGACGGTGTACCGGATGGTGCACTCCGGCGATCTGCCCGCGATCCGGTTCGGCCGCTCGTTCCGGGTGCCGCAGTCCGCGGTGCAGGTGGCCATGTCGACGCACGTCGTCGACGTCTCCCGCTCCGCCTGACGCTCCGGTCCCGGCGCCCACCGGCGTCGTTCTAGACTGTCGGGGCTCTTCCGCGCCCCGACCCCGGTCGGCGTGGGCGATCCGGCAACGTGAAGGAGTCCCCTATGGGTTCGGTCATCAAGAAGCGCCGCAAGCGCATGGCCAAGAAGAAGCACCGCAAGCTGCTGCGCAAGACGCGTCACCAGCGCCGCAACAAGAAGTGACCCGCGCGGGTGCGCATCGGCCCGTCGGACGACGCGGCTAGCGCGCCCTCGACGCCGCGCGGACGCGTCTGCGCTCCGCCCGGATGCTCGCCGGATCGAGGGTTAGGACCCGCCATCCCGCGGAGCGCGCGTGCCGCTCGAGACCCCGATCGGGGTTGACGACGACGGCGGTGCCGACCGCGGTGAGCAGCGGCAGGTCGTTGATCGAGTCGCTGTACGCGTAGCAGTCCGCCGACGCGATGCCGTGGTCGGCCATCAGCAGCACGGCGGCACGGCCCTTCTCAGGCCCGTGCATGGTGCCTGCGGTGAACCGCCCCGTGAACACGCCGTTCTCGATCTCGAGCCCGCTGCCGATGCCGGCGGTCGCGCCGAGCGTGGCGGCGAGCTCCTGCGCCAGGAAGTCGGGCGTCGCCGAGATCAGGTACACCTCGTGGCCCGCGTCGAGGTGCGCCTGCAGCAGCGCCCGGGTCTCGGGCCAGATCCGCGGCTGCATGCGGCCGACGACCTGCGCGGCGAGCGCGTGGAGGCGGTCGGCCCGCTGCCCGGCCAGCAGCTGCATCCCGCGATCGCGCACCTCGTCGAGCACCGACAGCTGCTCGCCGTGCTTGCGGAAGCGCACCGTCTTCCAGCCGAACCGCGCCAGGTCGCGCACCGAGACGATGCCGAGCGATCGGGCGGCGCGGGCGAGGAACAGCAGGCTCGCGCCGTTCACCAGGGTCTTGTCGATGTCGAAGAACGCGGCGACGGGCAGGGGCCCTGATCCTCGGTCGGCGTCGCTCATCGCCGGTTCAGTGTAGATCCGGCTCCTCCGGGCGCGGCTTCTCCAGGTGGACCACGACGCCGTCCGTGCCGGTCCGGCGGTAGCCGGCGCGCTCGTACAGCGCCTGGTTCGCGGTGCTCCCCGCCCCGGTGAACAGCGCGAACCGGGTGACCTGCTGCGGCGCCACCGACTCGATGTGCGCGAGCAGCAGCCGGCCGAGCCCCTCGCCGCGGCGGTCGGGCGCGACCATGAGCCGGCCGATGTGCCACGCGTCCCCCTCCAGTGCCGCGCGGACCCCGCCGATCAGGCGGCTGCCGTCCCGCAGCACCCAGGCCGTGCCGATCCAGCCGCGCACGTCACCGAGGTCCTCGTGCAGCGGCGGGATGTCGAGCGTGCCGTTCGCGACCGCCTCCGTCACCCAGCAGCACCGCTGCAGCACCAGCACCTCCGGCGCGTCGTCCTGCGTGGCGGGCAGCAGCGTCGGCACGGGCATCCCGGCACGATACGGCGCGCCGCATCGGTAGCCTTGCGGAGGTGCTCACCCCCTCCCTCACGCTGATCGGCAAGCCGGGCTGCCACCTGTGCGACGAGGCACGGGAGGTCGTCGTGTCCGTCGTCGGCGGCCTCGCGGCGGAGGGCGTGCCGGTGCAGGTGGAGGAGCGTTCGATCCTCGACGACCAGGACCTCGACGTGCGCTGGCACGACGACATCCCGGTGGTGCTGATCGGCACCGCGCTGCACGACCGCTGGCAGGTCGACGCCGACCGGCTGCGCGAGGACCTGCTGGCCGCCGCCGACGTCTCCGCCTGAACCGGCGGGCCGGCTCAGGCGGTCGGCTCCACGCCCGACATCGCGGCCTTCCTCGTCTTCCCCCGGTCGTCGACCTCCTCGCCGCGCCACGCCTTGGCGGCGCTCCAGAGGACGCTGGCCGTCGGGGTGGAGAGGATCGCCCCGACGATGCCGCCGAGCAGCGAGCCGGCGGTCAGGGCGAGCAGGATCACCAGCGGGTGGAGCGAGAGCGTCTTGCCCATGATGATCGGCTGCAGGACGTTGCCCTCGACCTGCTGCGTGACGACGACCGCGATCGCCACCGCGATCGCCGGACCGACCCCGCCGAGCGCCAGCGCGACCAGCACCGCGACGACGCCGGAGACGACCGCGCCGACGACGGGGATGAAGGCGGTCACGAACACGAGCACGGTGATCGCCGGCCACAGCGAGACGCCCGCCACCAGCGAGGTGCCGCCGATGAACACCGCGTCGATCGCGGCGACGAGCGCGGTGCCGCGGACGTAGCCGCCCAGGACGCGGATGCTGTTGTGCCCGATCCGCTCGGCCCGCGCCCGGCGCTCGCCGTCGAACGGTCGGATGAGGAAGTTCCAGATCATCGGGCCGTCCTTCAGGAAGAAGAACAGCACGAAGATCAGCAGGACCAGCCCGGTCAGCAGGTTGCCCACCACGGAGAGCCCGGACAGGGCCGTGCTGTCGAACGCGCCGCTACTCAGGTAGGCGGTCGCGGCCTCCTGGGCCTGCTGGATCTGCTTCGTGTCGATCGGCAGCGACCCGTTCGACAAGACCGTCTGCAGCTGGCCGTAGCCCTTGGTCGCGCTGTCGACGAGGGTGTCGAGCTGGGATGCGACCGCGAGACCCACGATCGTCAGCAGCCCGACCAGCAGCCCGACGCCGAGCAGGAGCGAGATCAGCGCGGCGATCGGCGCGGGCACGCGGCGGCGCTTCAGCGCCCCGGTCAGCGGCGCGAACGCCGCCGCGAGGATCAGCGCGATGATGACCGGCAGCACGACGAGCTTGAGCGTGATCCCGGCGTAGACGAGCCCGGCCGCGAGCGTCACGACGATGATCGCCTGCAGGCTGCGCAGCGCGATGCGCCCGAACGTGTCCGCCCAGATAGGTGCGAGCCCCCGCGTCTGCGGGCCGTGGTCCAGCGGCCGCGACCGGTCGGCCTGCGCCTGCGACTCGCCGGCCGGCGCCCCCGGGCCGGCCGGGTCGTCGCGGGGGCCGGCGTCATCGGTCCGCTCCGGAGCCTCGTCGGCGCGGTCGGGACCCGGGGTAGCGGTCATGCGCGCCATCCTGACCGACGCGCCTGGGCGCACGGCAGACCCACAACGGGCGCCCAGGTAGGGCTCAGGGCTTCAAGCGGTTCGGCCCGCGGAACAGGTAGGTCGTCTCGCGGATGCTCGGGCGCTCCAGCAGCAGCATCAGCAGGCGGGCGAGCCCCATGCCGAAGCCGCCGTGCGGCGGGACGCCGTACCGGAAGAACTCGAGGTACGACTCCATCTCCGCGGGGTCGAGGCCCTTGTCCGCGACCTGCTCGAGCAGCACGTCGAGGCGGTGCTCGCGCTGCGCGCCGGTGGAGATCTCGGTGCCGCGGTAGACCAGGTCGTAGCTCTTCGTGAGCGACGGGTCGTCCGCGTACCGCAGGTGGTAGAACGGCCGGATCCCGGACGCGTAGTCCGTGACGAACACGAAGTCGTGGCCGAACTCCTCCTGCACGTAGGCGGAGATGCGCCGCTCGCCCTCGGGGTCCAGGTCGCCGTCGGCGCGCGGCACGATGTACCCGCGCTCGGCGACGATGCGGATCGCCTCCGCGAGCGGGATGCGCGGGAACGGCACCGTCGGCACCTGCACCGTGAGGCCGAGCAGCCGCTCGATCTCCTCGCCGTGCTTGGCGGCGACCGCCTGGAAGCCGGCGACGAGCACCGCCTCCTGCATCGCCATCACGTCCTCGTGGCTGTCGATCCAGCTGATCTCCGCGTCGATGGAGGTGAACTCGGTCGCGTGCCGCGCGGTGAAGGAGGGGTCGGCCCGGAACGCGTCCGCGATCTCGAAGATCTTCCCGAAGCCGGCGGCCTGGGCCATCTGCTTGAAGTGCTGCGGGCTCTGCGACAGGTAGGCGGTCGTCTCGAAGTACGGCACCTGGAACAGCTCCGCGCGGGACTCGGACGGGCTCGCCATCAGCTTCGGCGTGTGGATCTCGATGTAGTCGTGCTCGACCCACCAGGTGCGCAGGGCGTGCTCGAAGGTCGTCTGGATCCTGAAGACCAGCGCGTTCGCGGGGTTGCGCAGGTCGAGGAACCGGTGGTCGAGCCGCTTGTCGATGGAGGAGTCGGCGGCGACGGGCTGCTCGGGCTCGCTGGCCGACGCGACCGCGAGGGCGTCCACCTTCACCTCGATGCCGCCCAGCTTCACCCGCTCGTCGTGCTTCAGCTGCCCCTCGACCGCGACGAAGCTGCCGAGGGTGAGCGCGGAGATCGCGGTCGAGATCGCGTCGTCCCCCTCCGGCCGCGGCCGGACCAGCTGCAGCGCGCCCGACTCGTCGCGGAGCACGACGAACTGCACCTTCTTCTGATCCCGCACGGTCTCGACCCATCCCGCGACGGCCACTGGCCCGTCGTCGAGGGCGGAGAGCTCGCTGATCAGGGTGCGGTCCACGGGGCAGCAGCCTACCGACGGGGGATCCGGGCTCGATCCGGCACTTTTCTACGGCTTGTGGCGCTCGGGTGGAGACGCGCTCCCTACACTGCCGGGGTGGTCGCCAGAGCCCTGCACCTCGTCCGTCACGGCGAGGTGCACAACCCGGCGGGCGTCGTCTACGAGCGGCTCCCGGAGTTCCGGCTGTCCGCCCGCGGCGCGGCGATGGCCGCGACGACCGCCGACCGCCTCGCGGCCGAGCCGGTCACCCGGCTGATCGCCTCCCCGCTGCTGCGCACGCAGCAGTCCGCGCAGCCGATCGCCGACCGGTTCGGGCTGCCGATCGAGCCCGACGAGCGCACCATCGAGTCGTGGAACCGCTTCGCGGGCCGCGCGGTGAAGGAGAGCGTGCGGCGGCACCCGCAGGAGCTGCTGCTGTTCCGCAACCCCCTGCGGCCCACCTGGGGCGAGCCGTTCACCGCGGTGCGGGACCGGATGCGCTCCGTGGTGCTGGAGGCGCTGCGCGACGGCGACCCGGACCACGACGTCGTGATCGTGAGCCACCAGCTGCCGATCTGGATGGTGCACCGCAGCGTGGAGGGGGCGCCGCTCGCGCACGACCCGCGTCGGCGGCGCTGCGCGCTGTCCTCCATCACCTCGTTCGCGATCCGCGACGGCCACGTGGTGGAGATCGGGTACGAGGACCCCGCCGCGACCGTCGGCGCGGTCGACGAGGGCGCGGCGTGAGGCGCGGGCGGCTGCTGGCCGGCGGCGTCGCCGCCCTCCTGCTGCTCACCGGCTGCACGGAGGCGGGGGCGCAAGGCACGACGAGCGGCCCCGGGTACATCTCCGGCGACGGCACGATCACGGAGTGGGAGCACCCCACGACCGACCCGGTCGCGTTCTCGGGCACGACCGTGGAGAACACCTCCTTCTCCTCCGAGGACCACCTGGGCCAGGTCGTCGTCGTGAACTTCTGGTACGCGGGCTGCCCGCCGTGCCGGAAGGAGGCGCCGACGCTGAACACGCTGGCTGACGCGTTCAAGAGCGACGGCGTGCAGTTCGTCGGGGTCAACGTCAGCGACGACCGCGGGACGGCCGCGGGGTTCGAGCGGACCTACCGGTCGGCCTACCCGAGCATCGTGGACCAGGAGCAGGGCGCCGCCGTGCAGCTGGCCTTCGCGGCGAACCGCTCGCCGAAGGCGGTGCCGTCGACGCTCGTGCTCGACCGGAAGGGGCGCGTCGTCGCACGGGTCGTCGGCGGCGCGGACGAGTCCATCCTGACGACGCTGATCCAGGACGCGGTGGACGGGCAGGCCGCGTGAACCCCGCCGGCGGCCTGCTGCTCGGCGTGCCGGTCGCCATCGCGGCCGGCGCGCTGTCGTTCGCCTCCCCCTGCGTGCTGCCGCTCGTGCCTGGCTACCTCGGGTACGTCGGCGGCGTGGACCGCAGCGGCGACCGGGCGCGCGGGCGGGTCGTGCTCGGCGCCGCGCTGTTCGTGCTCGGCTTCTCGCTGGTGTTCGTGCTCACCTCCGTCGTGTTCGCGGCCGCCGGCTACGTCCTGCTGCAGTACCAGGACCAGATCACCCGGATCGCCGGCGTGGTCGTGATCGCGCTCGGGGTGGTGTTCATCGGCGGCCTCGGCCCGCTGCAGCGACGCCTCGCGCCGGAGTGGCGGCCGCGGACCGGCCTGATCGGCGCGCCGGTGCTGGGCGCGGTCTTCGCGGTCGGCTGGACCCCGTGCCTCGGGCCGATGCTCGCGACGATCAACTCGCTCGCGCTCACCAGCGGCTCGCTCGGCACCGCCTCCGTGCTCGCCGTCTGCTACTCGATCGGGCTCGGGCTGCCGTTCGTGCTGATCGCGATCGGCTTCGGCTGGGCCACCGGCGCGGTGGCGCTGCTGCGGCGGCACGTCCGCGCGATCAACCTCGCCGGGGGCGGGCTGCTCGTCGTGCTCGGCGTGCTCATGGTCACCGGCGTGTGGGGCGTCGCCGTCTCCGGGCTGCAGTCCTGGATGGGCGGCTATGTCTCGCCCATCTGACGCGCAGAACGCGTTCGCGGACGACGCCGCGGTCGTGAACCCCCGCCTCGGGTTCGTCGGCTGGCTGCGCTGGGCGTGGCGGACGCTCACGAGCATGCGGGTCGCGCTGCTGCTGCTGCTCGCCCTCGCCATCGCCGCGGTGCCCGGCTCGCTGATCCCGCAGCGCTCGAGCGATCCGAACGGGGTCATCCAGTACCAGCAGAGCAACCCCGGGCTCACGAAGGTCGTCGAGGCGCTGCAGGGCTTCGACGTCTACTCCTCCTTCTGGTTCTCCGCGATCTACCTGCTGCTCTTCATCTCCCTCGTCGGCTGCGTCGTCCCGCGCCTCCGGCACCACTGGACGGCGATGCGGAAGGCGCCGCCGCGCACGCCGTCCCGCTTCGCGCAGCTGCCGTCCTCCTCCACGGCCCACCTCGCCGGGGCGGGGGCCGCGGAAGCGGTCGACGCCGCCGAGCGCGTGCTGCGGCGCCTGCGCTACCGCACCGCCCGGTACGACGGGAGCGTGTCGGCCGAGCGCGGATACCTGCGTGAAACCGGGAACCTGCTGTTCCACTCCGCGCTGGTGGGGGTGCTCGTCGCGGTCTTCTTCGGCGGCGGGTTCACCTACACGGGGCAGAAGGTGCTGACGACCGGGGAGACGTTCGTCAACGGCCAGACGCAGTACGACTCGCTGACGCCCGGCCGGTTCTTCACGGACGACTCGCTGGCCCCGTACTCGCTGCGGCTCGACCGGCTCGACGTGACGTACGAGAAGCAGAACATCGACGCCCTCGGCCAGGCGATCGACTACACCGCGCACGTCACGACGCTGCTGCCGGGCGGCACGCCGCGGCAGGGCACGATCAAGGTCAACTCGCCGCTCGAGGTCGCCGGCACGAGCGTCTACCTGCTCGGCAACGGCTACGCCCCGATCATCACCGTGAAGAACGCGGACGGCTCGGTCGCCTTCCAGGGCGCCGTCCCGTTCCAGCCGCAGGACACGCTGATGACGTCCCTCGGCGTGGTGAAGGTGCCGGACACCACGGACCAGAGGAAGCAGATCGGCATGGTCGGGTTCCTGTACCCGACCGCGGCGGAGCGCACCGACGGCTCGTTCGCCTCCATCTTCCCGAGCGCCGGGACGCAGAGCCTGCTGTCCATGCAGGTGTTCGAGGGCGACGTGGGCCTGAACTCCGGCACGCCGAAGAACGTCTACGAGCTCGACACCTCCGGCATGAAGGAGGTCATGGGCATCAAGGACCCGCTGCAGCTGAGGATCGGGCAGACGAGGACGCTGCCCGACGGGCTCGGCAGCGTCACCCTCGACGGGATCACCCGGTTCGCCGCGTTCGACATCCACCACGACCCGTCGCAGGGCCTGGTGGCGCTGTTCGTCGCGCTCGCGGTCATCGGGCTGATCGCGTCGCTGCTCGTGCCGCGGCGCCGCCTGTGGGTGAAGGTGCGCGAGGAGGGGGACGGGATCGTCGTCGAGTACGCCGGCCTCGCCCGCGGCGACGACCCGAACCTCGCGCGCGCGGTCGCGGAGCTGGAGCGGGCGCATCGGGCCGCGCTGCCCGCCGCCTTCCGGGAGCCCGTCGATGCCTGACGTCGCAGGGGGTGCACGGCACCTGATCGTGCGCCGATCCCCGCAGCCGGGCGGCGCCGAGGCGCTTAGGCTGCTCGCGTGGTGAACCCGCTCGATCAGATCTCGGAGCTGCTGCTCGTCTCGGCGATCGCCGTCTACCTGATCGCCTTCATCGCCTTCGCGCTCGACCTCGCCCGGCGCTCGGCGGAGGCGCAGGCAGCGGTGCCGCTCGTCCGCGGCGCGGACCGCGTCGATGCGGCGGCCTCCGGCGCCACCGCCGTGCTGGTCGCGGCGCCGCCCGCGCCGCCCGAGGCCGATCGTCCGGTCCGCCGTCCCGCGGCCCGGACGGGCATCGCGCTGATGGCCGTCGGCCTGGTGCTGCACGCCGGCGCCGCGCTGCTGCGCGGGGTCGCCGCGGGCCGCGTGCCGTGGGCGAACATGTACGAGTTCGCGATGACCGGGGCGCTGATCATGGTCCTCGTCTTCCTCATCGCGCTGACCCGCGTCGACCTGCGCTTCCTCGGCGCCGCGATCTCCGGCTTCGTCGTGATCCTGCTCGGCATCGCGACCGTCGGCTTCCACGTCGCGGTGTCGCCGCTGCCGCCCGCCCTGCAGTCGTACTGGCTCGTGCTGCACGTGCTCGTGGCGATGCTCGGCACCGGCTTCTTCACGCTCGCGGCCGCGCTCTCCGCGGCCCAGCTGCTGCAGGTGCTGCGCCGCCGCCGCTCGGAGGCGGGCCGCGGCGAGCGCCTGCGGCTGCTGGCCACGATCCCCGACGCGGACCGCCTCGAGAACCTGGCGTACCGGATCAGCGTCGTCGGGTTCATCCTGTGGACCTTCACGCTGATCGCCGGCGCGATCTGGGCCAACCACGCGTGGGGCCGCTACTGGGGCTGGGACACCAAGGAGGTGTGGACGTTCATCATCTGGGTCGTCTACGCCGGCTACCTCCACGCCCGCGCGACCCTGGGCTGGCGCGGCACCGGCTCCGCCTGGCTGAACCTGATCGGCTACGCCTGCATCCTCTTCAACTTCGGCGTCGTGAACGTGTTCTTCCACGGCCTGCACTCCTACAGCGGCCTGCCCACGGGTACCGGCGGCAGCTGAGCGCTCCTGTCGGCGAGCACTTCAGCAGGAAGAACTCGCATCAGCAGGAAGATCCCGGCGGATTCTTCCTGCTGAGGTGAACTCCTCCTGCTGAAGTGCTCGGTTCTTCCTGCTGACGTGCTCCCCGGAGCCCTGTGGGACGCGGCTCAGCCGGCCAGCGCCGCGTGCGTGCGGCGGAGGCGGTCCGCCCACCACGCGGTGCGCTCGGCGTCCGCCGACCAGCGGTCGAGCAGCGCGAGGGAGGGGACGACCCGGCGCACGGGGATGACGCCGCCCTCCGGCCGCAGCGGGTCGTCGGTGACATCGGCGGCGAGCAGCGCCGCGGTGCCCAGCCCGCAGTCGTACGGCAGCCGCGGCAGCGCGGCCGCCAGGTGCGCCCCCATGCCGAGCCCGACGGAGGTGTCGAGCGCGGACGAGACGACCGCGGGCCTGCTGAGCATCCGCGCGAGGCCGAGGGCCGACTCGATGCCGCCGAGCGGCGCCGCCTTCACGATCACCACGTCGACCGCGGCGCCCGCGCGGTGCGGATCGGCCGACCGGCGGATCGACTCGTCCGCCGCGATCGGCACCCGCAGATCCTTGGTGCGGCGGCGCAGATCGACCAGCTCCTCGACCGTCGAGCAGGGCTGCTCGGCGTACTCGAGGTCGGCGGGGGACAGCAGGCGCAGCGCGCGCTCCGCCTCGTCGACGTTCCAGGCCGCGTTCGCGTCGACGCGGATCCGCCCCTCCGGCCCCAGCACGTCGCGCGCCGCGCGGACCCGGGCGACGTCGTCGTCGAGCGAGGAGCCGGGCTCTGCGACCTTCACCTTCGCCGTCCGGCAGCCGGGGAAGCGCGCCAGCACGCCCGGCACCTCGGCGGCGGGCACCGCCGGCACGGTCGCGTTCACCGTGATCTCGGTGCGGCGCGCGGCAGGCGGCCGCTGCCAGCCGTACTCGATCGCGGCGGCCAGCCAGCGCGCCGACTCCGCGTCGTCGTACTCCGGGAAGGGCGCGAACTCGGTCCACCCCTCGGGCCCCTCGAGCAGCGCGGCCTCCCGCACCGCGATGCCGCGGAACCGGGTCACGAGCGGCAGCGCCACCACCCGGATCGTCCCCAGCAGGTCGTCGACGTCCGGCAGCACCCGTCCATCCTCCGCCCCTACCCTGGGGCGCATGCCGGTCTCGGAGCTCTTCGACCCCGAGGCGTGGGTCCCATCCGAGGTCGGCGAGGGCTTCACCGACGTGACCGCGCACCGCAGCACGGACGGCCGCATCGTCCGCATCGCGATCGACCGGCCGGAGGTGCGCAACGCGTTCCGGCCTCGGACCGTCGACGAGCTGTACCGCGCGCTCGAGGACGCCCGCACCGACCCGGCGGTCGGCGCCGTGCTGCTCACCGGGAACGGGCCGAGCCCGAAGGACGGCGGCTGGGCGTTCTGCTCCGGCGGCGACCAGCGCATCCGCGGTCGCGACGGCTACCGGTACGAGGGCGAGACCGCCGGCCCCAGCGGCGGGCGCCTCCACATCCTCGAGGTGCAGCGGCTGATCCGGTTCATGCCCAAGGTCGTTCTCGCCCTCGTCCCCGGCTGGGCGGCGGGCGGCGGGCACTCCCTGCACGTGGTCTGCGACCTGACGATCGCCTCCGCCGAGCACGGCCGCTTCAAGCAGACCGACGCGGACGTCGGCTCCTTCGACGCCGGGTACGGCAGCGCCTACTTCGCCCGGCAGATCGGGCAGAAGAACGCGCGGGAGGTGTTCTTCCTCGCTCGCGAGTACTCGGCGCAGCGCGCCTACGAGCTGGGCGCAGTGAACGCCGTCGTGCCGCACGCCGAGCTCGAGGCGACCGGCATCGAGTGGGCGCGCGAGATCCTCGGCAAGTCGCCCACCGCGATCCGGATGCTGAAGTACGCGTTCAACGCCGTGGACGACGGGCTGGTCGGCCAGCAGCTGTTCGCGGGGGAGGCGACGCGGCTCGCCTACGGCACCGAGGAGGCGCAGGAGGGCCGCGACGCGTTCCTCGAGAAGCGGGACCCGGACTGGTCCGGCCACCCGTACAGCTACTGACGGGCGCGGCCTGATGCGGGACCTCGCGCGGATCGCCGCGCAGCCGGACGTCCTGGTCCCGGCCGTGCGGGCCGCGCTCGACGGCACCGGGCCAGCGATCCTGCCGGTCGACCCGGCGGCCGCCGCGTTCGAGGTCCCGGATCGGGTGCCGCTGCCCGTCGCGGTGGTGGTGCGCACCTCCGGCACCAGCGGTGAGCCGAAGGCGGTCGCGGTCTCGGCGCGCGCGCTGCTCGCCTCCGCGGCGGCGACCGGGAGCGCGCTCGGCGGGCCGGGCGCCTGGGTGCTCGCGCTGCCGGGGCACTACATCGCCGGGCTGCAGGTGGTCGTGCGGGCGATCGCGGCGGGCGGCGAGCCGCTGCCGATCCCGCCCGGACCGTTCACGGCGGAGGGCTTCGCGCGCACGGTGCTGGCGCTGCCGCCCGACCGGCGGCGGTACCCCGCGCTGGTGCCGACGCAGCTGCACCGGCTCGTCGCGGCCGCGGAGGCGGGCGACCACGAGGTCCGCGCGGCGATCCACGCGCTCGACGCCGTGCTCGTCGGCGGGGGGCGGCTCGCGGACGACCTCGCGGACCGCGCCGACGCGGTCGGCGTCCCCGTGCGCCGCACCTACGGCGCCTCCGAGACCGCAGGCGGCTGCGTCTACGACGGGGTGCCGCTGGCGGGCGTCGAGGTGCGGCTGCGCGACGGGGAGGCGCAGCTGTCCGGGCCGATGCTCGCCGAGGGCTATCTGGGGCAGCCCGAGCGGACGGCCGCTGCCTTCCTCGACGAGCCGGGCCGCCGCTGGTACCGCACGGGCGACGCGGGGGACTGGGACGGCGAGCGGCTCTCGATCACCGGACGGCTGGACGACGTGGTCGTCACCGGCGGCGAGAAGGTGTCGCTCGGGCTGGTCGAGCGGGCGGTGCAGGCGATCCCGGGCCTGCGCGACGCCCTCGTCGTGCGCGCAGCCGACCCGGAGTGGGGCGAGGTCCCGGTCGTGATCGCGACGACGGCGGTCGACCTGGCAGCGGTGCGGGGCGCGGTCGCCGCGACGCTCGGCCGGGCGGCCGCGCCCCGCCGGGTGGTGGTGGTGGAGGCGATCCCGCTGCTCGCCTCCGGCAAGCCCGACCGTCGCGCGCTCGCAGCCCTCGCCGCCTCCCGGGTTCCTCGTTAAGGCTGTTCTCCGGACACGCCGTCGCGCGGCGCTCCGGCAGCGGCGCGTCGTAGATCGGGCCTGAACGAGCAAGTCGGCATGCCCGACCTCTCTAGGATGTGCGGCCGTGGCGAAGGCGAGCACGACGAAGCGGCCCCCCGTGCGGAGGCGTCCCGGCGCGCCCCCGAAGGCGGAGGGGCGGCGCCGAGCCGGCGTCGGCGGCTGGATCGGCGCCGCCCGCCCCCGCACCCTGCCGCTGGCGATCGCGCCCGTCGCCCTCGGCACCGGCGCCGTCGCCACCGACCGGGAGTCGCTGGCCTTCGTCGGGGAGCACTGGTGGCTGCCGGTCCTCGCGCTCGCGGTCGCGCTGCTGCTGCAGATCGGCGTGAACTTCGCGAACGACTACTCGGACGGCGTGCGCGGCACCGACCGCTTCCGCGTCGGCCCGTCGCGGCTGACCGCCTCCGGCGCGGCGAAGCCCCGCACGGTGCTGGTCGTCGCCGTCGTCTGCTTCGCGCTGGCGGCCGTCGCGGGCCTGGCGCTCGTCGTGCTGACCCAGCACTGGTGGCTGCTCGCCGTCGGCGCGGCCGCGATCGCCGCAGCGTGGTTCTACACCGGGGGCAGGCGCCCGTACGGCTACGCCGGCTTCGGCGAGATCGCCGTGTTCGTGTTCTTCGGCCTCGCCGCCACCGCGGGCACCAGCTACGTGATCGCCGGCACCACGACCGCCGAGACGTGGTTCTGCGCGGTCGCGATCGGCTGCATCGCCGCAGCCGTGCTCGTCGTCAACAACCTGCGCGACATCGAGCAGGACCGCGCGGCGGGCAAGCGCACCCTCAGCGTCCGGATCGGCGCGCGCGGCAGCCGGATCCTGTTCGGCGTCCTCATGGCGGTGCCGTTCCTGGTCGTCGGCTACCTGCTGCTCTTCTACCCGCTGGCCGCGCTGGTCTTCCTGGTCCTGCTGCTCGCGGTGCCCGCAGTGCTGATCACCGCGACGGGCAGGACGGCGCGGGAGCTGATCCTCGCGCTCAGCCTGACCGGCATGACCGCGCTCGTCTACGGCTTGGGGCTGGCCGCCGCGCTCGTGCTCTGATCGCCGGCGTCCTCGGCCAGCTCGTCCTCGACCGTCTCGTCGGTGATCCGGCGGCGGGTGCCCGCGCGCTGCTGCAGGCCGGAGGCGAAGACGCCGCGCTGCCGGTCGAGCAGGATGAACGACAGCGCGAGACCGATGACCGCCGCGATCACCGCGGCGACGGCGAGGTTGCCGCTCAGGCCCCAGACGACGAGCAGCGGCACGACGAACACCAGCAGCCGCAGCGCCGAGTACGCCGCGAACGCGAGCGGGAGGGAGGGACGCCGGCCGGACATGACGCGTCGAGTGTAGGCGCGGGGCCGCAACCCGCTCCTCCACAGCGGATTCCAATGCGCTGGTCACCCCGTCGGCGCCGTGTCGGCCTGACGCGCACGTACAGTTGCCGCCATGGCGCGAGTCCTGGTGTTCGCGGCGATCGCGGCGACGGTGCTCGGCGTGTTCGCGATCGTCGACTGCGCGCTGACGGAGCGGCGCCGCGTGCGCGGCCTGCCGCGATGGGCCTGGATCCTTGTCGCCCTCCTGCTGCCGATCGCGGGTCCGCTGCTCTGGCTGCTCGTCGGCCGCGGCCCCTCCTCCCCGCGCCCCACGATCAGGGTGATGGGCCCGGAGGACGACCCGTCGTTCCTGCGGCCGTCCCGCCCGGCGCTGCCGCCGGTCGCGGACACGACGCGCTGGGAGGACCTCGAGCAGGAGCTCGCGAACCTGGACTCGGACGCCGACGACGACGGCGACGGAGGGCGTCGCTGACGCCCTACCCTCGACGGGTGGTCGGCTGCCGTGGGTGAGGCGTCGCCCGCCGGTGCCGCCGCCGCGCGGCTGCTCGGCCGGCTGGCCGGGCTCGGCCTGCGGCACGTCGTCGTCGCGCCGGGCTCGCGCTCCCAGGCCCTCGCGCTCGCTGCCGCGGCCCTCGATCGCGCGGGTGCGCTGCGCCTCCACGTCCGCATCGACGAGCGGGTCGCGGGCTTCACCGCGCTGGGCCTCGCGATCGAGACGGGCACGCCGGTCGCGGTCGTCGTCACCTCCGGCACGGCCGTGGCCGAGCTGCATCCCGCGGTGCTGGAGGCGCACCACGCGGGCGTGCCCATGCTGCTGCTCACCGCCGACCGGCCGGCGGAGCTGCGCGGCACGGGCTCGAACCAGACCACGGTGCAGCCGGGCGCCTTCGCCGCCGCCGTCGCCGAGGTGGTCGACGTGCCCGCGCCGCGCACGGCGCAGGACGTCGCGGCCGCGGAGGGGGTCGCCGAGCGCGCCTGGGCCGCGGCGATCACGACGCGGCAGCCCGTGCAGCTGAACCTCGCCTACCGCGAGCCCCTGTCCGGGGAACCCGAGCCGGTCGGACCCCTCGGCGGCCCCCTCGCCCTCGCCGCGCCTCCCGCCGCGCCGCTCGTGATCGAGCCCGGGCCGCGCACGGTCGTGATCGCGGGCGACAAGGCGGGTGAGCAGGCGGAGGCGTTCGCGCGGGCCGCGGACGCGCCGCTGCTCGCGGAGGTGTCGAGCGGGGCCCGGTTCGGCCCGCAGCTCGTCGGCGCGTACCGGCGGCTGCTGGACGACCCGCAGCTGGGCGGCCGCGTAGAGCGCGCCGTCGTC
>NZ_CAXTOQ010000047.1:0-21528 GCF_964245895.1 uncultured Amnibacterium sp.
TCGGATCCGATGCGGCTGCAGTCGGGCTCGGTCAGCAGGCCGCGAAGTCGCTTGTGCGCCCGGTGCAGCCGCACGCGTGCTGCGTTCTCGGTGAGGCCGAGCAGTCGGGCGACCTCCGGGACCCGGTAGCCGTCGAGGGCCGTCATGGTGACGAGCACAACATCGTGCTCGGGCAATCGCCGCAGCGCGGTCACCAGCTCGCTGCGCAGCAGGTCGTCGTCGATGCGGGCGAACGCTCGCGCCTCCCGGTCGTCGTGCTCGCGTGGGGCACGGCGCAGCAGCGCCTCTCTCCGGATCAGCGCCCGGTGATTGTTGCGAGACAGGTTCGCCGCCGTGACCAGCAGCCACGGCAGCACGGAGGCATCGACCAGGAGGACGGACTCGCGCCGGCGCCACAGCTCGAAGAACGCGGACGCCGCGACCTCCTCCGCGTCCGCCGTCGATGCGACGAGCCGCAGCGCCTGCCGGAACACGGCGTCCCGGTGCAGGTCGAACAGCCTCCCGAACGCCGCCCCGTCGTGATCGAGCGCGGCAGCCCACAGCAGCCGCTCATCGTCAGGACTGTCCGTCGCACCTCAGAGTGTTCGCGGCGGCCGCATCCATCACACGCTGCCGGAGGCGCGTCGACGGAATGGAGTACCTAGGAGGGCTGGAGCCCATCCCGTCAAGCCGTGAGCTGCCGTTCGAGGAGGGACGAGGCGTACGCGTTCAAGCTCTCCTGGTGCTGCAGGGCCTCGGTCGCCAACCTGCGATGCAGCTGCGCCGACACCCGCAGGTTCAGGCGCCCGCTGAACGAGCGGTCGGCCAGCGGCGGCGGCACGGGCTCCCCGCTGGCGCGCATGTCCTCGACGACAGATGCGACCAGTCGCGCCAGTCCCTTGAGCGCCTCGATCTGGTCGGGCTCCAGCCAGGACAAGGACGGGAACTCGGCGACCGTCGCGACGAACTCCTCGTCCTCGGGGGACCATGCGACTGCGTACCGGTAGTGGGTGATGTCGATCGTCTCGTCCGTCACGAGCTCTCCTTCAACTGATCGATCGCCTTGACGAGCTGGCGCACCTGATACGGCTTGGCCGAGCCGTTCTTGTCCTGCAGGTTGATCCGCGGGTCGCCCTGCCACGGTGTCTTGAAGACCACGTGACTCCCGCCTCGCTGGCGAGGCTCGCCGAAGTGAGCCGTAGCCAACGCGACTGCCTCGACGAACGAGATCGATTGCGGCGCGATTCGTGCGCGCGCCTCGATCTTGGCCACCTTCGTCATCCCACCAGATGGTGCCATAAATGGTGCCTAGGGGCAAGGCGCCGACTACGGTCCGCCGTCGTAGTTCGATCGAGGCAGCAGGCAGGCTCGCGAAGGCGTGCCGCTCGGTTCCCCCGGGCACCCGCACGGGGGCATGTCTCAGAAAACGAGGACGGGTTACGGTTCAGCGCCCCTCCGGGCATCGACAACGGAACGGACCCTCGATGAAGCAGCTTCTCCCCGTGATCGCCGCAGGCGCGGCGGCCGCCGCCCTCGTGCTCGCGCCCGCCCTCACGGCCTCCGCCGAGCCGGTGCGCGTCGCCGCGAAGGCGTCGACGCACTACACGCTCACCGTGGACGGGAACGGCGACCGGGCGACGGTGGCGTGGGCGAGAGCGACGGTGAAGGACATCTCGGCCACACCCACGATGCACACCGTCCGAGCGGCGAAGGAGCCGTGGACGAAGAGGCTCAAGGTCGGCGCGGACCTCTACGAGGTCGTCGCCGTGCAGACGACGGGCAGCAGGCTGACCTGCACGATCAAGGACCCGAAGGGCGCGATCATCGCGCGCTCCTCCTCCCACGGGAAGAACACCATCGTGACCTGCATCGCGGCGACGGAGGCCGGGCTCGCCGGGCCGTCCTCGGGGTCGACCGCCGGCTGAGGCGTTGCCTCCGTACCCGTCCCCGGGTGTGGAGGCGGGCCGCCCGGGTCGTTCTGCAGGACGACGTGCCTCGTGCAGGACCAGCGCCGGGAGTCCCGTCCTGCACCACGGTCGTGGTCCTGCAGACCGACCGGCGATGACCCCGCCGAGTAGCCGTCAGCCGGCCGTCGCCTCGATCCGCCGCATCCGCGCGCGGGGCGCCCACCCGAGGGCGACGGCGGCTCCGGCGAGGGCGAGCTGTCCGACGAATGCGAGCAGCGCGGAGGCGATCGAGCCGTCCCCGCCGGTGACGCCGAAGGAGTCGGCGATCGACATGCCGATGCCGAAGCCGGCGAAGAACCGGAAGAACACCGCCGCGCTGACGAGCGCCAGGAGCAGGATCGCGATTCTCCTCGGCGTCAGCGCCGACATGTGCCTGGTCGCCGCCGCGGCGGTCACCGCGATCCCGGCCGCGAGCCAGAAGGCGGCCCAGACCGCGACGGCGCCGACGTTCGCGCCGATGCTGAAGCCGTCGCGCTCGACCATGCCCTCGTAGATCGCGGGCAGCGGCAGCGTCGGCACCTTCGACAGCGGGTTCCAGACCAGCACGTCGATCCCGCCGATCACCACGACGGCGACGAGCAGCGCCAGCCCACCGGCCGCGACCGGGAGGCGCTGGGCGCGGCTCGCCGATCGCGGAAGCAGCTGCAGCGGTCCCGAACCGGCCAGCACGACGGCGCCGGCGGCCACGCCGGCGAGCAGGATCAGCAGACCCGCGAGCGGCAGGACCGGCCCCTCGACCGCGCCGCGGACGCTCACGACGAGGAGCGCCGGTCCGCACACGACGGCCAGCAGCGAGGCGCGAGCGAGCCACGTGCGGGCCGTGAACCCCGCGCCCACGAGGAGGATCGCGCCGGACGCTGCCGCGACGGCCGCGATCACCGCGAGCACCCGCGCCGCGACGAGGAACCCGGCTCCAACGACCGGCGCAGCGCCGGGATCCGGCGTGTTCCCGCCCGTGAGGTACAGCCCGGCGAGCACGCCGCACGCCGCGACCACCAGTCCCGCACCGCGGCGGGCGAGACGGCGCGGCAGCGTGCCCCGCGGCTCGCCCGTGTGCTCGGGTCGATCTCGATCGATCCGGACGACGAGGGCGATCGCGCCGAGCAGGACCCCTGCACCGGACAGCCCGACCTGGGACGCGCCCGCCAGATCCGCGCGCCACTCCTCGAGGTAGCGACCGCGCGCCGCTGGAGGCAGTAGGCGCGCCAGCAGCCGCAGCGCCGGATCGCCGGTCACGCGCCCGCTCCCGCTGCGACCTCGCCGAGGTCATGGGGGCGGGTAAGGGTGGCGGCCTCCGCACGAAGCACGCCCGCCGCGGCGGCTCGGCCGTCGGGGCTCAGCTCGTAGAGCCGGCGTCGCGGGCCGCGGCGCTCGGTCGCGGTCTCCCACGTCGACGACACCCAGCCGGCGCCCTCGAGCCGCTCGAGGATCGGGTACACGCTGCCGGCCGGTCGGCCCGTGCGCTTGATGACCAGCAGCCCCCAGATGCCGCGGTCGTCGTCCTCGATCAGCACCCGCAGCACGTCGGCGGTCGCGGCGGTCATGCGGGGGAGAGGTTCCACACGTCTACGCTACCTATGTAGAGATAGAAGGCGCAATCGTGGGTCCGCGTGCTCAGACACCCCGCGCGAACGCGATGCTCTCCTCGATCACGGAGAGGACGGTTCGCACCTCGTCAGGCGAGCGCGGGCCGTAGACCATGAACTCGGTGCCGAAGTCCGCGTACTGATGCGGCTCGGCCCATCCGAGGCGGGTCAGCTCCTGTCCCCGCTCGGCGGGCAGGCACAGGTGCACGCTCGTGTCGTCGACGCCGTGGAGATGCGCCGGCTCCAGCCGGCGGCCGGGCGCGAGCGAGGTCCGCGGGTCGCGCTCAGTCAAGAGATCGACGAGGAACACGGCGCGCGACGAGATCGGCGAGACCTGGCTGCGCCCCTCCTCCGTCCCCGGCAGGGCGAAGACCTCGGCGACCAGTCGGCCCCACAGCTCCGGCGACGCGCGCTGGTCCAGCTGGCGGTGCGGCCCGTCGTCGGAGGCCGCCGGCCGGGAGCCCGCCCGGGGCGTGTCGATCATCCCGGCGAGCCTAGGTCGCACCACGCCGTGTCGCTCACCCCTGCATGACAAGAGTTAAGGTACCTTAACTTCCATGACCAGCGCGGGTAGGGACGTCGTCGAGCGACCGGCAGACGTCGAGGGAGCGGCTCCGGCCCAGCAGCCGGCGCCCGGCAAGCCGGAACGTCGGCTGATCTGGCTGCTCGGGCCCGCCTTCGTCGCAGCGATCGCCTACGTCGATCCCGGCAACGTCGCTGCGAACCTGACCGCCGGGTCCTCCTACGGGTACCTGCTGGTCTGGGTGCTGGTGGTCGCCAACGTGATGGCGGTGCTGATCCAGTACCTCTCCGCGAAGCTCGGGCTCGTCACCGGCAAGAGCCTTCCGCAGCTGCTCGGCGACCGCCTGCCGCGCGCCGGACGGCTCGCGTACTGGGTCCAGGCGGAGGTGGTCGCCGCGGCGACCGACCTCGCCGAGGTGATCGGCGGCGCCATCGCGCTGCAGATCCTCTTCGGCGTCCCGCTGCTGCTCGGCGGGCTGATCGTCGGGGTGATCTCGACGATCCTGCTCGTGGTCCAGTCCCGCGGCGGGCAGCGGCCGTTCGAGTTCGTGATCATGGGGCTGCTCGCAGTCATCGCGACCGGGTTCGTGGCCGGCCTGCTGGTCAGCCCGGTGTCGCCCGGCGACGTGATCGGCGGGCTCGTGCCTCGGTTCGAGGGGACGGAGACGGTGCTGCTGGCCGCCGGCATGCTCGGCGCCACGGTGATGCCGCACGCGATCTACCTCCACTCCGGCCTCGCGCGCGACCGGCACGGGCTGTCGGAGAGCGTGGCGCGCACCGGCCGGCTGCTCCGCGCGACCCGCTGGGACGTGGTGATCGCGCTGGTCATCGCCGGGTCGGTGAACATCGCGATGCTGCTGCTGGCCGCCGCGAGCCTGCGCGGCGTCGACGGCACCGACACCATCCAGGGCGCGCACGCCGCGATCACCGCGTCGCTCGGCCCCGTGATCGGCGCGATCTTCGGCATCGGGCTGCTCGCCTCCGGGCTCGCGTCGACCTCGGTGGGCTGCTACGCCGGGTCGACGATCATGGGCGGCCTGCTCCGCCTCCGGGTGCCGCTGCTCGTCCGCCGGGTCGTGACGCTGATCCCCGCCCTGATCGTGCTCGCGATCGGCTTCGATCCGACCCGGGCGCTCGTGCTGAGCCAGGTGCTGCTGAGCATCGGCATCCCCTTCGCGCTGATCCCGCTGGTCGTCTACACGAACAGCCGCGTGCTGATGGGCCCGTTCGTCAACCGGCGCGTGGTCAGCGTGCTGGCGTGGGTGGTGACGGCGCTGATCGTGCTGCTGAACCTCGCGCTGATCGTCCTGACCCTGCTCGGCTGAACCGGCCAAGACCCGCGACGGATACCGTGGCGGAGGTGGACATCGACACCCTCACCCCGGTCGCCCAGGACTACGTGAAGGCGATCTGGACGGCCACGGAGTGGGGCGACCCGCCGGCCTCCACGACGGTGCTCGCCGCCCGGTTCGGCACGAGCGCGGCGAACGTCTCCGAGACGATGAAGCGGCTGACCGCGCAGGGGCTCGTCGTCTACGAGCGGTACAAGCCCGCGGTCCTCACCGATCGGGGCGCCGCGGTCGCGGTCGCGATGGTCCGCCGCCACCGGCTCATCGAGACCTTCCTGGTCACGACGCTCGGCTACGAGTGGGACCAGGTCCACGAGGAGGCGGAGCGGCTCGAGCACGCCGTCACGGACGAGTTCATCGACCGCATCGACCAGCACCTCGGCCGTCCCGCCGCGGATCCCCACGGCGACCCGATCCCGGACGCGCAGGGGCGTTCCTCCCCGCCGCCGGGTGCTCGCCGGCTGGGTCACGCGGAGCCGGGGGAGTACGTCGTGCGCCGCGTCTCCGACGCCGATCCGGAGCAGCTCGCCGAGGCGACCCGGCTCGGTCTCCGACCCGGGCGGCACGTCGTGCTGCGGCGGCCGGAGGGCGGGGAGGAGACGACCCTCGAGGCGATCGCACCGGAGCCCCTGCCGCTCGGGACCGCCTCCGCGATCTGGGTGACGCCCGCGGAGCCGACGGTCAGCCCCGGCTGATCCGGGGCGGCGGACCGGGGCGCGGTCCGTCGGCTCAGTAGATGCTGTAGCCGCCGTCGATCGTGAGCACGGACCCGGTCATGAAGCTCGAGGCGTCGCTCGCGAGGAACACGATCGCCGGGCCGAGCTCGTCGGGTTCGCCGGCCCGCTGCTGCGGGGCGTCCTCGATCCAGTACCGCTGGAACCGCGGCTCGTGCAGCGGCGTCATCTCCGTGCGCATGTACCCGGGCGCGAGAGCGTTCACCCGCACCCCGTGCGGCGCCCACTCCGCGGCGAGGCTGCGGGTGAGGTGGTGCACCGCCGCCTTCGACGCGTTGTAGGCGGGCTGCCACTGCGGCCGGTTCACGATCGACGCGGACATCGAGCCGATGTTGACCATCGTGCCGCCGCCCGACCCGATCATGTGCCGCCCGAACACCTGGCTCGCGATCCACAGCCCGTCGAGGTTCACGCCCATCACGTCGCGCCACTCGTCGTCCGTGACGTCGAGCGCGGGCTTGTGGATGCAGGCGCCGGCGTTGTTCACCAGCACATCGACCCGGCCGAATCGCTCGGTCGACTCGGCCAGCAGCCGCTCGACGTCGTCGCGGCGCGTGACGTCGGCGAGCACGACGAGCGTCGAGCCGGCGGTGTCCGCGAGCTCCTCCTCGACCGCGGTGGCCGCAGCGGCGTCCCGTCCCACGATCACGACGTCCGCACCGGCCTCGGCGAGGGCGCGGGCGAACGCGCGGCCGAGGCCGCGCGTCGATCCGGTGACCACCGCGGTCCTGCCGGTCAGGTCGAATCGGTCGAGCACGGGCATGGTCGTCTCCTCGTGGATCAGGGCAGCAGCAGGCGGATCGCGACGGTCGTCGAGCCGGAGCGCAGCCGCCAGGTGCCGTCGTTCTTCGGCGTCCGCGTCCAGATGCGGGCCGCCGAACGCTACAACGATGGAAACCGCTCCAGCGGAGGCTGACATGGACCTCTCAGGCGGTGGAGGACGACTCGATCGCCGGCGCGACGGAACGGGCGGGACTGCGGAGCCGAGGCGCTCCGAGCGCTCTCGACACCTGTCGACAGACACTCGACACGTGTCGAGTCACGGGCTACGGTCAGGCAATGACGACGCTCGAGACGCTCCCGCGGCGCGTCCGCCACGCAGCGCAGCGCGCGAGCCGACCTCCTCGGCCTCCAGCGGGCGACGCCCGGGAGCAGGTCCTCGTCTACACCGCCCTGGAGCTGCTGCGGTCCGGCGTGTTCGCAGACGCGACCATCGCCGACCTCGCGGCGGCCGCCGGGATCTCGCGCGCGACCTTCTACTTCTACTTCGCCTCGAAGGAGGCGCTCCTCGCGAGCGTCCTCGACCGGTCGGTGCAGGGGTTCAGCGACCGGATCGCCGGTCTGCTCGGCGCAGGACGGACCGCCGACGCGGCCGACGCGCTCACGAGATCCGTGCAGGCGGCCGCGCAGCTGTGGTGGGACCACGCGCCCGTCCTGGTCGCCGGCTTCGAGCTCGGCGCCCGGCATGCCGCGGTGTACGAGCGGACGCAGTCGAACCTCGCCGTGGTCCTGGAGCCGACCTCGGCGCTGCTGCAGCGGGTGCGGCGCGTGCCGGAGGCGGCCGATCCCGAGCGGGCCGACGTGCTCGTGCTCGCGCTGATGCTCATGACCGAGCGCAGCCTGTACCACCTGATGCGAGGCTCGCCGACGCTGGACGACCGTCGGCGGACCACGGAGGGTCTCGTCGCGATCTGGCTGCGCGCCTTCGGCCTGGAGGAAGAACGATGAGCCTGGACACCACCACGGGCGCGGCGCTGCTGCTGCTCGACGAGGCCGAGCGGATCGTCGGCGCGGCACACGTGCGCCGGCCGGGCGACGACGGCTTCGCCGAGCGGTACGGCGACCCGTACACCTTCGCCGACGGCTTCGCCACCGCCGCCGCCGGTGCGGTGCTGCCCGCCTCCGTCGACGAGGTGCAGCGGATCGTACGGGCGGCCGGGCGGGTCGGCGCGTCGCTCTGGACCGTCTCCCGCGGGCGGAACCTCGGCTACGGCGGCGCGGCGCCGCACGACCCCTCCAGCGTCGTGCTCGACCTGGGCAGGATGAACGCGGTCCGCGCCGTCGACCCCGACCTCTGCTACGCGGTGGTCGAGCCGGGGGTCAGCTTCTTCCAGCTGCACGAGCACCTCCGCGCGATGGATGCGCCGCTCTGGACCTCCGTGCCCGACCTCGGCCACGGCAGCGTGCTCGGCAACGCGCTCGAGCGGGGATTCGGCTACACCGCCTACGGCGAGCACGGGCAGTTCCTCTGCGGCATGGAGGTCGTGCTGCCGGACGGCGAGATCGTGCGCACCGGCATGGCCGCCGTCACCGACTCGTCGACCGCGCATCTGTACAAGGGAGGGTTCGGCCCGTCGCTGGACGGCCTCTTCCAGCAGTCGAACCTCGGTGTCGTGACGAGCGTCGGCGTCTGGCTGATGCCCCGCCCGCAGACGGCCGCCGCGTGCCTGCTGCACGTGCCGGGGCCGGGGCAGCTGGCGGAGCTCGTCGACACGGTCCGCCCGCTGATGCTGGACGGCACGATCGACAGCGTGGCGATCGTCGGCAACGCGCTCGCGATCGCGTCGCAGCTGATGCCGAGGGCGGCGGTGTCGGACGACCCGGCGCCGCTGAGCGACGAGCGCATCGCGCAGGTGGCCGAGCGCATCGGGATCGGCTGGTGGAACGCGAAGTTCGGCCTGTACGGCGCCCAGGAGGTCGTGGAGGCGAAGCTCGAGGTCGTCCGCCGGGCGGCCGCGCGGATCGGCGCGACGGTCGACGTGCGGGTCCATCCCGGCGACGTCGATCCGGCCGCGGTGCACCCGGCTGACCGCGCGCAGCTGGGCATCCCCTCCGGCGATCTCATCCGGATGGCCGCGTGGCGCGGCGGCGAGCCGGCGCACACCGACTTCTCCCTGGTCGCACCCACGACGGGAGCGGAGGCGCAGCGGCTCGTCGAGCTGGTCGCCCCGGTCGTCCGCGACGCCGGCTTCGACCACGCGGGCGGCTTCACCATGTTCGGCCGTCACGCGGTGATGCTCACGCTGCTGGCGTTTGATCGCTCGGACGCCGACGAGCGTCGTCGGATCGACGACCTGTTCGAGCGGCTGATCGCCGTCTCCGCTGCGGCCGGGTTCGTGCCGTACCGGTCGCATCTGCGCTTCATGGATCGCATCGCGGGCCTGTACGACTTCAACGACGGCGCCGCCCGGCGGCTGGTCACCCGCATCAAGCGCACGCTCGACCCCGGCGACGTGCTGAGCCCGGGGAAGCAGGGCATCCGCGCGGCGCCCGATCCGGCGGGCTGACCGAGGCGCTACGGACCGAAGGCCTGCACCTCCGCGAGGCTCAGGTTCTGGTTCGCGGTCTGCTCCTGCACCATCACGTACCGGCCCGTCTGCCCGGCGGGCAGGGGCACGGTGGTGAACGGCGACGGCGCGCTCGTCAGGTGCACGGACCAGACCCCCGGCTGCGTGGCCTGCGCCGCCGGCGTCAGCGCGGTGTTGAACGCGCTGCTCGACACGAACACCCAGTAGTCCGACAGGCGGCTGCCGCAGCAGTCGGTGCGGTTCCAGACGCCGATCGAGGACAGCGACCGGGTCGCGCCGAGATCCGTCGTCCACCACGAGTTCGTGTCGGTGTTCGTGTGCGTCACGGATCCGTCGTTGAAGACGCCGTCCGTGTTGCCGTCGACCGCGCGGGAGGCCGCTCCGCCGTAGGCGGTGCTCGACTGGTTCGCCGTCGTCCCCTTCGCGAGGTCACGGGCGGACGTCACCGGCGACGAGCCGTACACCTGCACCTCCGCCAGGCTGAGGTTCGCGCTCACGTTCAGCTGCACCATCACGTACCGGGCCGAGGTGCCACCCGGAGGGGTGATGGTGGCGGAGGGGGAGGGCGCGGTCGTGACGTGGGTCGACCAGACGCCCGCCGTCGCCGCCTGCTGCGCCGGGGTGAGGCTCGTGTCGATCGGCGCGCTCGAGGCGAACACCCAGTAGTCGGCGAGGCGTGAGCCGCAGCAGTCGGTCCGGTTCCAGAGCCGGATCTGCGAGACGGTGATCGTGTAGTCGAGGTCCACCATCCACCACGGGTTCGGGTCGACGTTGGTGTGCGTGACGGAGCCGTTCGCGTACACGCCGTCCGTGTTCCCGTCCACGGCTCTGCCCGCCGGGCCGGGTGGCGTGGCGCCGGTGCTGGACTGCGACGCGTTCCGCCCCTCGGCGTAGTCCTGCGCGCCGCTGACGGCGGCGGCGTGGTTGGTGACCTGGGTCGTGGTGAGCGCGGAGCCGTACACGGCCGCGTCGGCGAGCGTCCCGGTGAACGCCGCCGCCGCCGAGGAGGTGCCGTTCGGCGTCCAGTCGGCGTAGGCCACATCGCCGAACCCGATCCGCCAGTAGAGGTTCGCTGCCGTGTACAGGGAGACGGGCGCGGCTGTCGCGACGGAGGTGCCGTCGATGAAGAGCCGCAACCCGGCGACCGGCGAGTAGACAGCATCGACGAGGTGCCAGGCGCTGTCGTTGTAGGAGCCGGTGCTGGTCGCCGTCACGCCGTGCGACGTCGCCGTGTCGAACATGCCGAACACGATCTGCCCGCTCGGCGCCATGAAGACGACCCGGTCGCGGTTCCCGGACGACGAGGTGGGGGAGGCCCAGGCGCCCATGAGCAGCCCGCCGGCCGTCGTCGTGGTGCGGAAGAGGATCTCCTCGGTGAAGGTGGTCAGCGTGCCCGGGTTCATGGCCGTCGCGGTGGTGACGCCCACGTTCGCGGCGCCGCTCAGCGTGACCGCGGAGTCGCCGTCCGCCGGGCAGGGGCCGGCATCGCGGTAGGTCACTCCGGACGCCGAGTAGGTGCCTGGCCGTGCGGCGGTCTGGTCGATCGCCGTCGTCCCGGTCGTCTCGCTGAGCTTCCACCAGTCGAGCGGGGAGTCGGCGGCGATCCGGTCGGAGCACGTGAACCGGGGGGCGGCGGCGTAGGTGTTCGCGCCGTCGCCGGTCGTGGCGGTGTAGGGAGCCGCATGCGCCGGGGGCGCGCTGATCATGACCACGACGAGCGCGGCGACGGCGCCGACGGCTGCAGGCGCATCGCGGCGCCGGCGGGAGCCCGGCCGGCGCGTGCGGGGCGGCCGAGGTGTCCGGGTCCACCGCCCTCCGGATCGGGACGGAACACGAAGCAGCCGGCGATGAGGACCGACAGGCCTGTGGCTGCGGCGACCATGGACGCGGTGTCGTGGTCCGTCGCCCACAGGTACGGCAGTCCGAGCAGCGGCACCCGCAGCGCCGCCACCCCGCGAAGCGCGCTGATGGGTGCCGGCGACGAATCGGCGTGCGGGTTGGCGTCGCCCCGGGTCACGAGCCCGCCGCCGTCGGTGACGTCGACGAGTCGGTGCAGCCGCAGCGCACCGATCCGGTCGGGGTCGTCGACCAGCACGACCTGACCGATCCGCAGGTCGGCGGTCGAGACCGGCCGGGAGACGATCAGGTCACCGACGCCGAGCCCCGGTCGCATCGAGCCCGACATCACGACCGTGTCGTGCCAGCCGAGCCCAGCGGGCACGAGGGTGGCGAGCGCGAGCGCCATCAGCAGCCCGGCGACGGCACGGGCGGACGAGCCGATCGCCAGCGCGACCCAGCCGCTCCGCCACCTCGTCACGCGCCTACCCGCTCGTCCTCACCCCGCCGAGCCCACCGGCTCCGTCGGATCAGCTGTTCTGCTCCTCCCAGACGAACGTGATCGCCGCAGTCCCCCCGGCGGTGCTGCTCGGCGCCGCGGGATCGACGGTGTAGTCGAACTTGTACGTCCGGGCGACCGTGCCGCCCGCGGGCGCCCAGGTGCCCGCACCGGTCGCGAAGCCGGTGGAGGACGACGCGAAGGAGGCCAGCGAGCCGGTCGCGTACACGGTCGGGTTGGTCGGGTCCGCGACGAACGCGCCGCATCCGCCTCCGAACGAGCCGCCGGTGCCGAGGCTGACCGTCAGGTTGATGGAGCTCGAGAGCGCCTGCGTCGTGCTCGCCGACGTCCCGTACAGCTTCACGGTGCCGGGCAGGGAACCGCTCGACGTCACGACGATGCACCGGCTGCCGGTCGAGCCGGGCTTCAGGTTGGTCGCGGTGAACATCGCGGAGCCGCTGTCGTCGTCCGCGATGGAGACCGTGCCGGCGGACCAGCTGTTCGACCCGTTCGTGGTCGTGGCGGAGAACGAGGAGTAGGAGGCGTTCCACACGATTGCGGACGCACCGGCGAGCGCGACCAGCACGGCCGTGAGCGTCGCGAGCTGCGCCGCGCGCGAGCCCGGCCGGGCCGTGATCGTCTTCGTCGATGTCACTTGGAGCCCTCCGTCCCGTGAATCGGAGGATGATCACACGCGCCCCGCCCCGCGTGTCGCAGCGACACGGGCAGTGCTCGAACTGCCGAGGTGCGAGGAACGCGCACAGGAGATGGTGCGGGTGTGGCGATGGTCACGAGGCGGCAGGCGGCCTGCCGAGCTCGCGTCCATCCCCCTCCCACGCGACGACCCGATGATGAGTGATGCCGAATCGGTCGCTGCTGCACTACGTCGCGCTGCTGACATCCGCGCTCTCGACGGGGGTGCTCTTCGGGACCTGGGCGAGCCTCGGGCCGTCGGTCCGGACGTTCTCCCCGCGGACGTACGTCGACGTGCAGCAGGCCACGGTCCGCAACCTGCGTCCCGTGATGGGGCCGCTGCTGCCGACGGCGGTCGTGTCGACCCTGGCCGCGTCGGCGCTCCCTCGCGGCGACGACCGCGCGGCGACCGTCCTGCAGCTCGCCGGGTTCACGGGGCAGCTGGCCGCCCTGGTGCTCACGGCGGCGGTCGAGCTGCCGATCAACGCCAGGGTCCTGACGTGGTCGCCGGACGACCCGCCCGAGGGGTGGCAGCGGACCCGTGACCGGTGGGCGAGAACGCACACGGTCCGGACGGCGACCTCGGTGCTCGGCCTCGGCGCCTCGCTCGCCGCGGCCCTCTTGCGGTCTCCGCCATCACGCTGACTCCTCCGAGACCGACGGGGTCGTCGCGGAGCCGAAGCGCTCTAGGGTCGATCAGCGCGGGCTCGGTCCGCGCGGTCCGGAGGTGCGGTGGCGGGCGGAGCGCCGGTGCTGGTCGAGGCGCTGACACACGTCTACGACGCGGACGGGGCCTCGGCGCCGGCCCTGTCGGACGTGTCCTTCCGCGTCGACGCCGGGCGGCGCGCGACGATCGTCGGGCCGTCCGGCTCCGGGAAGTCGACACTGCTCACGATCCTCGCGGGGCTGCAGCGACCGACGTCGGGGCGGGTGGTGGTCGGCGAGGTCGAGGTCACCGCGGCGTCGGAGGCCGAGCTGTCCGCGCTGCGTCGTCGGATGTCGGTCGTCCTGCAGGATCCGCGCCGCAACCTGCTGCCCTACGGCACGGCGCTCGACAACGTCGCGTTCGCGCAGCGTGCGGATCCGACGGCGCGCAGGCAGGATCCGCAGGCCCTGCTCGCATCGCTCGACCTGGCGGCGCTGGTGGATGCGCGGGTCGACCGGCTCTCGGGCGGGGAGCGGCAGCGGGTCGCCATCGCCGCCGGGCTCGCGCTCGATCCCTCGGTGCTGCTGGTGGATGAACCGACCAGCGCGTTGGACGCCCGGTCCCGCGACGACGTGCTCGAACTGCTCGAGCGCGTCAGCGCCGATCGAGGTGCGACGCTGCTGACGATCACGCACGACGACGTGGTCGCGGAGCGTCTCGGCGGCGCGCTGCCGATCGAGGGCGGCCGGTTGCGGGCCACCGGATGACCTCCGGGCACCCGGTGAGGCCGGAGCGCTCTGCGGAAGCGATGCTGGCGGGCTCGGACCTGCGGTACCGGCGTGAGGGCCGGGTGGTGCTCGACGGCGCCTCCATCACGGTCGCCGCGGGCGAGGCGGTCGCGGTGACGGGGCCGTCCGGGTCGGGGAAGTCCACCCTGCTCGCTCTGCTCGCCGGCCTCGAGCCGCCCGACGGGGGACGGGTGGAACGCCGGGTGGACCCGTCCCGGATCGGGATGGTGCTGCAGGGGCACGGGCTGATCAGCCTGCTGACCGCGGAGGAGAACGTCGCGCTGCCGCTCCAGGCTCGCGGACGGGAGCTGTCGAAGGCGGCGATCCGGCGACGGTCCCGGGCGGCGCTCGACGCCGTCCGGCTCGGCGAGGTCGCGACCCATCTGATGGAGGCGCTGTCCGGCGGGCAGCAGCAGCGGGTCGCGGTCGCCCGGGCGCTGGTCGTCGACCCCGCGGTGCTGCTGGCCGACGAGGTCACGGCGTCCCTCGACGCCGAGACCCGGGGGCTCGTCGTCGACCTGCTGCTCGCCCGGGTGGCAGCCGGGATGAGCCTCGTGCTCGCGACGCACGACCTTCGTCTGGCGGCGCGCGCCGATCGCGTGATCCGCATCGAGCAGGGCCGCCTCGTCGAGCTGGGCCGCCTCGTCGAGGGCTGAGGGCTACTCCTCCGACTCCCGCAGCCGTCCCGCCGAGCCGGCCCTCATCACCCGCGACGCCGCGAGGAAGCCGGCGAGGACCACGAGCAGGACCAGGACGAGCGTGGACAGGGCGACGGGCAGCACGGGCGGCAGCGCGATCGCCGGCACCGGGGTCGGCAGGCTCGACTGCGGGATGAGCGGCAGGGCGACCAGCACGGTCAGCAGGCCGGCCGGGACGCCCACCACGACCGCCGTGCCCAGCAGGAGCAGCTGCTCGAGCAGCGCCGCCCGCCGCACGGTCGCGCGCGGCACCCCGAGGCTGCGGAGCGCCGCGGCCTCGTAGGACCGGCGGCGGACCGCCGCCCCGATGGAGACGGTGGTCCCGCCGATGGCCAGCAGGGCGCCGACGACGGCCGTCACGGCGAGCAGCAGCAGCGCGAGGGCCGGCCCCTCGCGGGCGAGCTGACGGGTGCGCCCGGCGATCGAGGTCGGCCCGCCATCGAGCCGCAGGCCCGCGTCCTGAAGCCGGCGGACGGCGTCGGCGGGCGCCGATCCGGAGAGCCAGACGCTCCACCTCGCATCGATCGAGAACGCCGGGACCGCGCCCTGCAGCGCGCCGACGTCGACGACCGCGCCGCGGTCCAGCACGACCGGCAGCACGGGCGCGCGCTGCACGATGCGCAGGTCGGTCTCCAGGCCGTTCGCGTCCTGCACCCCGAGGTCCCCGCCGATCCGGTCGGTGGTGACGCCCCTCGGCGTCGTCGCGGCACGGACGGAAGCCGGGGTGGAGGGGTAGTGCACGCCGTTCGCCTCCCCGCTGTCCGACACGAAGCGGTCGACCAGCCCTGCGCTCGACGGGCGGACGCGGTCCTCGACCTGACCCCGGAACTGCGCAGCGGTCCACGTGCCGCCCGTCAGGCGCGCCTCCAGCGCGCGCCCGTCGACCGTGATCGAGGAGACGACGGCGGTGCCGCTGACCCGGTCGAAGGCGTCGATCGACCGGACGAAGGACACGCCGTCCAGGCTGCAGCCGTTCCCGCACGGCACGGACGCCGAGTAGCCGCGGCGTCCGTCGCGCAGCACGTCGGACAGGACCCCGAACTCCCTGCCGCTGCGGTCGCGCAGCTCGAACCGCAGCTGCGGCGCGGCGCCGCGGAGGTCGGCGAGCGTCACCTCCGCGGTGATCCTTCGTCCCGTGACCGCCAGGGGAGGCGGCGCGTCACCGAGCACCGCCTGCTTCAGGTCGGCGGGAGCCGGCAGGCCGCGGGCGGCGGCCAGGACCTCCGGTGCTCGTCGTGCGTCGATCGCGAGGACCGAGCCGTCCGTGAAGCCGCCCCCGCCGTCCGGCAGCCAGGTCGCCGCAGCCGCAGCCC
This sequence comes from uncultured Amnibacterium sp., assembly GCF_964245895.1. Taxonomy (GTDB): domain Bacteria; phylum Actinomycetota; class Actinomycetes; order Actinomycetales; family Microbacteriaceae; genus Amnibacterium. The sequence continues at coordinate 15,919 of NZ_CAXTOQ010000047.1, forward strand.
AGCGGCCGTCGGGATCCGCTCGGTGGACGGCCGAGACGGGGTCCTCGCCGATGGCGACGTCGAGGCGGTAGACCTGCGCCGCGCCGACCTCCGCCGATGCTCGGGCATCCCGGTTCTCGACGGCGATCGCTTCACCGGCGACCCCGAACGTCGCCAGGCCGACCGCGACGGCGAGCAGCGCGACGAGGCGGAGACCGGCCGGCCGGCGCACGACCTGCCGGACGGCGAGGAACATCGCGACCCGGTGGGTGCCCGCGGTCGCCGGGACGACCGGGCGGAGGAGCACGGGCAGCAGCCGTGCGCCTCCGAGGCCGGCGGCGACGATCAGCAGACCCGGGCCGAGCAGCACCAGCGGTCCTCCGCGGTCCGTCCCGAGCACGGCGAGCGCAAGGAACGCGACGACTCCGCCGCCGATGATCGCGAGATCGAGGAGGAGCGTCCGACCCGGACGCTGCACGGTCCGGGTGCGGCGCCACTGCTCCAGGACGGGGCGGGAGAGCACGCGGCGCGCGCTCAGCCCGATCGCGGCGACGCCGCCCACGAAGGCGACCGCCGAGGCCGCGATCGCCTCCCACGGCAGCGTGACCGGGGTGTCCGGGCGCAGCACCGCTGCCGTGAGCACCGCGTTCGCACCGAAGGCGAGCAGCAGCCCGACGGGTACCGCCGCCAGCAGCAGCGCGAGCGGCTCGCCGAGCGCGAACCGCAGCAGGGCGCGAGCCGGGAACCCGCGCAGCTTCGCCAGCGCGACGTCGGCGCTGCGCGCCTCGATCGTCTCGGTGAGCACCTGGAACAGCACCAGCAGCCCGAGCACGCACAGCTGCAGGATCACGAGCAGGGTCCCGACGTCGATCCGGGAGCCCTCGATCGCCGCCTCGTCGAGCACGGCGCCCAGCCGGGTCGTGGCCCGGATCGGCGTGAGATCGGAGTGCACCTGCTGGTACGACGCGATGTCCGTGCGCAGATCGGCGATGTCGGCCAGGTGCACCGCCGTGACCGCGAGCGGCCGATCCACCTCGCCGCGCACCAGCGATCGGGACGGGAGCAGCCGGAAGGTGCTCCGAGCGACGAACACCGCATCGGTGATCGCGGGCGACGTGTCCGTCGCAGCGCCGTTGTGGAAGAAGCCGCCGTCCGACCAGGCCGCCGACTCGGAGTCGATCGGCTGGTACACGCCCACGATGCGCAGCCGCAGCGGCGGGTCCGAGACGTACTGCCCGGGCGGATCGGTGTTCAAGTCGATCGTGGCTCCGAGGCGCCAGCCCAGGCCGCTCGCGGCCGAGCGGGCCGACACCATCGTCTCCCCGGCAGCGGTCGGGCAGCTTCCGGACTGCAGCCGCACCTCGGCGCACGCGTTCTGCCGCCACACCATCTCGGTCCGGGCGCCGCTGAACCCGGGCCCGGCGCTGCTCTCGCTGGCCATCCGGAGCGTGCCGACGCTGCTGGGGAAGAACGCCGAGCGGGCGACCCGCTGGCCGGCGTCGACGCGCAGCTGCGCTTCCCGCATCGTCTCGTAGGTGTCGCTGCCGGTCAGCCCCTCGAGATGGAGGCCGGTCGAAGCCCCGGACGCGACCAGCAGGTCGCGGAGTGCCGTCTCCTTCGCGGCCCTGGCGAAGAGCGGCCCGAGCGCGGCGCCCGCGAGGACGACGGCGGCGCATGCGACGACGAGGACGGAGAGGGCCGCCCGCCATCGGATCGCGCGCAGCAGCAGACCGGACCCCGCCGCCCCGGACCGCTTCAACCGCATCGGGTGCATGCTAGGCGCGCCCCGCCCGGGTGCTGGGATCTCGCGCGGAGGATACGCGCGGCCGCGAGGCGTGCAACCCGCTTCAGCGCTTGAGGATCTCCCGCCGGATGGTCTTGATCACCTCGAGGCGGAGGTCCGGGTGGCGACGCCGGCTGTCCGCCGGATCCATTCGTGGTCGTCGAGCTGGTCGAGGAGCATCGCGGCGAGGTCGGCCCTGGCCATGGCGGGGAGGTCGATCCTCGTGTCCGCGATCGCGTACGTGGATGCCGGGTCGTAGGTCAGTGCGGGCGGCCGGACGATCGTCCAGTCGAGGCCGCTGGTGGAGACGATGCGCTCCATCTCGAGCATGTCGTCGTAGAGGGTGCGGGTGTAGGTCGATCGCCAGAGTCGCAGCAGCAGGGTCCGCAGCGGGTTCTTCGTCGTCTCCTGCTTCGGCACCGCCATCGAGGTCACGACGATGAGCCGACGGCCGCCGTGCTGCCGCATGGCGTCGACGAGCTCCCGTGCGCTCCTCGAGTAGACGGTGACCGGCTTCCAGGTGTACGCCGTGCCGATCACCGAGACGACCGCATCGGCCCTGGCCACGACGGCGTCGATCGTGCTCGGGTCCGTCGCATCGCCGCCGACCACGTCGATGCGCTCGTGCACGATGGGGAACGAGGCCTGGTTCCTGGTCAGCGCGGTGACCGCGAGGCCGCGATGCAGCGCCTGCTGCACCACCTCCCGCCCCGTGGGGCCGTTCGCGCCGAGCACGAGCACGCGACGGGCGCCGTGCTCGTCCCGCGCGTCCTGCGGCAGGCCGTCCTCGGGGCTCACAGCCGAACGGTGTCGTTCGTGATCGGATCCTGCTTCGGGTTCCCGGTGACGGCGGCTCGGAGGTTGCCCGCGACGAACGCGACGGTGCTGGTGGGCGCGTCCCAGTACTCGGCGGTGTCGGCCCGAACCTTGATCAGCGTCAGACCCGGCGTGTCCACGCCGTCCGGGAACCACGCCTTGAGCACCGGCGTGTACAGCTCCTCGGCCTTCGCCCGGTCGTGCACGACCTCGGCACGGCCGGCGATCGACGTCCACGAGTGGTGCTTGTCGTCGCTGAAGCTCACGTTGACCTCGGGCGCCGCCGCGATCTGGGCGACCTTGGCGGAGTCCTCGTAGGCGAAGAACCACAGGTCGCCGTCGAACTCCACCTCCTGCACGCCCATCGGGCGGCTGACGTGCTTCCCCTCGGCCGTCATCGTGGTCAGCATCGCGACCTGCGCCTGCTCGACCAGCTCGGCGACCTTCTCGCGGTCGTTCGTCATCTCGTCCCTCTCCGCCTTCTAACAGAAATCTGTTGGACGAACGTACGGCGCGGTCCTGCGGGCAGGATGTGAACGTGGAGCATCGCGCGATGACGGGGGATGAGCTCGACGCGAACCTCACCTGGAGCCTCGTCCGCACGGCTCGCTTCGCGGGACAGCGGTTGTCCGACCGGCTCGCCCCGCACGACCTCACACCGATCCAGTTCGGCGTGCTCGCCCACCTGAGCCTCGCCGAGGAGATGACGCAGGCCGCATTGGCCCGGAAGGTGCTGATCCGGCCGCAGAGCATCGCGCCGCTGCTCAGCGCGCTCGAAGGCCGCGGGCTCGTGGTGCGCACCGGGAGGCGATTGCGCGGGCGGCGCAACCCCGTCCGCCTCACCGAGGCAGGTCGCCGAGTCCTCGACGACGTGCGGGACGTCGCGCTCTCGGCGAACGACCTCACCGACGCCGGCCTCACCCGGGAGGAGAGCGCCCAGCTGAACGCGCTCCTGCTCAAGCTGATCAGCGCGATCCCTCCGGGCGACTCCGGAGGTGATGCGCAGCTCTGGAGGGCGTGAGGGGACGCGACCGAACTGTTCCGTCCGCCTCGCACGCATCGTGCCGTGACGCGCCGACCGAAGCCGGCGCTCGCTCCCCCCTTGCAGTCGCTCTCCTCCGCCACCGCACCGAGCCGACTCAGAGCATCCGTCCGACCGACGCCTCGGCATGACGCGCTCGTGGCGCCGAAGCGCTCTCGCATCAACGACGGTCTGCGTCTGTGAACTGCGAGGAAGGTCGCGCTCCGTCTGAGCTCCGACACACGGCTGCAACCCGCAGATGCGACAGCGGTGCAGCGGATGCTCCGGCACACCTCAGCCGAGATCACGCTCGATGTCGACGCGGACCCGTTCGACAACGGCCTGGACACCGTGGCTGTCGCACTGGATCGAGCGCTGACACACGATTGCGTTGCCGATTCGCAACCACGAGACGGATCTGGCTGAAGAGGTAGAGGCCCGTGATCGGTTCACACCGTGATCACGGGCCTCATTCGGGGCGCGCCCCTACCAAGATTCGAACTTGGGCCTCTGCCTCCGGAGGGCAGCGCTCTATCCCCTGAGCTATAGGGGCCGACGGGACGCCCAAGGTTATCAGCCCGGGCATCCCGCGATGCCGACGCGCGGCGGCTGCGGCTTCGGGTCAGCCGTTCTTGTCGTGCGTGGCCGCGGCGAGGTGCCGCTCGAGGCCCTGCGCGTCGTCCGGCTGCACGTAGCCGGGCTGGTCGCGCTCGATGCGCCAGCTGTCGGCGAGCGCGCCGCCGTCGACGACGTCGAAGCCGAACTCGTCGATCAGGTCGGCGACGAGCCGCCGCGCCGCCGCGTCGTCCCCGTAGACGGCGAGCGCGCGCCGCCCGGCGGTGCCGGCCGGGGAGCCCTTCGTCGTCAGGTCGGCAGCCATGATGTGGTTGAACGCCTTGACGACCTTCGACCCGGGCAGGCGCTCCTGCAGCAGCCCGGCCGTCGTCGCCTCGTTCGCGTCGAGGCGGGCGATCCGCCCGTCCCGCTGCGGGTAGTAGTTGTTCGTGTCGATGACGACCTTGCCGTCGAGCGGCGCGACCGGCACTAGGTCGATGGACTTCAGCGGGATCGTGACGACGACCACGTCACCGGCCGCGGCCGCGTCCTCGGGGGTCGCCGCGGAGGCGCGCTCGCCGAGCTCCGCGACCAGGTCGCCCAGCGTCTCCGGCCCGCGGGAGTTGCTGATCACGACCGAGTAGCCGTGCTGCACGCCGAGCCGAGCGAGCTGCGCGCCGATGTGGCCGGCGCCGATGAGTCCGATGGTGGTGATGCCCTGCACTATCATGTCCGGGTCAAGCCGCCCGGGCCGCGCAATATGCCCGAAACCGCCGACTGCCAAGGTGCTGCCATGCGACGCACCGTCTCCGCGGCAATGGACCTCGACGTCGCAGCGGCGTCGGACCTCGTGATGGCGGTCACGGTCGTGCCGCTGCCCGGCCTCACGGTCGACGAGCTCCTGGTGGTCGAGCTGGACGGGGCGCCCCTGCCGGTGCGGCGGCTGACGGAGGCGACGGGTACCCGTCTCCACCTCGCGCACGCGGAGGCGGGCAGGGTGACCGTCCGCTACGACGCCGAGGTGGAGGGGACGGCGCAGCCGGCGCCGGTGGACGAGCTCGATCTGATCGCTCAGCGTCGGCCGAGCCGCTACTGCGAGTCCGACCAGCTGCTGCCGACCGCGCAGGCGGAGTTCGCGGGGCTCGACGGGAAGGCCCTGCTCGACGCGGTGTCGTCGTGGGTCGGCGCGCAGCTCAGCTACCTCCCCGGCTCGAGCAAGCCCACCGACGGCGCGACCGAGACGCTGCTCGCCCGGCAGGGCGTCTGCCGCGACTACGCGCACCTGGTCGTCGCGCTGCTCCGCGCCCTCGACGTGCCGGCCCGGCTCGTCGCGGTCTACGCTCCCGGGCTGGACCCGATGGACTTCCACGCCGTCGCCGAGGCGTACCTCGAAGGCGCCTGGCATGTCGTCGATGCGACCGCGCTCGCTCCGCGGGCGTCGCTGCTGCGCATCGCG
>NZ_CAXTOQ010000048.1:0-21184 GCF_964245895.1 uncultured Amnibacterium sp.
CAACCGGCACGACGCCGTCGTGCTGGTACGCGAACCAGGCGCCGGTGCGGCCGATGCCCGTCTGGATCTCGTCGACGACCAGCAGCGCGCCGTGGCGCTCCGTGATGCGCCGCGCGGCCGCGAGGTACCCCTCCGGCAGCGGCACGACGCCGGTCTCGCCCTTGATCGGCTCGACGATCAGCATCGCGACGTCGTCGCGCATCGCCTCCTCGAGCGCCTCGACCGTCGTGTCGATGTGCTCGACGCCGCCCGGCAGCGGGAGGAACGGCTGCTGCAGCGCCGGCTTGCCCGTGAGCGCGAGGGCACCCATCGTGCGGCCGTGGAAGGCGTTCCGCAGCGCCAGGATGCGCGGCCGCCCCGTGCGGCGGGCGAGCTTGAACGCGGCCTCGTTCGCCTCCGCGCCGGAGTTGCCGAAGTAGACGCGGCCCTCCTCCCCCGCGCCGGTGATGCGCTTCAGGGTCTCGGCGAGCTCGAGCTGGGAGGGGCTCGCGAAGTAGTTCGAGATGTGCGCCAGGCGCGCGATCTGCGCGGTGACCGCCTCCACCACGACGGGGTGCGCGTGCCCGAGCGAGTTCACGGCGATGCCGCCGAGGAAGTCGAGGTACTCGGTGCCCTCGTCGTCCCGGACCCAGCAGCCCTCGCCGTCCACCAGCAGGCGCAGCGGGGTCGCGTAGCTGCCCATCAGGTCGTGCGCGTAGCGCTGCCGCCAGTCCGTCGTCGTCGCCGTCATGCGGGGACCACCTCCGTGCCGATGCCGCTGCCCGTGAAGACCTCGAGCAGCACGGAGTGCGGGACGCGGCCGTCGATGACCGCCGCCTTCGGCACCCCGCCGACGACCGCCTCCAGGCACGCGGTCATCTTGGGGATCATGCCCGACTCCAGCGACGGCAGCATCGCCGTCAGCTCGCCGGTGGTGAGGGAGGAGACGAGGGAGTCGCGGTCCGGCCAGTCGGCGTACAGACCGGGCACGTCGGTGAGCACGACCAGCTTCTCGGCGCCGAGGGCGATCGCGAGCGCCGCGGCGGCGCTGTCCGCGTTGACGTTCAGGGACTCCCCCGGCCGGTCGAGATCCGGCGCGATCGTGGAGACGACGGGGATGCCGCCCGCGTCGAGCTGGGCGAGCACGGGCGTCGGGTCCACCGCCACCACGTCACCGACCTGGCCGAGATCGACGGCCTCGCCGTCGACGACCGTGCCGCGGCGCCGGCCGCCGAAGAGGCCGCCGTCCTCGCCGGAGATCGCGGTGGCGATCGGCCCGTGCAGGTTGATCGCGCCGACGAGGTCGCGGCCGACGACGCCGGTGAGGACCATGCGGACCACGTCCATCACCTCCGGCGTGGTGACGCGGTAGCCGCCGCGGAACTCGGTAGCGATGCCGAGCCGGCCCAGCATCGCCGAGATCTGGGGACCGCCGCCGTGCACGACGACGGGCCGGACCCCGACGGTGCGGAGGTAGACGACGTCCTCCGCGAACGCCGCCGTCAGCGCGTCGTCGACCATCGCGTTGCCGCCGAACTTGATGACGACGACCTTCCCGGCGAAGCGGGTGATCCAGGGCAGCGACTCGATGAGCACCGCCGCCTTGGCGGCCGCCTCCTCCGGCGTCGTCATCTGGACGGGCAGCGCGGTCACGACCGGTGTCCGCACGCTCGCGGATCCGGATTCCTGCCGCGGATCCGGATGGATCGCGCGACACCCCGTGGATGGAGGCGGGCGTGCGGCGTGTCGTCGAGCTGATCCGGATCCGCGAGAGGGATCACGAGGAGTAGGCGCTGTTCTCGTGCACGTAGTCGTGGGTGAGATCGTTCGTCCAGACCGTCGCCGCCGCGTCCCCGGCGTGGAGGTCGATCGTGACGGACACGGCCCGGTCGGTGAGGTCGACGAGCGCGCGCGGCTGGTCGGGCTGGCCGGCGCGGCAGACCTGCACGCCGTTCATGGCGACGTCGATGCCGAACGGGTCGAACTGCGCCGACGTCGTGCCGACGGCCGCGAGCACCCGGCCCCAGTTGGGGTCGTTGCCGAACACCGCCGCCTTGAACAGGTTGCTGCGGGCGACGGCCCTGGCGACCTCGACCGCCTCCTCCTCGCTGGCGGCGCGCCGCACCTCGATCGCGATGTCGTGCGCGGCGCCCTCCGCGTCGCCCTGCAGCTGCAGCGCGAGATCGAGGCACACCTCGGTGAGCAGCGCGGTGAAGGCTGCGAGCTCGGGCGCGACCCCGGAGGCGCCGGACGCCAGCAGCGTCACCTGGTCGTTGGTCGACATGCAGCCGTCGGAGTCGAGACGGTCGAAGGTGACCCGGGTAGCGGTGCGCAGCGCGGCGTCGAGCTCGAACGACTCGAGGTCCGCGTCGGTCGTGATCACCACGAGCATCGTGGCGAGGCCGGGGGCGAGCATCCCCGCGCCCTTCGCCATGCCGCCGACGGTCCAGCCGTCACCCCGGCGCACGGCCTGCTTCGGCCGGGTGTCCGTGGTCATGATCGCGCGCGCCGCGTCCGCCCCGCCCTCGGCGGAGAGCGACTCGGCGGCGCGGACGACACCGCCCACCACCTTCGTCGAGTCCAGCTGCTCGCCGATCAGCCCGGTGGAGCAGACGAGCACGTCGCCCGGTGACAGGTCGAGGACGCGCCCCGCCGCCTCCGCCGTCTCGTGCACGACCTGGAAGCCGAGCATGCCCGTGTAGCAGTTGGCGCCCCCGGAGTTCAGCACGATCGCGGAGACGACGCCGTCGGTGATGACCTGCTTGCTCCAGATGATCGGGTTCGCCGTGCACCGGTTGCTCGTGAACACCGCAGCCGCGGAGGCGGACGGCCCGCGGTTGACGACGAGCGCGAGGTCCGGGCCGTCGCCCGACCGCAGCCCCGCCTCCACGCCCGCCGCTTCGAACCCTGCTGCTGCGGTGACGCTCATGGTGCCGTTCCGTCGATGGGGAGGCCGGCCGACTCCGGCAGGCCGAGGGCCACGTTGGCCGACTGGACGGCGGCGCCCGCGGTGCCCTTCACCAGGTTGTCGAGCGCGGCGACGACGACCAGCCGGTTCGCCGCCGCGTCGAGCGCGAGGCCGAGCAGCAGCGTGTTCGCGCCGATCGTGTGCTCTACCGCGGGGAACCGGCCGGCGGGCAGGACGCGCACGAAGGGCTCGCCGCCGTAAGCCTCCTCGTACACCGCGCGGAGGCGACGCTCGGTCGCGTCCGGCGCGAGCGTCGCCGTGCAGGTCGCGAGGATGCCGCGCGCCATCGGCACGAGGACGGGGGTGAACGAGATCGAGCCGCGGACCCCGGTGACGAGCGCGAGGTTCTGCAGGATCTCCGGCGTGTGCCGGTGCGTGCCGCCGACGGCGTACGCGTGCGCGGACCCGAGCAGCTCGCTGGCGGAGAGGTCGGGCCGGCTCGACCGGCCCGCCCCCGACGGCCCGACCGCGAGCACGGCGACCAGGTCGTCCGGCTCCACCAGCCCCGCGGCGATCGCGGGCGCGAGCGCGAGGCTGACCGCGGAGGCGTTGCAGCCGGGCGCGGCGATGCGCTTCGTCGCGGCGAGCTCCGAGCGCACCGTGCCGCCGGCGGTCAGCAGCTCGGGGACGCCGTAGGTCCAGGCGCCGTGCCACTCCCCCGGGTAGAACGCGTGCCAGTCGTCCTCGCTGGTCAGGCGGTGGTCGGCGCCCGCGTCGACGACGAGCACGTCGTCGGGCAGCTGCGCGGCGAGCGCGCCCGACTCCCCATGGGGCAGCGCGAGGAACACGACGTCGTGCCCGGCGAGGACCTCGGCCGAGGTCTCCTGCAGCACCAGGTCGGCGGACGACCGGAGGTGCGGCTGCACGTCGCCGACGGTCCGGCCGACGCTCGAGCGCCCGGTCACGGTGACGACCTCGAGCTCGGGATGCGCGGCGAGGAGGCGCAGCAGCTCGCCACCCGCGTAGCCGCTCGCGCCGGCGACGGCGACCCGGGTACCCATCCCAGCACCCTATCGACGCGCCGCTCGGCGCCTCCGCGCTCACACGTCGGTCCCGCCCCGGCTGGAGCAGGCTGTGCGCATGAAGCCGGTCGAGATCCGGGCGCCGCGGTCCGAGGACATGCGCGCGCTCGCCCAGCTGAAGATCGAGTGGGCGATGATCGACCCGCCGCCGAACGGCGCGGCGGTGTGGAAGTTCGCGGACGACCTCGCCTCCTGGCTCGACCGGATGGGCGACCGGGTGATCTGTCGCGTCGCGGCGATCGGCGACGAGCTCGTCGGGATGACCTGGCTCGTCGTCTACGAACGCGTGCCGAACTTCGATGCGCGCAAGCGCAGGGCCGGCGACGTGCAGAGCACCTACGTCGTGCCGAGGCGGCGCGGGCGAGGCATCGGGACGGCGCTCGTGCGATCGGTCTGCGATGAGGCGGACCGGCGCGGGATCCCGCGCGTCACCGTCGCGTCGAGCGCGGCGGCGGTGCCCGTGTACGAGGCGGCCGGGTTCCAGCCCGCGGCGACCCTGCTGGACCGCCACCTGCCCGGCCCCGACCCGGTCGCCTGACCCGCTACTCGCGCAGGCGGGCGCCGGTGCGCACCGCCGCGATCGCGACGCCCGCCTCCTTCGCCGCGGTCGCCTCCGCGGCGGTGAGGGTGCGGTCGGGCGCTCGGAAGCGCAGCGCGAACGTCAGCGACTTCGCGCCGTCGGGGAGCCCGGCGCCGCGGTAGTCGTCCGTCAGCTCGATCGACTCGAGCAGCGCGCCCGCGCCGAGCACGACCGCGTCGCTCACGTCCGCCGCCGGCACGGCCGCGCCGACGACGAGCGAGAGGTCCTGCGTGGCCACCGGCATGCTCGAGATCGGGACGAACGGCGTGCTTTCGGCGGCGGCGAGCAGTGCGTCGACGTCGATCTCGACGGCCGCGACGCGCCCGGGCACGTCCTCGACCGAGCCCGGCAGCAGCTCCCCCACGATGCCGACGACGTGCTCGACGGCGCCCCCGGCCAGCACCTCCGCCGAGCGGGTCGGGTGGAACCCGGCGGGTCCGGCCTCCTGGCGGAAGCGCACCTCCACGCCGGCGGCCGCCCCGATGCGGACCGCGGCCTCGGTCGCGTCGCGCCAGTCGACCGGTTCGGCGAGCAGACCCGGCGCCTTCGCCACCCGGTCGCCGACCAGCACGACGGCGACGTGCGATGGCTGCGGCGGCAGGGCGGTGAGCATCCGGGTCAGCAGCTCGGGCGCAGGCCGGGCGCCGATCGGCGGCAGCTCGGCCGTGCCGTAGGTCGCGCCCTCCTGCGGCTGGAAGACCAGGCCGAGCTCGAACAGGGCCACGTCCGTCAGCCCCCTGGCACGGTTCCGGCGCGCGGCGTCGAGCAGACCCGGGATGAGCGAGCGGCGCAGCAGGGGCGCGGAGGCGTCCAGCGGGTTCGCGACCCGCATCGAGGCGCCCGGCGCGACCGCCTGCTGCTGCTGGTCGGACACGAGCGGGTAGGACTGCACCTCGACCGCGCCCGACGCGGCGAGCACCGTGCCGATGGAGCGGCGGAGGCGCTGCGAGCGCGTCAGCCCGCGCCCGGCCGGCGCGACGGGCAGCGTCGAGGGGATCCGGTCGTAGCCGACGATGCGGACGACCTCCTCCACGACGTCGGCGGACTCCAGCAGGTCGCGGCGCCAGGTCGGCGGCTGGACGAGGAAGCCCTGCTCGGCGACCTCCACCGCGCAGCCGAGGGCCTCGAGCGCCGCGACGGTCTCCGCCTCCGTGACCTCGGCCCCGGTGCGGCGCAGCACGGCACCCGGCGGCAGCAGCACGGCGGCGGGCGACTCGGCGACGTCGAACCACGTCTGCCCGGACTCGGCGACACCGCCCGCCAGCTCGACGAGCAGGTCGACGGCGCGCTGCGCCGCGGCGCGGGCGATCGCGGGGTCGACGCCGCGCTCGAAGCGGCGGCTCGCCTCCGACGGCAGCCTGTGGCGTCGCGCGGTGCGGCCGATGGAGACCGGGTCGAAGTTCGCGGCCTCGATCACGACGTCCGTCGTCGTGGACGACAGCTCGGTCGTCGCGCCGCCCATCACGCCGGCCAGGCCGATCGCCCGGCCGTCGCCGCCCGTGATGACGAGGTCCTCGGGGTGGAGGGTCCGCTGCTGCCCGTCGAGCGTCGTGAGCGGCTCGCCGGGTCGCGCGCGGCGGACGCCGAGCCCGGCGGGGAGGCGGGCGAGGTCGTAGCCGTGGAGGGGCTGGCCGAGCTCGAGCATCACGTAGTTCGTGATGTCGACGGCGAGGGAGATGGAGCGCACGCCGGCGAGGCCGAGGCGGCTCGCCATCCAGCGCGGCGTCCGCGCGGCGGGGTCGATGCCCCGGACGACGCGGGTGACGAAGACCGAGCAGCCGGTGCGGCCGCGGATCGGTGCGGCGTCCTCCACGGTCACGGGGACGCTGCCGTCCTCGGTCGTCGCCGGCGGCGTGACGGCGAGCGCCGGGTCGCGGAACGCCGATCCGGTGGAGGCGCCGTACTCGCGCGCGATGCCGCGGATGGACAGCGCGTAGCCGCGGTCCGGGGTGACGTTGATCTCGACGGCGGCGTCGTCGAGCCCGAGGAGCGCGATCGCGTCGGTGCCGACCTCGGGATCGAGGCCGATCTCGGTGAGCCGGAGGATGCCATCGTGCTCGTCGGAGAGGCCGAGCTCGCGGGAGGACGCGATCATGCCGTCGGACACGTGCCCGTAGGTCTTCCGGGCGGCGATCGGGAACGGCCCGGGCAGCACGGTGCCCGGCAGGGTGACGACGACCTTGTCGCCGACGAGGAAGTTCCCCGCGCCGCAGACGACGCCGCGCACCGCCTCCCCGCCGTCGGCCGCCCGCTGCCCCTCCGGCGCCACCCGCACCGAGCACCAGCGGATCGTCCTGCCGTTCCGCTGCGGCTCGGGAGTGAAGTCGAGCACCTCGGCCACGACGACGGGGCCGGAGATCTCGCCGCCGTGGACGGTCTCCTCCTCGAAGCCGACGCGGACGAGCGCGGCGTGCAGCGCCTCCGGGGAGGTGCCGGCGGGGAGGTCGGCGTACTCCGCCAGCCAGGAGATGGGGATCCTCAAGAGCGGCCCACCAGGCCCCACTGCCGGGCGAACCGGACGTCGCCCTCGATCATGTCGCGCATGTCGTTCAGGTCCTCCGCGAACTGGAGCGTCCGCTCGACGCCGAGGCCGAACGCGAAGCCCTGGAACTCCTCCGGGTCGACGCCCGCCGCGCGCAGCACGTTCGGGTGGACCATGCCGCACCCGCCCCACTCGATCCAGCGGGCGCCGCCCTTCGCGTTCGGCTGCCACACGTCCATCTCGGCCGACGGCTCCGTGAACGGGAAGAAGTTCGGCCGCAGCCGGATGCGGGCGGCCTCGCCGAACATGCGCCTGGCCACGTGCTCGAGCGTGCCGCGGAGGTGCGCCATGGTGAGCCCGCGGTCGATCGCGAGGCCCTCGAACTGGTTGAAGACGGGCAGGTGCGTCGCGTCGATCTCGTCGGTCCGGTACACGCGGCCGGGGCCGAGCACGTACAGGGGCGCGCCTCGCTCGATGAGCGAGCGCACCTGCACCGGCGAGGTCTGCGTCCGCATCACGAGGTGGGCGCCGAGCGGCTCGACGAACAGGGTGTCCTGGGGGCTGCGCGCCGGGTGGTCCGGGTCGATGTTCAGCGCGTCGAAGTTGAACCACTCGTGCTCGAGCTCGGGTCCCTCCGCGACCTCCCAGCCCATCGCGACGAAGACGTCCTCGACGGTCTCGCGGACGATCGTCAGCGGGTGGCGGGCGCCGGGCCGGCGGCGGGCGGGTGCGGCGGTCATGTCGACGCGCTCGACCTCGAGCAGCGCGACCTGCTCGGCCTGCGCGAGCACCGCCTCCCGCGCGGCGACCGCGGCGTTCACCCGGCCGCGAGCCTGGCCGACCAGCTTCCCTGCACCCGGCTTCTCGGCGGGAGGCAGGTCGCGGATGGTGGCGTTCAGTCGCGCGAGGGACGACGCCTCCCCCGTGTGGGCGATGCGCGCGGCCTTCAGCGCGGCGGTGTCGGCGGCGCCGTCGATCGCGGCGAGCGCCGCATCGACGGCGGCGGTCACCGACTTCTCGGTGAGCTGGGCGTCTGGCACGATCCACGATCCTACGGATCGGCCGGAACGGTCGGCTCCTCGGCGCCGGACACCCTCGGAGCCCCCAATGCGGGGGCTGCACACCATCCGCGCACCCCTCGGCTGCGAACCTTCCCACATGCTGATCAGCCGCCCGCACGTCGGCCCGTCCGCGACCGCGTTCGCGCGCACCGCGCTGCCGCCTGAGGTCGCGCTCGAGCGGATGGCCGAGTACCCGCTGCCCGCGATGTTCACGAAGGGCCTGATCTTCCCGGCCGTCACGCACGTCGAGGGGCAGGAGGGCCGCTGGGACCGGGTGGGCGCCTCGCGCCTGATCCACCTCGGCGACGGCGGCACGGTCACCGAGACGCTCGTCGAGCGGGTGCCCGGATCGTCGTTCGCGTACGAGCTGACGCGCTTCACCGACGTCTTCCGGCACCTCGTCGTCGGTGTGCGGGGCGAGTGGTCCGTCGCGCCCGACGGGGACGGCTCGCTGATCCGCTGGACGTGGGAGTTCGCGCCGCTGCCGTTCCGCCGGGCGCTGATGACCCACGTCGTGGCGCACCTGTGGCGGCACTACGCGCAGGCGATCCTCGAGCCGGCCGTGCGGGACGCGTCGAGGGAGCCCGTCGCCCGCTGACCGGATCCGGTTGACTGATCGGCCGTGACCGTCGTCGTCCTGGGGCTGATCTCCTCGCTCCTGTACGGCGTCTCCGACTTCTTCGGCGCGGTCGCGTCGCGCTCCCGCCCGGCCGCGGACGTCGCGCTGGGCGCGCTCGTCGTCGCGACCGCGGCGGTGCTGCCGGCCCTCGCGCTGGTCGACTCGGTCTGGAGCGTGGAGGCGGTCGTGCTCGGCGCGGTCGCCGGCGCCGCCGCGGGCCTCGGCGTGATGCTGCTGTACGCCGCGCTCGCCGCGGGGCCCGTCGGGTTCGTCTCCCCGGTGGTCGCGCTGATGAGCGCCGTGCTGCCCGCCCTCGTCGGCTTCGCGACCGGGGAGCGCACCACCGCCTGGGCCCTGGCCGCCCTCGCCGCGATCGTGGTCGGCGGGGTGCTGATCGGCCTCGAGCCCGAGGCGAGCCTCCGCCCGCGGCCCCGGACGGTGGTGCTGACGCTGGTGACCGGGCTCGTCTACGCCGCCTACTTCGTCTGCATCGACGCGACGCCGCCCGACTCCGGCGCGGTGCCGATGCTGTCCGACTCGGTCGCGGCGGTCGTCGCCGTCGGCGTGGTCGTGCTGCTGCGCCGGAGGCGGGCCGCGGGTGCGGCGCGCCTCTCGCGGCGCGAGGTCGCGCTGATCGTCGCGGCCGGCCTGACGCAGGGCGTCGCCACGATCCTGCTGATCACCGCGCTGCACCTGCCGGGGCTCGCGATCGTCGCGGCGCTGTCCGCCCTCTACCCGGTCACGACGGTCGGGCTGGCGGTGGTCGTGCTGCACGAGCGCATCCGCCTGCAGCACGTCGCGGGGCTGGCCGTCGCGGTGCTCGGCGTCGCCGGGCTGGCGCTCGCGCGCGGCTGATCGCTCAGTCCCGCCCCGACGCCGCCTTCGCCATCAGCACCGCTCGGGTGCGGTCGTTCGCGGCGAGCGCCGCGGCCTCGGCGAACGCCGTGCGCGCCTCCGCCTCCCTGCCGAGCCGGGCGAGCAGCTCGCCCCGTACGCTCGGGAGCAGGTGGCTGCCCGCGAGCGCGCCGTCGGCGAGCAGGCCGTCCACGATCGCGAGCCCGGCCACCGGCCCCGTCGCCATGGCGACGGCGACGGCCCGGTTCAGCTCGACGACGGGGTTCGGGCGCAGCCGCCCGAGGGCCGCGTACAGGTCGACGATCGCGTCCCAGTCCGTCGCGGCGACGGAGGGGGCGATGGCGTGCTGCTCGGCGATCGCCGCCTGCAGCGCGTACGGTCCGCGGCCGCGCGCGAGGTCGTCCGCGCGGCGCAGCGCGGTGCGGCCGCGGCCGATCTGCGCGCGGTCCCAGCGGGCGCGGTCCTGGTCCTCGAGCAGCACGGGCTCGCCGTCCGGGCCGCGGCGGGACGCGAACCGCGACGCCTGCAGCTCCATCAGCGCGACGAGACCGAGCGCCTCCGCCTCCCGCGGCAGCAGCCGGGCGAGGATCCGGCCGAGCCGCAGCGCCTCCGCGGCGAGGTCCGGCCGCATCCACTCCGTGCCGCTGGTCGCCGCGTACCCCTCCGTGAAGACCAGGTAGACGACGCCGAGCGCGCCGCCGAGCCGCTCGCCCCACTCCGCCGGGTCGGGCGCCTCGAACGGCACGCCCGCGGCGGCGAGCGCCTTCTTCGCGCGGGTGATCCGCGCCTGCACGGTCGGCACGGGGACCAGCAGCAGCCGGGCGATCTCCTCCGTCGTGAGGCCGCTGACGACGCGCAGCGTCAGCGCGACCTGCGACTCGCGCGACAGCACCGGGTGGCACGCGGTCAGGACGAGGCGCAGCACGTCGTCGGCGATCGGCTGCCAGTCGGCGTCCGTCGTCGCCGAGAGGTCGTGCGCGATCGCGCGGTACCGGTCGTCCAGCCGCTCGCGGCGGCGCCAGCCGTCGATCGCCCGGCGCTTCGCGACCGCGGTCAGCCAGGCGCCAGGGTTCCTCGGCACGCCCGCCTGCGGCCACTGCTCGAGCGCCTCCACGAGGGCCTCCTGAGCGAGGTCCTCCGCGAGGCCGAGGTCGCCCGTCACGCGCGCGAGCGTCGCGACGATGCGCGCGCCCTCGATGCGCCAGACGGCCTCGGCCTGCGCCGCGGAGCTCATGCGCTCACGCGCGCTCATCCGCGCGCCACTGGCGCTCCTTCTGCAGGTACTCGTTGTCCTCGTGGCCGGCGAAATCGCTCTCGTCGGTCACGCGGCGCACCTCGATCTTGTTGCCCTGCGAGAGCGGCGCGCGCTTCGCCCACTCGACCGCCTCCTCCTTCGTCGCCGCCTGGATCGTCCAGAATCCGTTGAACAGCTCGTGGGCCTCCCCGTAGGGGCCGTCGGTGACGATCGGGGCCTCGCCGGTGAACTCGACGACGGCGCCCTGCGCCGCGTCCGCGAGGCCGTCGCCTGCCAGCAGCACGCCCACCTCGATCATCGCCTCGTTGTACTTCCCCATCGCCGTGATCACGGCGTCGAAGTCCATGTCCTCGAACCGCTCCGTCGACCCGCTGTTCCGCATGATCAGCATGTACTTCGCCATGGTGTCCTCCCGGACCTCGCTCGAGCCGCCGTGTGCGCCTCCTTGCCTACACGTCGAACGGGGACGCGGGGAATCGACTTCGCCCTCCGAGGTTCTTCCGTGGATCCGGGGAGGTGCGCAGATCCCCGGATCCAGGCACACCCTCAGGGGCGGTGGGCGAACGCGGAGGCGTAGAGGCAGACCGCCGCGGCCGCCGCGAGGTTGAGCGACTCCGCGGCGCCGTAGATCGGCACGGCGACGGAGCGGTCGGCGAGCGCCTTCGCGGTGGCGGAGAGCCCGTGCGCCTCGTTGCCGAACAGCCACGCGGTCGGCCCGGACAGGTCGGTCGCCGGCAGCGGCTCCCCGTGCATGTCCGCGGCCAGCAGCGCGAGGCCGGCGCCGCGGATCTCGGCGGCCGCGGCCTCGAGCGTCACGCCGGTGACGACCGACAGGTGGAACAGCGACCCGGTCGTCGCGCGGACCACCTTCGGGTTGTACGGGTCGACGGAGGAGCCGGTGAGGATCACGACGTCGGCGCCCGCCGCGTCGGCGGCCCGGATGACCGCGCCGGCGTTGCCCGGGTCGCGGACCTCGTCCAGCACCGCGACGAGGCGGGTGCCCTCCGGCAGCGCCTCACGCAGCTTCGTCGGGGTCTGGTGCGCGACCGCGAGCACCCCCTGCGGCGTGCGGGTGTCGGCCATCGCCGCCAGGACCGCGTCGGTCACGAACTCGACGTCGATGCCGGCGGCGGTCGCCGCCTCGGCCAGCCCGGGGTGCCGTCCGAAGCCGTCGGAGGTGAAGTACAGCTCCTCGACGGTCCCGGGAGCGTGCGCGACCAGCTCGCGGACGACCTGCGGCCCCTCCATGAGGGCGAGGCCGGTCTCCTCCCGCTCGGGTCGCTGCTTGAGCCGGGCGACCCGCTTGACGGCGGGGTTCTTCGTGGACTCGATCACGGTGCTCCTGGATGCAGAACGGGCCCGGTCTCGCGACCGGGCCCGTTCGAGGTGGTGTGCGGCGGCTCAGGCCGTCGCGGCCGGCGCCGACGTGTCGGCCGGGAGGGCCGCCTTCGCCGTGGCGACGAGGCCCGCGAACGTCGCGGGCTCGTTGATCGCGAGCTCCGAGAGGATGCGGCGGTCGACCTCGACACCGGCGAGCCCGAGGCCCTGGATGAACCGGTTGTACGTCATGCCGTTCGCGCGGGACGCGGCGTTGATCCGCTGGATCCAGAGGCGGCGGAAGTCGCCCTTCTTCTGGCGGCGGTCGCGGTACGCGTAGACGAGGGAGTGGGTGACCTGCTCCTTCGCCTTCCGGTACAGGCGGGACCGCTGACCGCGGTAGCCCTCGGCGCGCTCGAGGACGACCCGACGCTTCTTGTGCGCATTGACGGCGCGCTTGACCCTGGCCATGTCTGTCTCCTACTCGTACAGGGCCTAGCGGCCGAGCATCTTCCTGATCTGCTTGGCCTGGGGAGCGGCCACCTCGGACTCGCCGGTGAGGCGGCGGGTGAGCCGGCTCGGCTTCTTCTCCTGGTTGTGGCGCATGCCGGCCTGCGCCTTCATGACCTTGCCGGTGCCGGTGATCTTGAACCGCTTCTTGGCACCGGAGTGCGTCTTCTGCTTCGGCATCACTGCTCCTGGGATGTCGGGGCGTCGCCCGCACCGGTGGGTGCGGGGGTGTTCTGGTTCCGGGCGGCGGCGCGCTTGGCGTTCTGCTCCGCCTTCGCGTCGACCTTGCTCTTCACGGGGCCGATCACCATGACCATGTTGCGGCCGTCGATCATCGGGCTGGACTCGACGTTGCCGAACTCGCGGACGTCCTCCGCGAACCGCGCCAGCAGGCGCACGCCCTGGTCGGGACGCGACTGCTCGCGGCCGCGGAAGAGGATCATGGCCTTGACCTTGTCGCCGTCCTTGAGGAAGCCCTCGGCGCGCTTGCGCTTGGTCTCGTAGTCGTGCGAATCGATCTTCAGGCGGAAGCGGACCTCCTTGAGGACCGTGTTCGCCTGGTTGCGGCGGGCCTCCTTGGCCTTCTGCGCCGTCTCGTACTTGAACTTCCCGTAGTCCATGATCTTGACCACCGGGGGACGGGAGTTCGGCGCGACCTCGACGAGGTCGAGGTCCGCCTCACGGGCCAGCCGAAGGGCGGTCTCGATGGGGACGACGCCGACCTGCTCGCCGGCGGGACCGACGAGTCGGACCTCCGGAACACGGATCTTGTCGTTGGTACGGGGATCGCTGATGCGTTGCTCCAAACAGTCGGTCGAACGGGTGGCGCGCGGGATGCGCGCCGCCCCATGGGTTCGTCCGGCGGCACGGGCAGAAGGATTCCGTCGAGCACGCCCGGCAGCGCCGGTCGTGCACTCAGCACGACACCCCGATCGCTCCGTGAGGAGGGGGGTGCTTCGACCTCGCAGCCCTTCGGTGAAGGCGGGCTGGAGGTGGGATCGCTCCACTTGACACACCGGGTCGAGCCCGGAACCGAAGCATCGTACCAGGTCGCGCGGGACGGACGCCCTGGCCGTCTGCGCCGCTCCAGGCTGCGGGCAGAATCGACGCGTGACCGACTACCGCTTCGAGGACGCCCCCGGCGAGGCCGAGGCCGTCGACTCCGTCGACGAGCTGGCCGACGCGACCCGCGACATCGCCGACGTGCCCGCGATCGAGGTGATCGGCGCCGCAGCGGTGCACCTGATGAGCGCGGCCGCCGTGAAGTGCGGCCTGGCCGATGACCCCGACTCGCAGCGGGACCTCGACGAGGCGCGGAAGCTGATCACGGCGCTCGCCGGGCTGATCACGGCGGCCGCGCCGGACCTGAGCGACAGCCACGCCCGGCCGCTGCGCGACGGCCTCCGCACCCTGCAGCTCGCCTTCCGGGAGGCGTCGACCGTGCCCGACCCGATCGGTAGGGGCCCTGGCGAGAAGTGGACCGGCCCGGTCACCTGAGCCACGCCGGCCGGGAGCTTCTCTGCGCTCGCACCTCGACAGGCGGAGTGCGCGACTCGCGTGTGCGGCCCACGGACATGTGAGCGGGCATCGGCCCGCTCACGTGTCCGTCAGCCACTCAGACGCCGACCGGCTCTCGGTCCGACGGCTCGTCGTCGAGGATCGAGTCGGTGGAATCGTCGATGGGGTCCCCCGTCGGTGCGGCGGCGACCGGACGCGCCATCTCCAATTCCGCCAGATGCTTCTTCAGACGCTTCGCCATCGGGAGGAACGTCGCCAGAGTCAAGCCGCCGGAGAGCACCGCTCCGGCGATGGGCACGAACTTCGCAACACCCTTGGCGAACGTGTCCTTGGTCAGCTTCACACCGAGGTAGCCCATGACCTTCTTTACCACTGGATAGATCACACCGTGGGTGAGCGCCCTCTTCGGCAACTGGAGCGCCACCTGCTCACCGACCAGGACGGCGACCTTGTTGACTCCCTCGATGGCCGCGCCCGCGCCGAACATGACGCCGATGAACAGAACGAGCACGTTCTGCGTCGCGTCATCCGGCTCGTCCTCCGCGTCACCGAACAACTCGGGCCAGCTGTAGAGGTAGGCGAGCTTCTGCGAGATCCGCAACATGTGCGCGACCGATTGAGCGAGGTCCGCCGGCACGGTGCCGATCATCGCGAAACCTCCCGGCAGGCCGGCAGCTGCAGCGAGCGCAGCGACCTTCGTCGTCTCCAGTGCGATCGATGCTTCCGCGGCTTTGTCCAGCACCTTGAGCGAGATGCCGGCGGCAGCGGGGGAATCCGCCACGGCATTCGCGATCTGCTCAGCGGAGCAGTGAGGCTTGAGTGCCTTCCGGAGGTACGCATCGCGGTGGATGCGTACGCCTGGGAGACGGGCAGCGTGCCCGAGCACGGCAGCGAATCGGGATTCGGAGTTCTCGAGAGTCTTGGGGGTCGACATGGTGTGTGACGGTATGTCGGCCGACCCGAATCGCTGTTCCTCGCGCCCGCGTGCCGCTAGATGGATGGTTCGAGACCATTAGCCGATCAGGTGGCGCTCCGTCCACGACCATGGAGCGGACGGCGACCTCCCCGGGTCCAGACACTCGACGCACCGGCAGCTCAGATGCGACGCCCCTCCGCCTCAGGGCGTCGGCTGGAGGCGCCGGTCGGCCGGCGGCACCCACCCGATGGCCGGGGCGATGTGCTTCGCGACGGTCTCGAGCAGCCGCGCGTTGTACTCGACGCCCAGCTGGTTCGGGATCGTGAGCAGCAGGGTGTCGGCGGCCTGCACCGCGGCGTCCTGCGCCAGCTGCTCCGCGAGCCGGTCCGGCTCCCCCGCGTAGGTCCGCCCGAAGCGCGCGCTGCCGCCGTCGAGGTGGCCGATCTGGTCCTCGGAGTCCTCGTCGCCGCCGAAGTACATCCGGTCGACGTCGGTCGTGATGGGCATCACGCTGCGGCTGACCGAGACGCGGGGCGTCCAGTCGTGGCCGGCCGCCTTCCAGGCGTCGCGGTAGACCTGGATCTGCTCGGCCTGCAGCTCGTCGAACGGCACCCCGGTGTCCTCGGTGAGCAGCGTCGACGACTGCAGGTTGAGCCCCTGCTCGGCGACCCAGGTCGCCGTCGCGCGGGTGCCGCTGCCCCACCAGATCCGGCGGGCGAGGCCGGGTGACTGCGGCTGGACGGCGAGCCCCTGCGAGGTGCCGGTCATCCGCGGGTCCGAGGCGACGACGGCCGCGCCGTCGATCGCGGCCAGGAACAGCTCGAGCTTGTGGCGCGCGAGGTCCGCGTCGGTCATCCCCTCCGGCGGCACGAAGCCGAAGGCGTGCGCGCCGTTCAGCGCCGTCTCGGGCGAGCCCCGGCTCACGCCCAGCTGCAGCCGGCCGCCGGAGATCTGGTCGGCGACGCCCGCCTCCTCCGCCATGTACAGCGGGTTCTCGTACCGCATGTCGATCACGCCGGTGCCGAGCTCGATGCGGCTGGTGCGCGCCGCCATCGCGGCGAGCAGGGGGAACGGCGCCGACAGCTGCGGCGCGAAGTGGTGCACCCGGATGGAGGCGTTGTCGATGCCGATCTCCTCGGCGGCGACCGCGAGCTCGATCGTCTGCAGCAGGGTGTCGGCCGCCCGCGGGGTGCTGGATCCGCGGACCGCGCCCCAGTGGCCGAACGACAGGAAGCCGATGCGCTTCGTAGACATGTCAACCATCTTACGCCTTGCCGCGGCGTCGTGCAGCGGGCAGGGTCGCGGCATGGCGACGCTCACCGCGTTCTTCACCTGCTCCCTCGACCTGCGCATCACGGACGCGTCCGGCGGGTTCGACTGGGCCGAGCCGCCCGACGACGTGCACGCCTTCGTGAACGACCGCACCCGCCCCGTCGGCACCTACCTGTACGGCCGGCGCATGTGGGAGACCATGCGGTTCTGGGAGACCATGCCGGTCGAGGACGGCGTGATGGGCGACTTCGGCGCGCTCTGGCGGGAGGCCGACAAGGTCGTGTACTCGCGCACCCTCGACGCGGCCGGCACCGCCCGCACCCGGATCGAGCGCCGGTTCGACGCCGCGGACGTCCGCTCGCTGAAGGACGCCGCGACCGCGCCACTCACCGTCGGCGGCGCGGAGCTGGCGGGCGAGGCGCTGATCGCCGGCGTCGTCGACGAGCTCGAGCTGCTGGTCGTGCCGGTGATCGTCGGCGAGGGGCCGCGCGCCCTCCCGGACGGTCTCGGCACGGTGCTCGAGCTGCTCGAGCAGCGCGCCTTCCCTGCGGGCTGGATGCACCTCCGCTACGCCGTCCGTGGAGCCGTCTAACCTCGCGCGGGTGCCCAAGCGCGACGCGACCAGCCCGAGGATCGACCCCGTCGTCCTCCCCTCCCTCCTCTATGGGGAGGCAGGCGCGCTGCGTCCAGACGGCCGCGTCGACGGGCTGCGGTTCACCGGCGTCGACGCCTCCGGGGCCGACCTCGCGGGCGCGGTGATCGACGAGTGCCTGCTCGAGACGGTGCGGCTCGACGACGCGGCGCTGGACGGCGCGCGCATCGTGGACAGCGTGCTCGACGGCGTGACCGCGACGCGCCTCCGAGGCGCTCGGCTCGCCCTCCGCGACGTGCGGCTGGAGGGCTGCCGCATCGGCGCGGCCGAGTGGTTCGAGGCGCAGCTGGACCGGGTCGACCTGGTCGGCTGCCGCATCGACTACCTCGCGCTGACCGACGCGCGGCTGCAGGACGTGCGCTTCACCGACTGCACGATCGGCGACCTCGACCTGCGCGGCGCGACCGTGCGCCGCACCGCGTTCGCGGGGTCGAAGGTGCGCGAGCTGTCCGTGCAGGACGCGCGGATCGAGCAGCTGGACCTGCGCGGCGCCGATCTCGACGGGATCGACGGGCTGCGCAGCCTCGCGGGCGCGACGATCTCGACGGATCAGCTGCCGCGGTTCGCTCCGCTGCTGGCGGCGGCGCTCGGCATCCTCGTCGAGTGAGTCAGCGCGGCTGCCCCGTGGAGGCGGACGTGCCGCCGTCGACGGTCAGCACCGAGCCGGTGATGTACGCGGCGTCGTCGCTCGCGAGGAACAGCACGGCAGGCGCCATGTCGGCGGGCCGGCCGGGCCGACCGAGCGCGATCCGGTCGACGAACGGCGCGATGGCGGCCTCGTCCTCGTCCATCGCCTCCGTCATCTCCGTCAGCGTGAACGACGGGGCGATCGCGTTGACGCGCACGCCGCGGTCGCCGTAGTCGAGGGCGAGGGAGCGCACGAACCCGACCACCGCGTGCTTCGTCGCGTTGTAGGCCGCCTGGCCCCAGTCGCCGTGCAGCCCGGAGACGCTCGCGACCGCGACGAGGTTGCCCCGCGACGCGACGAGATGCGGGAGCGCCGCCTGAGCCAGGTGGAGGAAGCCGTCGACGTTCGTGCGGCGCAGCTGCTCCCAGTCGTGCACGGACAGGTCGGCGAGGTCGCCGGAGGCGTACCCGGCGGCGTTGCTCACCACGACGTCGAGCCCACCGAACGCGGACACGGTCTCGTCCACGACCCGCCGGGCGTCGGCCGCGAGCCCGACGTCGCCGACCGCGGCGAGCGCCGTCCCCTCCGGTGCGCCGTGGACGAGCCGGCGCAGCGGCGCCTCCCGCCTGCCGCTCACCGCCACCCGCGCTCCGTTGTCGAGGAACGCCCGGGCGATCGCCGCCCCGATGCCGCTGCCACCCCCGGTGACCAGCACCGACCTCCCCTCCACCCCGTACCGATTGACCGTCATACCGCGATCCTCCTCGGGCGCGCCCGAGCGGCCGCTCCATCGGGGAGGCTTGCCGGGACGGAGGGAGCGCCATGCGCGTCGTGATCGTGGGCGGGGTGGCCGCGGGGATGTCGGCGGCGACGAGGCTCAGGCGGCTCGACGAGCACGCCGAGATCGTCGTGCTGGAAGCCGGCGGGCAGGTGTCTTTCGCGAACTGCGGGCTGCCCTACCACGTCGGCGGCGTCATCCAGGAGCGATCGGCGCTGCTGCGGAGCGCGGACGCGCTCGCCCGGCGCTTCCGGCTCGACATCCGCGTCGAGCACGACGTCGTGGCGATCGACCGCGGCGCGAAGCGGGTCACGGTGCGGGCAGCCGGCGGCGCCGAGCAGCACGAGTCCTACGACGTCCTCGTGCTCGCGCAGGGCGCGAGCGTCTCCGCGCTCCCGTCCGACGGCTCCATCCCGGTGCACGGGCTGCGAACGATCGACGACATGGACGCGATCGTCGCGGCCATCGACTCCGGCGCCCGCAGGGCGGTCGTCGCGGGCGGCGGCTACATCGGGCTCGAGACGGCGGAGAACCTGGTCCGGCGCGGCCTCGACGTCGTGGTCGTGGCTCGGGGCGACCAGGTGCTGCGCACCCTCGACGCGGAGATGGCCGCTCCGGTCCACGACGAGCTGCGTCGCAACGGCGTCGAGCTGCGCTTCGGCAGCGCCGTGGTCGGCGTCGTCGGCGGCAGCGCGGTGCTCGAGGACGGCGACCGCGTGCGCGCGGACCTCGTGATCGAGGCGACCGGTGTCGCGCCGGAGGCGCGGCTCGCCGAGGCAGCCGGGCTGGCGATCGGGCCGTCCGGGGGCATCGCGGTGGACGCGCACCACCGGACCAGCGACCCCGACGTGCTCGCGGCCGGTGACGCCGCCGAGAAGCGGGACGTCGTGGACGGCGGCGCCGTGCTGGTCGCGCTCGCGGGGCTCGCGAACCGGCACGGGCGCGCGGTCGCGGACGTGATCGCGGGGACGCCGGTCGACGCCTCCCCCGCGCTCGGCACCGCGATCGTGCAGGTCTTCTCCCTCGCGGTGGGCACCCTCGGCTGGACCGAGCAGCGCCTCCGCGCGGCGGGGCGGGCGCACAGGGTGCTGCACACGCACCCGCAGCAGCACGCCGGGTACTACCCGGGCGCCGCGGTCCTCGCGATCAAGCTGCTCGTCGACGCGGACACGGACCTGGTGCTCGGCGCGCAGCTCGTCGGGCCTGACGGGGTGGACAAGCGCACGGACGTGCTCGCGACGGCGATCGCCGGCGGCATCACCGCCTCCGCCCTCTCCCGGCTCGAGCTGGCGTACGCCCCGCAGTTCGGCTCGGCGAAGGACCCCGTCAACCTGGCCGGCTACGTGGCCGAGAACCTGGCGTCCGGCGCCGCGACGACCGTGCAGTGGCACGAGCTGCCGCAGCTGCAGGCCGCCGGATGGACGCTCGTCGACGTCCGGGACCCCGACGAGTTCGCGGCCGGTGCGATCCCGGGAGCGGTGAACGTGCCGCTCGACGAGCTGCGGGACCGCCACGCCGAGCTGCCCGCCGAGCGCGTCGTGGTGCACTGCGAGGTCGGGCAGCGCGGGTCCACCGCCGCCCGCCTGCTCGCGCAGCTCGGTCACGAGGTGGCGAACCTCGACGGCGGCTACCGCACCTGGAGCGACGGGGAGGCGACCCGTCAGCACGCGACGGACAGCGCCTGAGCGGCATGCCCTGACGGGGAATGCTGGGCGACCTCATATGCTTATCCTCTGGTAAGCAATTCCCCCGGCCACCGCCGTCCGGTCACGTCACCGATCCGCCGGAGTCCCATGAGCACCACCGCACCCGCCCGCAGGGGCATGTTCGACAAGGACCACCCGCACTACAAGTGGGTGGCGCTCAGCAACACGACGCTCGGCATGCTGATGGCGACCATCAACTCGTCGATCGTCCTCATCTCGCTGCCCGCGATCTTCAACGGCATCAAGCTGGACGCGCTCGACTCCGGCAACACCAGCTACCTGCTCTGGATGCTGATGGGCTTCATGCTCGTCACCGCGGTGCTCGTCGTCGGATTCGGCCGCCTCGGGGACATGTACGGCCGGGTGAGGATCTACAACGCCGGCTTCGTGCTCTTCACGATCGGCGCGATCGCCCTCTCTTTGGACCCGTTCATGGAAGGGGCCGGCGCGCTCTGGCTGATCCTCTGGCGCGTGTTCCAGGGCATCGGGGCCGCGATGCTGTTCGCGAACTCGACCGCGATCCTCACCGACGCGTTCCCGGCGGAGCGGCGCGGCATGGCGCTCGGCATCAACCAGATCGCGGCGATCGCCGGCTCGTTCATCGGGCTGATCCTCGGCGGCCTGCTCGCCGTCATCGACTGGCGCGCGGTGTTCATCGTCTCCGTGCCGCTCGGCATCATCGGCACGATCTGGTCCTTCAAATCCCTGCACGAGGTCGGCGACCGGAACCCCGGCTCGCTCGACATCCCGGGCAACGTGCTCTTCCTGCTCGGCCTCACCTCCCTGCTCACCGGCATCACGTACGGCATCCAGCCCTACGGCGGCGCGGCCACCGGCTGGCTGAACCCGTGGGTGCTCGGCAGCATCGTCGGCGGCATCGTGCTGCTCGGCGTCTTCGTCGCGGTCGAACTGCGCAGCCGGGCGCCGATGTTCCAGCTGCGGCTGTTCCGGTCCCGCCCGTTCGCCATGGCGAACCTGGCCGGGATCCTCGCGGCGATCGGCCGCGGCGGGCTGCAGTTCATGCTGATCATCTGGCTGCAGGGCATCTGGCTGCCGCTGCACGGGT
>NZ_CAXTOQ010000049.1:0-20683 GCF_964245895.1 uncultured Amnibacterium sp.
GGGATCGTGCCCTCGATCAGGTCCTCCTCGCGCAGGCCGTGCAGCGACAGGCCGAAGCGGCAGACGAAGACCGTGCCGCCCTCCGTGATGAAGGTCGTGATCGTGTCGTTGATGTTCTGCTCGCCCGGGAAGGCGGAGTCGCCGGGGGTCGGGAAGCCGCGGGTGGCGATCGCGTTCATCGCGCCGGGGCCGTAGAAGTACAGGACGGAGTCGAAGCCCTTCCGCAGCGCGCGCAGCGCCTGCAGGCAGGCCACGAAGCTGACGCTCGACTCGTGCGCGATGCCGTGCACCAGCGTCAGGTACGACTGCCCGGGCTCCGCCTGGATGTCCGGGAAGATCTTCGTCGACCCGTAGATCGACGTGCCCTGCGGCTGCGTGGGGTGCGGCACCTCGCCGCGCGAGGTCTCGATGTTGGCGAGGATCGTGTCGTCGAACAGGGCCATGGGGTGCTCCTAGCGGTCGGTGGTGCCGGGATCGGGCGGGCGGTCAGTAGAGGGCTTCGAAGTTCTCGCGCAGGAAGAGGCGGCCGAGCTCCCCGTCCTTCACCGCGGCCTGCATCCGCGCGAGCTCGCCCGCGTGGTCCCCCCAGGGGATGTCGGAGGCGAAGAGGATGCGGTCGTGGCCGATGCCGCGCCGCTCGATCTCGGCGACGAGCCAGACGGCCGCGAAGCCGATCGCCCAGCTCGTGTCGCTGTAGACGCGCTTGCCGCGCTCGATCCAGTCGAAGAACCGGCCGCCGATCAGCTTCATGTGGCCGCTCATGCCGCCCCCCAGGTGGACGAGGTGGATGCGCACGTCGTCGCCCCAGCGCTCGACGAGGTCGCCGATCCGGTCGATGTCGCTCGCCCCGCCGGGTGAGGTGTGGATGTGGACCGTGAGGTCGTGCTGCTCCGCGGCGGCGAACATCCGGCCGAGCTGCTCCAGGCAGCCCTCGTCGTCCGCGGCCCCGCCGAGCAGGAAGCTCGTCTTCAGCGCGGCGACGCCGTCCTCACCCGCGAGCGCGAGCGCGGCGGTGTTCCGCTCCGCGTCGCTCGCCTTCGGGGAGATCCACAGACCGCAGCGCACGCGCTCGTCCGCCTGCGCCGCCTCGAGCGCGAGCTCGTTCAGGCCGAACGCGACCTCCGGGTTCGGGACGCCGTAGTTCGGGAGGACGAGCGTGCGCTCCGTGCCCTCCGCGTCCAGGTCGGCGAGGAACGCCTTGACCGTCTCCCGCGCGGTGAGGTCGGCGCGGATCGCCGGGCCGCCGTAGAAGGGGAACGCGGGGAGGGCGCCGATGTGGCGATGCGCGTCGTGCACCCCGGCTGCCATGGGTCAAGGCAACCGCGCGGCCGTTTCCGGATGGTTTCGCCGGGAACACCATCTCGTCACCAGTCGGGCGCTCGTGTTGCCGGCAGATCACGGGACGCTCGGAGCGGGTTCGAGTCCGGCCCCGGCGCAGCAGACGATCCGGCGCCCGACCCGGGTGACCGGGCGCCCGGCGGAGTCAGGATCCGCCCTCCACGAAGAGCCCCCTGCGCACCGCGGACACGGTCCGCTCGATCAGCGCCTCCCTCGCCTCGTCCGGCACGGTCCGCAGCGGCCCGTCGACCAGCAGCACGGCGAGCCCGTGGACGGCGGACCACGCGGCCACCTCCGCGCCCGGCCGTCGCTCAGCAGGCAGGACGCCCGCCGCGACCGCCCGGTCCAGCACGCGGAGCAGCAGGCCGAAGGGCCCGGGACCGTCGGTGCCGCCGCGGCCCGCCTCCGGGTCCCGGTGCACGGCGAACGCGGTGCGGAACAGCCCGGGCTCGCGGAGCGCGAAGCGCACGTACGCGCGACCGACCGCGTCGAGCTGCGACGACAGGTCGTCGTCGGTGGCGTGCGCGGCGAGCTCCTTCACGATCTCCGAGCCCATGAACTCGAGGCTCCGAAGGCTCACGGCGGCCAGCAGGTCGTCGCGGTCGCTGAAGTGGCGGTACGCGGCGTTCGGCGAGACGCCGGCCTGCCGCGTCGCCTCGCGCAGCACGACCGCGCTCGGCCCGGCGCCGGCCGCGAGCCGCAGCCCGGCCTCGATCAGCGCGTTCCGCAGGTCGCCGTGCCGGTAGGTCGACCGTGCCGCGGAGCCGGTGTCGGAGGCCCGTCCGACACTGGTCCCGTCCCGGTTGACACCGTTCACATCCGCTGGGAGGGTGGACATTGTTGACATCGTACACATGGAGGAGCCATCGTCATGAACACGACCTCGCCGCCCGCGACCGCGACGGCGGTGCCGCAGCCGTGGCGCCGGAACACGGCGCTGTTCCTCGGCGGCCAGACGGTCTCGCTGTTCGGCTCGATGGTCGTGCAGTACGCGGTCATGTGGTACGTGACCCTGCAGACGCGGTCCGCGATCGCGGTCGCGCTCTACGCCGTCGCGGCGTTCCTGCCGCAGGGCATCGTGTCGATCTTCGGCGGCACCTTCGCCGACCGGGTCGACCGCAAGATGCTGATCATCGCCGCCGACACCAGCACGGCCCTCGCGACGCTCGGCCTGGCCGTGCTGATGACCAACGGGGTCACCGACCTCTGGGTGATCCTCGTCGCGTGCGCCGTGCGGTCCGTCGGTGCCGGGTTCCAGCAGCCGACGGTGCAGGCGGTCATCCCGCAGATCGTGCCGCAGGACCGCCTGCTGCGGATCAACGGCGTGTTCCAGACCATCCAGTCCGGCCTCGCCCTGCTCGCCCCGGCCGTCGCGGGCGCGGTGTTCGGCGCGTTCGGCATCGTGCCGGCCTTCTACATCGACGTCGTGACCGCGCTGCTCGGCGTCGGGGTGCTGCTGCTCGTGACGGTGCCCACGCTCGCCGCGGTGAGCGGGAAGGCGACCGGGTTCCGGGAGGACCTCGCCGAGGGCGCCCGGTTCATCTGGCACCACTCCTTCATCCGCTGGCTGATGGTGCTCTTCGCCGTCATCATCGTGCTGACCGGCTCGCCCAGCTTCGTGACGCCGCTGCTGATCGCCCAGGAGTGGGGCGGCGAGGTCTGGCGCCTGACCGTGCTCGAGCTGGCCTTCAGCATCGGGATGCTGCTCGGCGGCATCGCGGTCTCGACCGTGCTCGCGAAGCGCAGCAGGATCCGGCTGATCGTGCTCTCGTCCCTGGGCTTCGGCCTGTTCTCGCTCGGCCTCGGCCTGGCCCCCGGGCTGTGGTGGTTCTACGCGCTCATGTTCCTGTTCGGGTCGATGATCCCGATCTTCTCGGCCCCGTTCATGACGCTCGTGCAGGAGGCGGTCCCGCCGGAGATGCAGGGGCGGGTGTTCAGCTACGTCACGATCGTGATGGCGCTGTCGTTCCCGCTCGGGATGGTGGCCTTCGGCCCGATCGCCGACGCGGTCGGGGTACGCGCGCTGCTGGTCGGCACGGGCGTGCTCGCGGTCGTCGTCACCGGCGTCGCCGTGCTGGTCCCGTCCGGCCGCCGGGCGATGCGGGCCGCCGCGGCCGCGACCCCCGTCGAGGCGGCGCAGCAGGTGGAGGCCGAGGCCGACGCCCGCTGAGCGGGGCTCAGGCGAGCAGCTCCCGGACGTCCTCCGCGGACAGGGCCGCCGCGCTGGTCGCGCCCTGGCCGTCCATCACCGCGTCGAAGAGGGCGCGCTTCGACTCCTTCAGCGCCATCACCTTCTCCTCGATCGTGTCCTTCGCGACGAGCCGGTAGACCATCACCTGCCGCGTCTGCCCGATCCGGTGCGCCCGGTCGACGGCCTGCGCCTCCGCCGCGGGGTTCCACCACGGGTCGAGCAGGATGCAGTAGTCCGCCTCCGCGAGGTTCAGCCCGAACCCGCCCGCCTTCAGCGAGATCAGGAACACGTCGGCGGCGCCGGAGCGGAAGCGGTCGATCGCCTCCCCGCGGCGCCGCGTCGAGCCGTCGAGGTAGGCGTAGCCGATGCCGGCCTCGTCCAGCCGGTCCTTCACCCGGCCGAGCAGCCGCGTGAACTGGCTGAAGACCAGGACGCGATGGTGCTCCTCGAGCGCGTTCTCGAGCAGCTCGTCGAACAGGTCGAGCTTCGCCGAGGGCACGCCCTCGTTCGCCGCGTCGACCAGGGCCGCGTCGAGCGCGACCTGCCGCAGCGTCGTCAGGGCGCGGAAGATCGTGAACCGGTTGCGGTCGAACTCGCCGATCAGCCCGAGCACCCGCTGCCGCTCGCGGTTCAGGTGGCGGTCGTACACCGCCCGCTGCTTCCTGCCGAGCTCGACCTCGATGATCTGCTCGGTCTTCGGCGGCAGGTCGGCCGCGACCAGCTCCTTCGTCCTGCGTAGCAGCAGCGGACGGATGCGCCGCTGCAGCTGCGCGAGGCGCTGCGCGTCGCCCTCCTTCTCGATCGGCTTCGCGTAGTGGTCCTGGAACCCGGAGGGGGACGGGAACAGCCCCGGCGCCGCGATGGAGAGGATCGACCACAGCTCCATCAGGTCGTTCTCGAGCGGCGTGCCGGTGATCGCGAGCCGGAACGGCACGTCGATCGCGCGGATGCGCTGGTACGTCGTCGAGTGGCGGTTCTTCGCGAACTGCGCCTCGTCGAGCAGCATGCCGCCCCATCGCACGCCGTTGTACGACGCGGTGTCGAGCCGCAGCAGTGCGTAGGAGGTGATCACGATGTCGGCGTCGCCGATCGTCTCGGCGAGCGGCACCTTGCTCTTCCGCACGGTCTCCGTGACGCCGACGACCTCGAGGTCCGGCACGAACCGCTGCGACTCCGCGACCCAGTTGGGCACCACCGAGGTGGGCGCCACGACGAGGAAGCGCGGGCGCTCCTCCCCGCGCTCGTCCGCCTGCTGGATCGCGCGCGCGACCATCGCGAGGGACTGCACGGTCTTGCCGAGCCCCATGTCGTCTGCGAGCACGCCGCCGAGCCGGTTGTCGTAGAGGAACGACAGCCAGTCGAACCCCTCGTGCTGGTACGGCCGCAGCTCGGCGAGGAAGCCGGCGGGCAGCGCCTGTCGCTCCAGGTGCCCGTCCTCGGCGAAGCCGCCGGTCAGCTCGACCGCGCGGCGCCACGCCTCCGCCTGGCGGGTCACGACGCCGAGCGCGACGAGGTCCTCCCACAGCGAGCCCTGGAACCGGGAGATCCGCAGCGGGGCGCGCGGGTCGTCGGTCAGCTCGCGCGCCTCGGCGATGAGCGCGCGCAGCCGCTCGAACACCGGGTCGTCGAGGGGGAACCAGACGCCGCCCGGCAGCACCATCGCGTCGTCGCCGCGGGCCAGCGCGAGGAACACCTCGGCGAGCGGCGCGACCTCGCCGCCGACCCGCACCTCGATGTCGAGGTCGAACCAGTCGCGGCTGCCGTCGACCGCGCGGGTGGCGATCTCGACGACCGGCGCCTCCTCCGCCGCGCGGTACTCGGCCGGCTGCCCGTGCTCGACGACGGCGACGCCGGGCACGCGGCGGATCGCCGGCAGCAGGTCGCGCCCGAACGCGACCGCCGCCATGCCGTGCACCGCGAAGGTCTCGCGCAGCTCGCCGTGCGTGCCGATCAGCTCGGGGGTGCGGCTGCTGTCGAGGCCGGCGCCGCGCAGGCCGGCGACAACCCGCCGCTCCTGGAGCGGGTCCCGGATCGCGTCCTGCTCCCCGCCGAGCGACAGGGGCGTCGCGTCGCCGGGCAGCGTGTACCGCCAGGTCCAGCGACCCGTCGCGCCGCCGGGGCCGTGGTCGACCGCGAGCTCGAGCGCGGCGATCGGGCGCGCCGGCGGGCGGAAGCTGCCGTCGCGGCTGACGACCGGCAGCACGCTGGCGAGCCGCCGGTAGTGGTGGGCGAGGAAGTCCGGCTCCTCGTCCGCCGGCACCTCGATCGGGTCCGGCAGCCGGAGGAAGGCGTGCGCGGCGGGCTGGAGCGGCTCCGCGAACGCCGCGAGCGAGACGCGGGCGTCGGCGAGGGTCTCCCCCGGCGTCCAGGTCGCGACGCCGATGCCGGGATCGCCGATCAGCGCGAACGGCGGGTCCAGCGGCGGGCCGGTCTCGGCGTCCCCGTGCGCCAGCAACGGCCGCAGCGAGAGCCCGGCGGGGGTGCGCACGAGGTCCGCGGCCGGGGTGACCGGGTCGCGGCCGAGCTCGAGCGGCGCCTGGTCCCTGCCGCCGGTGATGAGCCCGACGCCGTGGTCGGCGGCCTCGTGCAGCAGCGTCCAGAGCGCCGTGGTCCTGCAGGCCGCGAGCGGCAGCCAGGTCTCGGCGGCGAAGGAGGAGGGGCCGGAGGTGAGCACGTGGTGCACCTCGCGC
Organism: uncultured Amnibacterium sp.; assembly: GCF_964245895.1. Classification (GTDB taxonomy): domain Bacteria; phylum Actinomycetota; class Actinomycetes; order Actinomycetales; family Microbacteriaceae; genus Amnibacterium. The sequence continues at coordinate 6,220 of NZ_CAXTOQ010000049.1, forward strand.
AGGATCCGCGTCTGCGCGTCGTCGTACTCGTGCACGGTCCACTCGTTCGTGACCGTGCGCCAGGAGACGCCGGTGCGCCGCCAGCGGCCGTTGGCGCCGAGCAGCACCGGGCGCACGCCCACGGAGACCGGCCGCTCGCGCGGCGCGGTGCGGCGCGAGCCGGTCCACGGCTGGTCCGACTGCTGCAGCTCGAACAGCAGCCCGAGCACCGCGGTGTCCTCGCCGCCGTCGAGGCCGTCCAGGATCGGGTCGAGCGTCCGGCGCCACAGGGCGTCCGCGACCGACTCCTGCGGAGCCTTCGGCGCACCCCTCCTGCCCTCGAGCAGGACGGCGCCGACGTGCTTGCAGTCGGACCCGACCGGGCAGTCGCAGCGGCCGGAGATCGGGACCGGTCCGTCGGGGGTCGGCCGGAGGCGCACCCGCGCGGAGTAGCGGGCGTGCTCGGAGCCCTTCACGCGCCCCGTCAGGGTCGTGCGGTCGGTGCTCCAGCGCACGTCGGAGACGCGGCCCTCCCGCTGGTAGCGGTCGGCCCGCGCGAAGCCGGCGGGACCGGTGATGCGTGCGACGTCGAGATCCGAGTACACGGCCGAACCCCCTCCCCGGCGATGCGAACCCTCGAGTCTAGGCACCGGACGGGGGCCGCCCGTGCGGTCAGGCGGCGGCGAGGACCCCCTGCGGCAGGCGCGCGGCGAGCAGCTCGAGCGTCCGCTCCCGGGCGGGCGCACGGTCGATCGGGTCGGCGGCGGAGGCGCCCGCGGCCGGGCTGATCATGATCTCGTCGACGTCGAAGCGGGACGCGAAGGCAGCGAGCCGGTCGGCGACGTCGCCGGCGTCGCCGACGAACCAGCGGGCCCGCATGGTGTCGACCAGCTCCTGCTGCGGCTCGGTGAGCCGGGCCGCCTCCGCGACCTCGACGGTGTCGAGCGCCGTCAGGGGCGTGCCCGTGCGCAGACGCGCCATGTGCTGCAGCTGCGGCAGGGCGAGCCGCCGCGCCTCGTCGGCCGTGTCCGCGGCCACGACGTTCGCGGTGAGGAAGGTCCGCGGCGCGTCGAGGTGCTCGGAGGGCCGGAACCGCGACCGGTACAGGTCGAGGATCCGCTCGGTGCCCTCCCCGGAGAAGTGGTGCGCGAAGACGTACGGCAGGCCGAGGCGCGCGGCGAGGTCGGCGGAGTAGTCGCTCGAGCCGAGCAGCCACAGCTCGGGCGACCCGGCGGCGGCGGGCGTGGCCCGCACGGTGTACTGCTCGCCGCTCGCGAGCCGCAGCCCGGCGCCCTCCGGCGCCATCAGGGCCTCGATGTCCTTCACGTGGTTCGGGAACGCGTCGACGTCGCTGGTGTGCCCCTCGCTGCGCAGCAGCGCGGTGATCACCGGGTCGGAGCCGGGTGCCCGGCCGATGCCGAGGTCGATCCGCCCGGGCGCCGCCGCCTCCAGCGCGGCGAACTGCTCCGCGATGACGAACGGCGCGTGGTTCGGCAGCATGACGCCGCCGGAGCCGAGGCGGATGCGCCGGGTGCGGCCGGCCAGCACGCCGAGCAGCACCGGCGGGTTCGTGGAGGCGACCGACGGCATGTTGTGGTGCTCGGCCAGCCAGTAGCGGCGGAGGCCCAGCGCGTCCGCGCGCTCGGCGAGGGCGATGGAGGCGGCCACCGCGTCCGCGGACGTCTGCCCGGTCCGGACGGGGACGAGGTCGAGCACCGACAGCGAGGGATCCGGCATGCATCGGGCAACCGCCGCGCCCGCCGGGACATTCCGGAGGGCGCGGACGGGGCAGGATCGAGGCATGAGCACCTTCCCCCTCGCCGCGGGACGCGACCGCGAAGCCGTCCGTCACGAGCTGGTCCGCAGGACGGTGCGCGTGCTCGGCAGGACGGACCTGCCCGGGCACCTGGTGCGCGTCACCGTCGGCGGCGACGAGCTCGCCGGCTTCGCGAGCGTCGGGCCGGCCGACCACGTGAAGGTGTTCCTCCCCACCTCCGGCGGTGTCGTCGCTCGCGACTACACGCCGAGCGAGTACCGCCCGGTCGGCGCCTCGAGCGGCCCCGAGCTCGACCTCGACTTCGTGGTCCACGGCGAGGAGGGGCCCGCCTCCGCGTGGGCGCTGACCGCCGCGCCCGGCGACGAGGTGTCCTTCGGCGGCCCCCGCGGCTCCCGGCTCGCGCCGAGCGGGTACCGGAACGCGCTCGTGATCGCCGACCCGTCCGGCCTGCCCGCGCTGCGCCGCTGGGTCCGCGCCTTCGCGGGGGTCGTGCCGGTGCACGCGCTGCTCTTCGGCGGCGCGGAGGCGGTCGGCTACCTCGACGACGCGGAGCTCGCGGCGGCGACGCCGCAGGTCCTCGCCGCCGAGCACGACCTCGTCGAGGTCGTCGCGTCCCAGGACCTGGACGACGACAGCTTCGTCTTCGCCGCCGGCGAGGCGACCGCCCTCGTGCCGGTGCGCCGGCACCTGCGGGAGCGGCTGCCGAAGGAGCACCTCTCCCTGCACGGCTACTGGCGGCGGGGCGACGCGACCTTCGACCACCACAGCCCCCTCGACCCCTCCGACCCGGACTGAGTCCATCGCCGCTCGGACCGCCGCTCCCGCGGCAGGGCCTCGCGCATCGACCACGGTCGCTCGGTCGGCCGAGCTCCTGAAGGACGAGGTCAGCGGACGGAGGAGGGGCGGTCGTCGTTCGGGTCGCCCCGGTCGAGGGCGTGGATCGCGATGACCAGCGCGGCGACGCCCAGCGCGACGCGCACGCCGACGAAGACGAAGACCCACACCGCGGGCCGCTCCGCGCCGGTCGCGAGCAGGATCGCGCCGAACGCGGCCAGTGCCGCGTCGCCGACGAACGCGGCCTTGATCCAGAAGAGCAGCCGCCCGGCCGGGGTCACCGGCCGGGACCGATCAGAACCCGCTGGGGGCGTGCGGGACGTAGTCCGCCTCCAGCACGTCGAGCTCGTCGTCGGTCAGCTGCAGGTCGGCGGCCGCGATCGCGTCCTCGAGGTGCTGCGGCTTCGTCGCGCCCACGATCGGCGCCGTCACGGCCGGCTGCGCCAGCACCCAGGCGAGCGCCACCTGCGCCCGGCTGACGCCGCGCGCCTCCGCGACCCGCCGCACCGCATCGACGATGCGCCGGTCCCCCTCCTGGTCGTAGAGCGTGCTCCCGAACGCGTCGGTGTCGCCCCGCGCCGTGGTCTCGTCCCAGTCGCGCGTCAGCTTCCCGCGCGCGAGGGGCGACCACGGGATCACGCCGACCCCGGTGTCCACGCAGTAGGGGTGCATCTCCCGCTCCTCCTCCCGCTGCAGCAGGGAGTACTGGTCCTGCATCGAGACGAAGCGGGTGAGCCCCTCCACGTCGGCGGCGTGCTGCATCTCGGCGAGCTGCCACGTCCACATCGACGACGCCCCGATGTAGCGCGCCTTCCCGGCCTTCACGACGTCGTGCAGCGCCGCCATCGTCTCGGCGATCGGCACCTCCGGGTCGAACCGGTGGATCTGGTAGAGGTCGATGTAGTCCGTGCCGAGGCGCCGCAGGGAGGCGTCGACCTGCGTCATGATCGCGCCCCGCGACAGCCCGGACCCGTTCGGTCCGGGCCCCATGCGCCCGTGCACCTTCGTCGCGATCACGACCTCGTCGCGCCGGGCGAACTCGGTCAGCAGCGCGCCGGTGATCTCCTCGCTGGTGCCGTCGGAGTAGACGTTCGCGGTGTCGAACGCGGTGATGCCCGCCTCGACGGCGCGGCGGTAGAAGGGGCGCGCCGCGTCGATCGGCAGCGTCCACTCGTGGGAGCCGCGGTCGGGAGCGCCGTAGCTCATGCAGCCGAGGATGATGCGGCTGACGGCGAGGCCGGCGTCGCCGAGTCGGATGGTGTCCATGAGGTGATCCTCCGCCCAGGGGACTGGGTGGATCCGAGGATCAGCGGGTCTCGCCCATGAGGAGGTCGACGCGCCAGCCCTGCCGCGTCCGCACGACCTCGACCGGGATGCGCGGCTTCTTCCCCGCGATGTCGAGCCGGCTGATGGCTTCGAACACCGGTCCCTCCAGCCCCCTGGGCACCCGGCCGACCGGGCCGACGATGCGGCCGCCCGCGAACAGGCGGACGACGATCGGGGCGTCCGTGCGCTCCTCCTCGTCCGTGCGGCGGGCGATGGCGGTCTCGACGACCTCGACGTCGGCGAGGTCCGCGATGAGGTCCTGGTGGGGATCGCTGCCCGCCAGACGGATGGTCACGCGGCCGTTCGCGGGCAGCAGGTCGAACTTGTAGTCCTCGAGCCGGCCCGACCCCTGGTCGTCCTTCGGGAACTCGGGATCCACCGCGCGTCGTCGCAGCTGCATCCGCCCATCCTGCCGCGCGGCGCGCTCTTATCGGATTCACAAGGAGGAAGGGGGCGCGCTCGGGGAATGAATGGGGGCGTCCTCTACGTTGTGTAGATCATGCAGCGCAGGACCCCGAGGATCGCAGAAGAGATCGAGGACGAGTTCGGCACCGTGACCCGGTACCGCCGCCACCCCAACGGGCGCGGACTCGTCGCCACCGACGCCACCGTCGACCCGACGGCCTTCCTCGCGCCCACCGTGTACGTCGAGTCCGGTGCGCGCATCGGCAGGGCCGTCCGGATCGCCGCCGGCACCTGGGTCGACCGGGAGGCCGTCGTCGGCCCGCACGCGGAGCTGGGAGCGGCCGTGCACGTCGGCGCCGCCGCCGTCATCGGCGAGGGCGCCAGGGTCGGCAGCCACACGAAGATCGGCGCCCGCGCTTCGATCGGGTCCGGCGCGCGCGTCGCAGCGGACCAGAAGGTCGACGACGACGCGGTGCTGCCCTCGCAGAACGCGTTCGGCGCGGCCGCCTGAGCCGTCAGCCCGTGGTGCCGCTCGCGCGCTCGGTGTACCACTCGGTGAACTCGACGGCGGTGCCGTCCTCCGCCAGCCGGATCACCCACAGGTTCCGGTAGTCCTTCCCCGCCGTCGGCCCGGCCGTGTAGACCGTGCGCCCCTGGACCACCGCGACGTCGCCGTCGATCGCGACCACCTCCCAGGTGAACTCGTGGTCGCCGGCCTCGTCGCGATGATCGAGCCAGGCGGCCGTCACCGCGTCGTGGCCGACGTACGGCTCCTCCCACGGCGAGAAGCGGTACGCGGCTTCCGGAGCCAGCAGGGCCCGGATGTCCGCGGGGTCGTTCGAGTCCCACGCCCGCAGGTAGCGCTGGACCCATCCCTCGACGAGCCCCACCATGTCGCTGCGCGCCACGGCGGGACCCCGGCTCGTCGTGGGGCCCACCTCGACGAGCCCCACCATGTCGTCACGATCGGTCATGCCCGCGGTTCTACTCCCCGGCGCTGACAGCACGAAGGCCCGCCCCGATCCCGGGGCGGGCCTTCGTGCGTTCCGTCGACTAGCGGCGGAGACCGAGGCGCTCGATCAGCGCGCGGTAGCGCGCGATGTCGATGTCCTGCAGGTAGCCGAGCAGCCGGCGGCGCTGGCCGACCAGCAGCAGCAGGCCACGACGCGAGTGGTGGTCGTGCTTGTGCAGCTTCAGGTGCTCGGTGAGGTCCTTGATGCGCGTCGACATGAGCGCGATCTGGACCTCGGGCGAGCCGGTGTCGCCCTCGTGCGTCGCGTACTCCGCGATGATCGCCTTCTTGACGTCTGCGTCCAATGCCACAGGGGACTCCTTCTGCTCGCTGCGCGGTGCCGGGTGCGGGATGCGCCCGGCGATCTGGGACCGCGGCCGGTTCACGGCGGCAGGAGAGTGTAGCAAGCCCTGGGGCCCCGCCGTCCCGCCGACCGGGTCGCGCCGGTCGCGGCGCGCGACGCGCCGAGGTCGGAGCGGTCGCGTACCGTCGAACCGCCTCGGCGGGAAGGGACATGACGTGTCGATCGCACTGGACCTCGTCCTCGGCCTCGTGCTGCTCGGCTACCTCGTGCAGGGCTGGCGCCTCGGCTTCGTGCGGAGCATCGGGGCGATCGCCGGGATCATCGCGGGCGGCATCGCCGCCGCCCTCCTCTCGCCCCTGATCGGCTCGCTCGTGCCCGACGAGACCGGGAAGGTCGTCGCGACGATCGTCGCGGCCGTCGTGCTCGTGCTGCTCGGTCATGCGATCGGGTCCGGCATCGGCGCGGCGATCGGCGGCGTGCTGCGGCGCAGCCCGCTCGGCCCGATCGACCGCATCCTCGGGGCCGCGGCCCAGCTGGTCGTCAGCGCGCTGGCGATCTCGATGATCGCCTCCCTCGCCGTGTCGCTCGGCGTGCCCTACGTCGCGCAGCCCGTCGCCGGGTCCGTGGTGCTCCGCGCGATCGACGGCGTCACGCCGGCGCCCCTCGACCGCGCGCTCGCGCAGCTGCGCTCGACGGTGCTGTCGAGCGGCATCCCGCGACTCGGCATCTCGCTCGGCACCGAGGGCGTCGGCGCGGAGGCGGTCCCCGGCGTCCCCCAGACGGCCGGGCTGCGCACCGCGGTCGAGTCCGTCGTGAAGATCACCGGCCGGGCGCCGGCCTGCAACCAGGAGCAGTCCGGCTCGGGCTTCGTCGTGGCGAGGAACCGGGTGCTCACGAACGCCCACGTCGTCTCCGGCGTCGCCGCCCCCGTCGTGCTCGCGCCCAACGGGCAGGCGCTGCAGGGCAGGGTCACCGCCTTCGACCCGCAGCGCGACCTCGCGATCATCGCGGTCCCCGGTCTCGATGCGCGGCCGCTGGCCGTCGCCCCCTCCCCCGCCGTGGGCGACGAGGGGGTCGTGGCCGGCTACCCCTTCGGCGGCCCGTTCACCGAGGGCGGCGCGAAGGTCGTCCAGGTCGGCCAGGTCGTCGTCCCCGACGCGGTCGGCGGCGGCCGCACCGCCCGCAGCATCGCCGCGCTGGCCGCCGACGTCGAGCAGGGCAACTCCGGCGGCCCGCTGCTCAGCCCCGGCGGCCGGGTCATCGGCCTGGTGTTCGCGAAGAGCACGAGCACCGCCGATCTCGGCTACGCGATGACGCCGGACGAGTTCGGCGACCTGGCCGACCGCGCCCCCTCGCTCACCGCCGCCGTCTCGACCGGCGCCTGCAGCAGGGACTGACCGCCCCCGCTCCGGGTGCCGAAGCACCGCCGACTCCGCAGCGCCGGCTACGACACCGGCTCGACGACGACCATCCGCCTGGTGGGCCGCGTGAGCGCCACGTAGAGCGACCCCGGACCGGCCTCGTCCGCCACCGCGTCCGGGTCGACGACCACGACGGTGTCGAACTCCAGCCCCTTCGCGGTCCACGGGTCGAGCACCGACACCGGAGCGCCGAGCCCCCTTGCGCCGTACCCGACGGGCTCGGCGAGCCGGTCCGACAGCGCGTCGTGGAGGGTCGGCACGAGGGCCGCAGGGGCGATGACGGCCAGGGAGCCGCCGTCCGCGCGATCCCGGTCGGCCGCGACGGCGTCGACCGCGAGCGGCACGACCTCGTTCCGCCGACCGCGCACCAGCCGCGGCGGCTCGCCCTCTCGGACGGACCGCGACGGGGTGATCGGCAGCCCGTCGCGCAGCGCCCGGGACTCCGCCAGCTCGGTGATCGCGCGCGGCGTGCGGTAGTTCACCGTCAGCCGCTCGAGGCGGAACTCGTCCGTCAGCGCCCGCAGGGCGTCGGCCCACGACGCGGCCGGCGGCTCGGCGGCGGACTGGGCGAGGTCCCCGACGACCGTGAACGAGCGCAGCGGTCCGCGCCGGCGCAGCAGCCGCCACTGCATCGGCGTCAGCTCCTGCGCCTCGTCGACGACGACGTGGCCGTAGGTCCAGCTGCGGTCGACCAGCGCGCGCTCCGCGGTCGAGAGGCGGGCGCCCTCCTCCGCGAACCCGTCCGCGATCGCCTCCGCCGACACCATCCCGCTGACGCCCATGTTCTCGATCGCGGCCTCGGCGTTCTCGATGTCGCGCTGCCGCTGCGCGTCGCGCGCCTGCGCCCGCGCGTCGCCCGCGATGTCGGTCTCGCCGAGCAGCTCGGCGGCCTCGTCGAGCAGCGGCACGTCGCCCACCGTGAACGGGGCCCGGCGCGGGCGACCGAGCAGCGCCCGGTCCGCCGCGGACAGCTCCGGCGCGGCCCTCGCCAGGTACTCCGGGCGGGTGAACAGATCGCCGAGCAGCTTCTCGGGGGTGAGCGGCAGCCAGGCGGTGTTCAGCAGGACCTTGACGTCCTGCGCGGTGCGGAGGTCCTCGCGCAGCATCCGCCGGTCCTCGTCGTCGACGGTGGCGCCGTGGGTCGCGACCTGGTCGACCAGCTGCGCGGTGAGCTCGGCGAGCGCGTCCTTCACGAACGTGACCCGCGCGACGTTGTGCGGCTTCCGGGTCTGCTGCGCCCGGCGGATCGCGCGCTGGATCGTCGTCGGCTGCACGCTGAGCCGGGTGCCGTTCACCTCGATGTCGACCGGCGCGGACGGGGCGACCTGCCGCAGGTGCACGGCGCGGCGCAGGACCTCGGCCATCGCCGTCCTGCCCTTCACCGCGGCGACCGGCGCAGGGTCGGCCGCGGACGCGTCGACGCCCGGGTACAGCTGGCCGAGGGTGCGCAGCACGACCCCGGTCTCGCCGAGCGACGGCAGGACCTGCTCGATGTACTCCAGGAAGCTGCGTGAGGGGCCGACCACGAGCACGCCGTTGCGGGCCAGCCGCTCCTTGTGCGCGTACAGGAGGTAGGCGGCGCGGTGCAGGGCGACCGCCGTCTTGCCGGTGCCTGGGCCGCCCTGCACCACGAGCACGCCGCGGGCCTCGGAGCGGATGATCCGGTCCTGTTCCGCCTGAATCGTGGAGACGATGTCGTGCATGCGCCCGGTGCGCTGCGCCGTGAGGGCCGCGAGCAGCGCCGTCTCGCCGTTCAGCGTCGTGTCCTCGGGGATGTCATCCGGGTCGAAGACCTCGTCCTCGAGGCCGGTCACGCTGCGGCCCCGGGTCGTCAGGTGCCGCCGGATGCGGACGCCGAGCGGCGTCGCGGCCGTCGCCTGGTAGAACGCGCTCGACTGCGGCGCGCGCCAGTCGAGCAGGATCGGCTGCTGGTCGTCGTCGCGCAGCCCGATCCGCCCGATGTACCGAAGCGACCCGTCGTCCGCCTGCAGGCGGCCGAAGACGAGTCGGTCGTCGACGTCGCGGAGGCGCCGGGCGCGGTCCTCGAGCAGCCGCGCCATCGCATCGCGCTCGGTCCGCGCCTGATGCGTGCCGCCTGCCGTGCCGCGCCGGATCCGCTCCAGCTCGCCGAGCAGCTCGCTGCGCACCGCGTCGAGCCGCGTGTAGAGCCCGGAGACGTACCGCTGCTCGCGGACGAGCTCCGCTTCGGCGGCATCGGTCACGCGGTCCCCCTCCCGTTTCGCGGCCATCCATCCTAGGACGGCGCCACCGGGCGGGGTGCTCACCCGACCACGGCCGGCCCTCCCTCGACCAGGCGCTCGAACCGGTCGGGGCGACCGGGGTTCGCGCGGAAGGCCCAGAGCGGCAGCTCGTTCCGCTCCACCTTCCCGAGGACCATCGTCGGCACGTCGCGGCCGGGGTGGTGGCGCAGCGCCCGCAGCGCGTAGGAGGCGGCCGCGCTCGAGGCGCCGCACGCCCAGTGCAGCCAGGCGAGCATCCCGTCGATCGCGACCCGGCGCGCCTCCTCCGGCACGAGAGTCGCGACCTCCTGCAGCACCGCGATCGCGTGCTCGATGCGGTCGGTGTCCGGACGCCGGAACCGCCCGCCGCCGATCGCGGACACCATGCGGTCGAGGGACGCACCCCGGCCGTCCGGCGCGGTCACCGCGGTCCACATCTCCATCGCGAGCCCCCGACCCCAGGCGATCTGCAGCAGCACGAGGGTCTCGATGCCCTGCCGCTCCGCGAGCGCCAGCAGCAGCGCCCGGCACGGGCACGGCGCCCCGTCGGCCGTGGCCTCGTGCGGCTCGAGCATGCCCTCGATCAGCGCGACGACCTCCTGCGTGTCCTCGCCCCACCGGTACCGCTCCATGGCGGGCGCGGCTTCCGCGGCGACGCCGAACGCGCTGCCCGGCTCCGAGAGCCGCACCCCGTGCAGCACCCCGCCCACGCCGTCCGCGAACGTCCACCAGCGGCCGTAGTCCGCCAGGAACGCGGCGCAGGCGCCCGCCGCCGCGACCGTCACCGGAGCCGCGCTGCGCGGCTTCACCCGGTGGCGCTGCGGGGGCTCGATCTCGGCGAGCGGCCGGCCGCCGCGCGGCAGCGCGGGGTCGTCGAGCGATCCCCAGCCGTCCGCGCCGACGCAGAACCGGTCCAGCACCTGCAGCCCCATCCGCTCCGCCTGGCGGCCGACCGCACGCACCTGCGGAGCCGCCGGCGGCCGGCCGCTCGGCGCGAACGTCTGCGGCGTGTAGGCGGCGACGGCGATGCCGGTGACGCCGTCGACCTGCAGCGCCTGCTGCAGCACGCCGGCGGCCCAGCGCTCGAGCGCCGCGGGATCGTCGTCGTGCAGCAGGTCGACGCGCATCGCCCCGCGGGTGCGCGACCTCGTGCCCTCCGAGCGCTGGAAGAGGACGAGCACGAGGCTGTCCTCGGTGTCGACCGCGACGAGGTCGGGGACGAAGCGCAGCAGGTCGGCTGGACCCCTGGCCTTGACGATCTGCGGCTGCGGCCGGGTCGTGCGGCGGGACCTGGCGCTGCCGCGGCGCTTCGACTTGATGGACATGCGCGGCAGCCTCCCGGCCGGACGCGCCGGTGCGGTCCGCTTCCGCGCTCGGAGGTGGGGAACGGCCGTTCCGGGGCCTGGGGAGGAGCGGCGCGCCGAGTCAGACCTCGCGGATGGCGACGACCCGCCGGTCCGCGAGCCGGTCCCGCCCGCCGAGCCCCGCGAGCTCCAGCACGACGCCGACCCCGGCGACGACCGCGCCCGCGCGCTCGAGCAGGGTGCAGGTCGCGGCGACGGTGCCGCCGGTCGCCAGCACGTCGTCGAGGACGAGGACGCGGGTGCCCGGCACCAGCTGGTCGGCCCGGATCTCGAGCGCGGCCCGGCCGTACTCCAGGGCGTAGTGCTCGGTGAGCGTCTCCGGCGGCAGCTTGCCCGCCTTCCGCACGGCGACGACGCCCGTGCCGGCGGCGTACGCGGCGGCGGCCGCGAGCAGGAACCCGCGCGCCTCGATCCCGGCGACCAGGTCGAACCCGCCGGCGAACGCGCCGACCAGCTCGTCGGTGATCGCCTTCAGCGCGGCGGCGTCGGCCAGCGTCGGGGTGAGGTCGCGGAACAGGATCCCGGGCTCCGGGAAGTCGGGGACGACGGCGGTCAGCCGGTCGACGAGTGCGGCAGCGGTCGGCACGACGCCCGAACCTAACGGTGCCGGGTGTCCCGACGCCGATCGCCCGGCGAGCGCGGCACTGCCTGCGGCTCGGTCCGGGCGATCGGTCAGGGCTTCAGGGTGCTCCTGCAGCCGCCTCGCGCGCAAGGGTTCTCCGGCGCGTCGTGGCCGCTTCCCGGTCCCCCTCCAGGCTGCGGGTCAGGCGGCGAGCAGGTCGATCACGAAGATCAGCGTGCGGCCGGACAGCCGGTGGCCGCCGCCGGCTGGACCGTAGGCGAGCGCGGGCGGGCACGTCAGGACGCGCCGGCCGCCGACCCGCATGCCCGGGATGCCCTGCTGCCACCCCGCGATGAGGTTGCCGAGCGGGAAGGAGATCGACTGGCCGCGGCTCCACGAGGAGTCGAACTCCTCGCCGCTGTCGTAGTCGACGCCGAGGTAGTGCACGGTCACGGTGCCGCCGGGCTGCGCCTCCGCGCCGTCGCCGACGACGACGTCCTCGATGCCCAGGGTGTCGGGCGCCGGCCCGGTCGGCGGGTCGAGCTCGGGCTTGACGGTGAGATCGGTGAGTTCGCTCATGACCGACCAGTCAAGCGCACGGCCGTTCGGCGGACTCTGACCGCCGGAGCGACCAGGATGGTGCCGATGGACGACGCGGCACCCCGACGACGCCGGGGCGCGCTCCTCGACCTGGAGCCGCTGCGCGCCTCCCCCGCCTTCGCACGGCTGTGGACGGCCCGCGCGATCGCGGGCATCGGCAGCCAGCTGACGCTCGTCGCGGTGGGCCTCAACGTGTTCGACCTCGTGCGGCCGCTCGAGGGGGCCGCCGCCGCGACCTTCGCGGTGTCGCTGACGGGCGTGCTGGCGCTCGTGCCGACCGTGATCGCGGGCCTCTACGGCGGGATGCTCGCCGACGCGTTCGACCGCCGCACGGTGATGATCGTGTCCGGCGTCGTCTCCTGGCTCTGCACGGTCGTGCTGGCCGCACTGTCCTGGACGCACGCGGAGACCGTCGCGTCCCTGTACGTCCTGACGGTGCTGTCGGCCACCGCGACCACCGTGCTGATCGCGGCCGAGTCAGCGGCGACCCCGCGGCTCCTCCCGGCCCGCCTGCTGCCGGCGGCCGGCGCGCTGCTCGGCGTCACCGTCGGCATCTCCGTCACGGCCGGCCCCGGCCTGGCCGGCGTGCTCGTCGCGTCGACCGGCTTCCAGTGGTGCTACACGATCGACGCGGTGCTGTTCGTGTTCACCCTCGGCGCGGTGCTGTCGCTGCCGCGCCTCCGGCCGGAGGGGCAGACCGACCGGCCCGGGCTCGCGTCGCTGCTCGGCGGCATCCGGTTCCTGCGCACCTCCCCGAACATCCGCACCAGCTTCCTCGTCGACATCGTGGCGATGACGTTCGGGCAGCCGCGGGTGATCTACCCAGCGGTCGGCGCGGTGCTGCTGGGCGGCGGCGCGCTGACCGTAGGGCTGCTGTCGGCGGCGTTCGCGGTCGGGGCGCTGCTCTCGAGCGTCTTCTCCGGGCGCCTCGGCGGCGTGCGGAGGCAGGGCGTCGCGATCGAGCTCGCGATCCGGGCGTACGGCGCCTGCATCGCGCTCTTCGGCGGCGTGCTCGCCGTCGCCGCCGTCGGGGAGGCGACCGGCTGGCTCCCCTCCCCCGCCGGCCCGGTCTGGATCGGCCTGGCTGCGGTGCTGCTGGCGGGTGCGGGCGGCGCCGACAACGTGAGCGCGATCTTCCGCTCGACGATGCTGCAGACCGCCGCGCCGGACTCGATGCGCGGACGGCTGCAGGGCGTGTTCATCGTCGTCGTCACCGGCGGGCCGCGCGTCGGCGACCTCTACGCCGGGCTGCTCGCCGCGACCGGGCTGCTGTTCCTGCCGCCGCTCGCGGGCGGCGTCGTGATCGTCCTGCTGGTCGCGCTGCTCGTGCGGCGCCGGGGCTTCCTCGCCTACGACGCGAGGCACCCCACGCCGTGAGCCAGGTGCTCGGGGTCCTGGCCGCCGTGTGGGCGAGGATCACCGCGACGTCGCCGGTGCCCGGCGCGCTCGACCTCGTGGCGGTGACGGCGGTCGTCGTCGCGCTGCTGGTCCTGCCGACGTGGCCGAGGCTGCGGCACGGCATCACGATCGTGCACGAGGCGGGACACGGCGTCGCGGCGACCCTCACCGGGCGGCGGCTCGCCGGCATCCGCCTCCACTCCGACACGAGCGGCCTGACGGTCAGCGTCGGTCGGCCGCGCGGGCCGGGGATGGCGCTCACGCTGCTGGCCGGCTACCCGGCGCCGTCGATCGCCGGCGTGCTGATCGCCTGGGCGGTCGCCTCGGGCCACGCGGCCGCGGCGCTGTGGGGAGCGCTCGCGCTGCTGGCGCTCGTGCTCGTGCAGATCCGCAACTGGTTCGGCCTGTGGTCGGTGCTGGTCGCGGGCGTGCTGGTCGGGGCGGCGACCTGGTTCGCGGATCCCGCGTGGCGGATGCGGATCGCGCTCGCGCTCGCGGTGCTGCTCGTCGCCGGCGGCCTGCGGGCGGCGCTCGAGCTGCCGGCCGCGCGCCGGAGGGACGGCCGGTCGGACGCCGACCAGCTGGCCGCCGTCACGCGGGTGCCGGCCGGGTTCTGGCTGCTGGTGCTCGTCCTGGCGGGCCTCGCGGGCGTCGGCGGCGCGGGCGCCCTGCTGGTGGCGCCCCTCCGCTGACCTCGGTTTCGTTTTGTAGGTCTGGCAGACCTACAAAACGAAAGGGCGGTTCAGGCCATGACGCCGAGCGCGGTCGGCTTCCAGCCCGGGAAGACGCCAGCCAGCCGGCCCGTCGAGATCGACAGCCGCTTCGACACCACCTCGGTCAGCACGTCGCGGTAGTCGTTCCAGCCGGGCACGTCGCCCTCGACCGTCGGCACGGCGAGGCCCTTCCACGTGCCGTGCACGCCGGCCTGCACCCCGCCGCCGATCACCAGCACCGCGCCGCCGTGGCCGTGGTCCGTGCCGCCGCTCGCGTTCTCCTCCACCCGGCGGCCGAACTCGCTCATCGTGACGATCGTGGTGTCGTCGAGCAGCGCGGAGCCGAGATCGGCCGTGAACGCGGCGAGCGCCGTGGCCAGGTCGCCGAGGTGCCGCATCATGTCGCCGGAGTCGACGTCGCCCATGCCCGTGTGCGTGTCCCAGCCGCCGACGTCGATGCACGCGACCCGCACCCCGGCGCCGCCCTTGATCAGCATCGCGAGCGACTTGAGCGCGTCGCCGAAGTTCC
>NZ_CAXTOQ010000050.1:0-20311 GCF_964245895.1 uncultured Amnibacterium sp.
GCCAGGATCCAGCTCTTCACGGTCGCGGCCGTCTGGTACAGGTACTGGTACACCCACCCGTGGGACGGCGGCTCGCCGGAGGCGACCATCGTGATCGGCCCGCTGAAGCACCGGCCGACGATCGTGCGGGCGCGGGTCAGGTGCGCGGTCATCGACACCACCACGGCGCTCGACCAGCCGCGCTGCGCGGCGTACCGGCGCAGCAGCCGCGCCTCCCCGCGGGTCGTGCGCGGGTCCGGGTCCGCGCAGACGACGTCGGTGCGGGCGCAGAGCGCCTCGAGCTGCTGCGGCACGCGGTCGTACGGCACCGACACGAGCGCCGCGGACACCGTGCCGTCGTCGAGGAGGCGCTCCGCGGTCGCGACGCGCTCGGGGATCGGCGGCCCGAGCACCAGCACGACGTCGGCGTGGCGCGGCAGCGGCCCGGTCTGCGGGAGGACGAGGAACGGCACCCCGAGCAGCGCCCAGACGACCAGCCCGCCCAGCGCGCCGAGGGCGACGCGCCGCGCGACCCGCGCCTTCGCTCGCACCGGTGGGTCCCTCCACGCGGGCGCGCATCCGGATCGGACGCGATGCGCAGCAGCACGCCCGACGGCGACGAGGGTAGCCGCTGCCGGTAGCCGACCGGCTCCGCCTCCAGGCTGATCCGCCGCTTACCCGGCCCCTCCATACTGTCCGCCCATGGGGTGGCTGGTGCTCGGACTGGTGCTGGGGCTGATCGTGGGCGCCGCGGTCGTGGCCGCGATCCTCCGCTCGGTCGGCCGCATCACGGGGACGGGCGGCCGCGAGGTCGTCCGCCTGGTGGTCGACGGCCTGGTGCCGGGGAGGCGGCGGGACGGGGTCGCGGCGCAGCGCGCGCTGGCGCGCCACCTGCAGCGGGCGGGCGCGCGCACCGCCTCCGGCCGCCGTGTCGCCGCCGACGAGGTCGTGGTGCAGGTCAGCCCGGAGGACGAGGAGGCGATCGCCTCCGTGCTCGGCATCGAGACCGCGGAGCGGGACCTCGCCGAGTTCTACCGGGAGCGGGCCTCGCGCGGCGGCTGGATCATCGGCGAGGAGCCGCAGGTGCGCATCGTCAAGGACATCAGCCTGCGCCCGCGCCAGGTCGTCGTGCGCACCGTGACGCGGCCGCGGACCCCGCCTCCCGCTGCGCCGGCCCCGGTGCAGGCGCCGTCGGTGCGCCCGGCGGTGGGGACCCCTTCGGCGGGGACGGAGGACCCCCTCCCGGTCGCCGTGCGCCGCGCGCAGCGCCCGACGCCTCCGCCGGACGACGCGATCACGGACGTGCTGCCGCGCGAGCTGCTGGAGGAGGCGGGGCCGTCGCACACCGCGGTCTACCCCGTCGGGATGGCGGTCGGGGACCTCGTCGTGGTGCACGGCACCGACGTGCGCACGGTGGCCGCCGCGGCCGGCTCGATCCGCATCGGCCGCGGCCCGCACAACGACCTCGTCATCGCGCGCCCGGGCGTCGGGCGCGACCACCTGCTCGTGGAGGTGCGCGGCGACGCCTGGTGGATCGTGCCGGGCACGTCGCAGGGCGGCACGACGCTCGACGGCGTCCCGCTCGACGGTCCTGCGGAGCTGTCCGGGCCGGCGACGCTCGGCCTGGGCCGCGGGGTGCGGATCCGGCTGAGCGTCGAGGAGGTCAGTGCCGGATGACGGGGATCGCCCCGGTCATCGCGGTCACGAGGCGCGGGCCGATCACCGGGATCTGGCCGGTCGCCAGCACGACGACCCGGCCGAGCGCTGCGCCGGCCCGGCTGCGCGTGCGCACCTTCGGCCTGCGGCGGTCGGCGACCCGGATGGTGCGGCCGAGCAGCAGCGCCACGACGGCGGCGAGCAGGATCCAGCCGGCGACGACCCCGACGATGAGCGCGACCCACATGCGTCATTGCTATCCGATCGCGGCCCCTGTTCGGGGGACCGACACGGCCGCGTCGCATCCTGTGCCGCGTCCGCCGGGACGATCGGGTCCCGTCGCGCGGCTCGGCCTGGTTGACTGCCGTGCGGTGCACGCGGTCGGGGAGTCATGAGCGAGGTCGCCGCGCGTCCTCGTCGCGGGCGCTGGTCCGACCTCGTCATCACCGCCGTGATCGGCGTCGTGGTGGTGTCCGCGGCGCTGCTGCCGGCGATCACGGCCAGCTCGGGCGAGACCCTGACCGTGCAGGGCGACGTGACGGTCGGCGGGCAGCCGCTGCCGTTCTCCTCCGTGGGGTTCTGGAGCACGACCGACGGCGTCGTCGCGACGAGCACCACCGACGCGAGCGGCCGGTTCAGCCTCGACGTGCCCGCGACGATCGACGGCTTCGCCTACGCCGGCTCCGCGCCGGACTCGACGCGCGTGATCACCGTCGTCGACGGCCGCCCGGTCGTCCGCGGCGTGATCGGTGCTGCCGCGCAGCCCGGCCCCGCCTCCCCCCTCTACCAGGGCAAGCCGACGGCGACCGGGCGCGGGCTGGCGGGAGGCGCCTCCGAGGTGCACTTCCGGCTGTCGCTCGCCGGCCGGATCGCGGGGACGAGCCCGGTGCCGGCGAGCGCGCTGCAGGCCGTGCAGATCCGGCGCGCGGACAACTCCGTCGTGCAGACCCTCGAGCTGGACGGGTCCTCCCGGTTCCGGTCGGAGGCGCTCGCGCCCGGGCAGTACGGCGTCGTGCTCGTGCCCAGGTCGCCTGATCTGCCGAGCGTCGCCGACGCGATCGTCACCGGAGGCGCGACCACCACGGTCAGGCCGGTGCTCCCCGTCCCCGGCGCGACCGTCACGGGCACGGTGCGCACTCCGGGCCGCACGGAGGCGGGCGTGCCGGTGCTGCTCGAGCAGGGGGGCGACGTCGTCGCCGACACGACGTCGTCGTCCACCGGCGACTGGGCGTTCGCGGGCGTCGCCGCCGGCGACTACACGGTCGAGGTCGGGCGGTACGACGAGCCGGCGGCGACCTCCGCGACCGGCGCCGACGTGCAGATCCCCGGTGCCAGCCCCAGTCCGACGCCGAGCGCGACCACGGCCTCGCCCGGCCCGAGCCCCACCGCGGCGTCCCCGCAGACCGCGGCGATCCAGCCGGTCGAGCGCACCGCGGACGGCGTCGTCCCGAAGCGCTTCGCCGTCACCGTGCCCACGGTGCTCGGCACGGTCGGCGTCGCCACGGAGATGGAGGCGGCGGGCAGGATCACCGGCGTCGTGACCCGCCGGGGCGCCATCACGGGCACGGAGGGCGCGCCGATCCGCGTCGTCGTGGAGGAGGCGGCGACCGGGCGCATCGTGCGCGCGGCGACGCCCGGATCGGACGGCCGCTACCGCGTCGGCGGGCTCACCCCGGGGGAGCGGTACCGCGTGTACGCGGTCACGCGGCCGGACGACCTCACCCTGGCCGAGATGGGGACCGCGACCGCCCGCGCCGAGACGACCGCGGCGACCGCGGACGTCGTGATCGACGAGGCGGCGCTGACCCTGAACGGCACGGTCGCCGGCGCGACCAGCGGCCGGGTGGCGGCGGGCGACGAGCAGCTGTTCCAGGGCACCGGCGCGATCGACGAGTCCGGCGCCTACGCCGTGCAGGGGCTGGTGCCCGGCGCCTACCCCGTGGTCGTGTCGACCGAGGGCCGGGAGGATGCGGAGCCGGTCGGGGCGGTCGTGAGCGGCGCCGCGCCGGTCGCGGACCTGCAGCCCGGTCCCCAGTCAGCGGGCTTCAAGGGCTGGTTCATCTCGAGCGGAGCGGGGATCCCGGTCGTGACGGGCGAAGCGGTCGACGCCGACGGCGACCGCGTGCGGTTCAGCCCGGACAAGGCGACCGGCGTGGTCGGCGAGATGACCGTGCCGGGCCTGCGGCCGGGCACGTACGAGTACGACCCGGACTCGTTCCGCGGCACGGTGCCGGCGCTCGACGGGCCGTGGTACTTCGTGCCGCCGGCCGGCACCTTCACCCTGAGCAGCGGCCCGCCGACGGACGTCGGCCCGATCGTCCTCCGGACGAAGACGCACTGACCCCCCTCCGCCCGATCCCGCGCACTGCCACGGCGTGTCGGATTCCCCGCGCGGACACACCGGGCGCCAAGCGGATGCTCAGGATCGGATGGGTGGATGGTTCGCATGTTCACCGTCGTGCTCGTCATCGTCGCCGTCGCCGGCGTCTGGGGTGTGCTCGCCGTCGCCTTCGCGCTGCTCGCCGGCGGCATCATCCACGCCAGGGACCACCAGGACGCCCCCTACGGCGGGTTCGCCCGCCCCCGCTCCTCCGAGCCCCGCGTCGCCGCGCCGCTGGTGCGATCCACTCGGGCCCTCTGACCCGACCGCGCCGATCGAGGCCGGCGGTCTTCAGTCGAAGACCGCGTGCTCGCCGTCGTCGTCCCGCACCGAGCTGACCCGGACGCCGCCGCCCTCGACGTCGCGCAGCCGCCCGACGAACCGGCCATCGGACGTCCGCTCCAGCCGCTCCGCCAGCCAGTCCAGCGCCCGGGCGCGCGCGGCGGCGGGTGCCTCGTCCGCCTCGTCGAGCAGCAGGACGTTGACGCCGCGGCGCCGCGCCGTGTCCACCACCGCGCGCAGGCGGGACCCGGTGAGGCGCGGGTTTCGGATCTGGTCGCGCAGCGCGCCCTCGAGCACGAGCATCTGCCGGCGGTCCTCGGCCGTGAGCTGGCGCGCCTCCGCGATCGCCCGGAGCATCGGGCCCGCCTGCTCCAGCACCTGCTCGACCGCGCTGCGGCGGGCCCCGGCGCGGGCGCGGGCGACGTCCTCCTCCGTGCGGCGCCGGCGCTGGACGGCGCGGAACGCCTCCGACGCCGCGTTCGACCGGCGCAGGCCGACCGCCAGCGCCGTGCCGACCGCCAGCGTCGCGACGTGGCGCACGATCATGCCCGCCCCGACCGACAGCGGCCGGCCGTCCAGCACCGCCCAGGCGAGGCAGGCCGCCACGACGAGCAGCATGACCAGCCACGCGGTGCCGAACCGGCCGACGATCGTGAGCCCCAGCAGGTCGAACGCGATGGCACCGAGGAACCAGGCGTCGTAGCCGTCCGGGAACGCGACGCCCCGGATCGAGACGAGGCCCACCACCGCCGTGGCGACGAGCAGGGCCACCGTCGCGATCGTGCGGCGGTTCGACAGCCTGAGCGAGCGCCGGCGGATCAGCCACCACTGCGGGACGCCGACCATCGCGAGCAGCACGAGGTCCAGCAGGTTCTCGCCGTCCGAGGTGCCCGCGAGCGTCGCGTGCACGATCAGGAACAGCACCAGGTAGGCGATCCCGCCGCCGAGCAGCGACCGCAGCAGGCGGTGCGAGGGCGGCAGCGCGAGCGCCGGGGACGTCACGGCGCCCGCCAGCGCAGCGACACCCGCGTCCCGACGCCCGGCTGCGAGATGATCAGCGCGGACCCGCCCGCCAGCATCCGCATCCGGCCTTCGATGCTCTCGCTCAGGCCGAGCCGTCCGGGTGGCACCGCGGCGCGCTCGAAGCCGACGCCGTCGTCGAGCACGTCGATCGTCGCGCGGCCCGCGGCGACGTCCACGTGGACGGTGCGGTTCGCGGGGCCCGCGTGGCGCAGGGAGTTCCGCATCGCCTCCTCCGCGGCGTCGAGCAGCGAGTCCGCCGCGTCGCCGGGCACGATGCCGAGGTCGCCGAGCTCGTAGTTGAACAGCGCCTCCGGCAGCAGGTCGGTCGTCCTCGCCTGCACCTTCCACACGAACCGCTCGCCGGCGAGGTCCTCGGGCTGCACGTCGTCGCGGAGGAGCGCGTGCAGCCCGTCGAGGGCCCTGCGGGCGTCGCGCTGCTCCAGACCGCCGCTGCCCGGGATCTGCCGGGCGGCGCTGAGCAGCGTCGCGAGCACCCGGTCGTGCACGAGCTCGTTGATGCGCGCCCGCTCCCGCTCGCGGGCCGCGTCGGCCGCGGCGCCCACCGTCGCCTCCTCGGCCGCCGCTTCCGCCGCGTCCGCGGCCCGGGCGGCGTGGAGGCTGCTCACGCCGAGGGCGATGAACGTGATCGTGAGCAGCAGCAGGTACAGGCCGCTCTGCGCACCGACGAGGGAGGCGGCCGTCCCGCCGAGGGCGATGCGGGCGACGAACGCGAGCACGGCCCCCGCGACCGCGACGAGCACCGACCCGAACGGGCTCACCGCCAGCGCCGCCGTGATGATGCCGAGCCCGCAGACGTCGGCGAACCAGATCGGGCCGGGCAGCTCCCGGCCGGGGATGACGACGAACGGGATCGAGGCGAGCACGAGCAGGGTTCCCGCCACGCTGATGCGCGCGATCAGCCGCAGCGTCTCGAGGGGGGCCGTGAACGCCGCCACCCCGAGCGCGAGGGACGGCACGATGCCGATCGCGAACGCCGCCACGCTCCACCAGAGCGGCCACAGGTCGGCCTGCGCGACGGCGGACGGCGCCCCGAGCAGCCCGAAGAGCACGCCGCCCGGCAGCAGGGCGAACGCCAGCACCCGGTACACGCGCTCCTCGGCGTGCTCGCCCGCGAGCCGCCGCAGCAGCGGCCACGTCGCCGGCGGCGCGGAGTCGGCCGGCACCGGCCGGACGATCCGCGGCTCCGCCGGGTCGCTCACTGCTCGTTCGGAGCCGGCAGGAAGCCGTCCTCGACGGCGCGCTTGTAGAGGTCGACCTTCGTCATCGCGGGACGCCCGGCCCGGGCGTACTTGGCGCGGATGCGGCGCACGTAGTCCTCGATCGTGGAGACCGCGATGCCCGCCTCCTCCGCCACGGTCTGCGCCGTGTTGCCGTCCGCGAAGAGGGCGAGCATCCGCTGCTCCTGCTTCGACAGCCGGGCGTCGGTGATCAGCGGGTCGTTCTCCACCGTCGACGCCCACTCCGCCGTGATGACCGGCTGGCCGTACGCGGCGCGGAGCAGCGCGTTGGTCAGCGCGTGCAGCGGCTCGCTCTTCCGCACGATGCCGAGCACCGAGGTCCGGGCGACGGCGCGCAGCAGATACGGGCTCTCCCCGCTCGTGAAGGCGATGACGTTGCAGCCGGCGGCGACGAGGCGCTCGACGTTGTTCGCAGGGGAGGAGCCGTCCGCGAGGCGCAGGTCCAGCACCACCAGGTGCAGCCGCCCGGCCGCTCTCGCGAACAGGCCGTCGACGGTCGGGGCGGACGCGACGAGCTCGAGCTCCCGCGTCTGCCGGAGGGCGGCGTGCACGGCGGTGGCGATCACCTCGTGATCGTCGACCAGGCCCACGCGCAGCGGAGCCATGCCGGGGGAGGCCATCGTTCGGTTCCCCTTCCGCCTGCGGCCCCGGGGTGGGGGCGACCCGTGCAGCAGCGTACCGGCGGCGCGGATGCGTCTGCAGGCGCTCGGCGCAGCGGCGGTGCAACGATCCGGCGCTGCCCGCACGATCCGTGCGTTCTCAGCCGCCCGACGTGCGCGCGGTCGGAATGGTTCGCGTCGGCGGGCCCGTGCACCCGACACGCCAGGCCGCGTGCAGGCCTCCGGTGTGTCGCTTCCGCTCGCCGTCCCGCGGCGGGACGATGTGCGCGGGGTTCCTGCGCTGACGCGCCGGGAGCGGTCCCCGTGGGTCGGGAGTGCCGGGGGAGCCGTGGCCGTTCGGGACCGCGTCGCGCTGCTGGCGCTGGCCGCCGGGGTGCTCGTCGGGGTCGCCGCATGGCGGCTCGCCGGGCCGTGGCCCGCGATCGTCGTCGGGGTGCTGGCGGTGCTGGTCGCGTGCGCCGCGTACCGCGCGGAGGCGCCGCGGATCGACCTCGACCACCTCCCGCTCGAGCAGCAGGGAGGGGCCGCCGACGCGCTCGTGGGCGGGTCCGCCTCCGCTCCCGCGCCGGCCCCGGCCGAGACGGATCAGTAGGCGCCGTCGCGCTTCAGGACGGCGCGCACCGTCTTCAGCAGGATCATGAAGTCCGTCGTGACCGACCAGTTCTCCACGTAGTAGAGGTCGAGCTTCACGCTCTCCTCCCACGACAGGTTCGATCGGCCGCTGACCTGCCACAGACCGGTGATGCCCGGCTTGATCAGCAGGCGGCGGTTGACGCGGCCCTCGTAGGCGGCGACCTCGCGCGGCAGCGGCGGCCGGGGGCCGATCAGGCTCATCGTGCCGTTCAGCACGTTCAGCAGCTGCGGCAGCTCGTCGAGGGAGAAGCGGCGGATGAACGCCCCCACCGCGGTGATGCGCGGGTCGTCCTTCATCTTGAAGAGCAGGCCGGAGCCCTCGTTCTGCCGGGCGAGCGCGTCCAGCCGCGCCTCCGCGTCGACGACCATGCTGCGGAACTTGAACATCGTGAACCGCTCGCCGGCGACGCCGATGCGCTGCTGCCGGAACAGCACGGGGCCGGGGGAGTCGATCCGCACCGCGATCGCGACCGCCAGGAGCACGGGGGAGAGCAGCAGGAAGGCGAACCCGGCGAGGCCAAGGTCGACCACGCGCTTGATGGTGTGGTTCAGGCCCGCGTACTGCGGCAGGTCCACGTGCAGCATCGGCAGCCCGTCGACCGGGCGCATGTGGATGCGCGGCCCCGCGACGTCCGTGAGACGCGAGGTGAGGATCAGCTCGGTCTTCGAGTTCTCGAGCCGCCAGCCGAGGTCCTGGATGGCGTCGCGCCCGCCGGGCAGCTCGCCCGCGACGATGACGGCCCTGGTGTGCGTGGCCCGCACCGTGTCCGCGAGGGCGTCGAACTCGACCAGCGGCACGTGCCGGCCGTCGACGGCCGCGAACCGCGCGCCGCCGGTGCCGTCCGTGTAGGCGACGCCGATCGGCCGGTACCCCGCGTGGTGGTGCTTGATGAGGTCGTTGGTGACCCGGGTCGCGTCCTGGTGGGTGCCGACGACGACGGCCCCGATCAGGCAGAGCCCCTCCCGGCGGCGCGCGATCAGCCAGGAGCGCCAGAACAGCCGGCCCACGAGCAGCAGCAGCAGCCCGACCGGCAGGGCGATCAGCAGGTAGCCGCGGGCGATGTCGATCTTCAGCAGCACCAGGATCACGGCGAAGGCGCCGAATGCCGCGCCCGTGGCCTTCGCCACCCGCTGGTACTCGGTGGTGCCGGATCCCAGCAGGCGGGACTCGCGCGACTTGATCGCGGCCAGCATGCCGAGCCACACGACGCCGATCGCGACGCCCCACACGGTGTAGTTCGCCTGGTCCCGCAGCTCGCGGACCGTCTGGGAGAACAGCAGCGCGATGGCGATGGCCGTCGCGTCGGTGGTGATCAGCGCGACGCGGTAGCCGACCCGCCACCCGATCCGGCGCATCGGCACGCCCAGGTCGGGAGCGGCGAACGCGGGGGCGTCGAAGCCGTTCACTCGCGCCACGCTCACCCCGCTGCTGGGAAAAGCGTCGCTGCGGGCTCCTGAAGGCATGGATCCTCTGTCACGTTGCGGCCAGTCGGGTGACGGCGGAGCGGAGGGTGAGCTCGGGCGTCGTTACCGTTGACTCGGGACTGCTCCATGGTTTCCCCCGAACGGGGGTCGCCGCAACTACGCAGCCATGACGTTCCGAGGGTCGTTACCTGTTCGTTACCTGGCTCGCGTCCAGCGGACGGGGCTGCCGGGGCGGTGTCCTACGGTTGCGGCGTGCAGCTCCCCGCCCCGGCCCGACCGCGGATGACCGCGTTCGACCTCGACGACACGCTCGCGCCGTCGAAGGCGCCCCTCCCCGATCCGGTGCGGGAGGCGCTGATCGCGCTGCTCGCGGTGTCCGAGGTGTGCGTGATCTCCGGCGGGCAGATCGAGCAGTTCCGGACCCAGCTGGTGGCGCGCCTCGGCGCGCTGCCCGATGCGCTCGCCGCCCGCCTCCACCTGATGCCGACGTGCGGCACGCAGTACTGGCGCCTCACCGCCGACGGGCTGACGTGCGTCTACGCGGAGGACCTGACCGACGACGAGAAGGTGCGCGCCATGGGCGCGGTGGAGCAGGAGGCGCGCCGTCTCGGGCTGTGGGCGGCCGAGACCTGGGGTCCCGCGCTCGAGGACCGGGGGTCGCAGATCACGTTCTCCGCGCTGGGCCAGCAGGCGCCGCTCGACGCGAAGAAGGCCTGGGATCCGACGGGGGAGAAGAAGAACCGCCTCCGCGCCGCCGTGCAGCAGCGGGTGCCGGATCTGGAGGTGCGCAGCGGCGGCTCCACCTCCGTCGACATCACGCGCCAGGGGATCGACAAGGCGTACGGGATGCGGCGCCTGGCGGAGCTGACCGGGATCGGCTTCGCGGACACGCTCTTCGTCGGCGACCGCCTCGACCCCGACGGCAACGACTACCCGGTGAAGGCGCTCGGCGTCCCGACCGTCGCGGTGGAGGGCTGGGAGGACACCGTCCAGGTGATCGAGGGCGTGATCGCGGCCTTCTGACCCCCACCGCACACGTGCCGCACACCGCGCGCTTGCCACTTTCTGCAGCGGATACGGGGTGTCAACTGCAGAAAGTGGCAAGCGCGCGGTGGAGGGGGCGGCGCGCCGCTCCTCCACAGGGCTGGGGGCACCGGCGCGTCCGCCGCGGTGCCACCCTCCCGCGCATGACCACGCACGACGCCGGCACCGACGGGCCGTTCTCCCTCGAGGAGGGGCTCGCCGCCGGGTACACGGCCGGTGAGCTCCGCAGCGGACGATGGATCCGGCCGTTCGCCGGCGTGCGGTCGTACGACGAGCCGCAGACGGTCGAGGACCTGGCGCGCGCCTACGCGCCGAAGATGAGGTCGGAGGCGTACTTCAGCCACGCGACGTCCGCGGTGCTCCTGTGGATGTGGCTCCCGCTCGCGCTGCAGTCGAGGATGCTCCTGCATGTCGCCGTCCCGCCGCACGTGCGCGCCCCTCGCGACCGGTTGGTGAAGGGGCACCACCTGATCGACCGCCCCGGGCTGATCTGGACGCACGACGGCCTGCGCATCGCGTCGGCGCGGGAGACGTGGTGCCAGCTCGCGACGATCCTCGGCATGGAGGACCTGATCATCGCCGGGGAGAGCCTGCTCGCCAAGAACCGACCCGGTCGCCTCCGGCTCGACGACCTGGTCACCGCTGTCGCCGCCGGGGATCGGCCGAGGCAGGCGATGCTCGAGCGCGCGCTGCCCCAGCTGCGGGAGGGCTCGCGCTCGGCCAAGGAGACCGAGCTGCGACGCCTGCTCGTCAGGAACGGCCTCCCCGAGCCGCAGATCAACGGCGACGTCTTCGACGACGACGGCACCTGGGTGGCGGAGTGCGACCTCGTCTACCGGGCGTGGAAGGTGCTCGTCGAGTACGAGGGCGAGGACCACTTCACGAAGCGCCAGGGGCGGAAGGACGTCCGCAAGTACGAGCTGCTCCGCGCGATGGGTTGGACCGTGGTGCGCGTCGTTCAGGAGGACCTCGCCGATCCCGTCGCGCTCGCCGCACGAGTGGGAAGCGCGCTCGCCGCGGCATGAACCGCGCGCTTGCCACTTTCCGCACACGACACCCCGTGCGGGCCGCAGAAAGTGGCAAGTGGGCGGTTTCAGGAGGGGGAGGGGAGGGGGGCGATGAGGCCCGGGCCGTTGTTGCGGACGCTGTTCGCGTCGCGGCTCACCTCGAAGTGCTCGAGGGTGCTCGCGACCGCCAGCGACTCGTCCTCCAGCAGGTCCAGCAGGTCGGCGGAGGAGGCGGACTCGTCGAGCCAGCGCGCGTAGCCGGACGGCTGCAGGCAGGCCGGCATCCGGTCGTGCACCTCGCCCGGGGAGACGTGCGCGTCGCGGGTGATGATCGCCATCGACACGAGCCACCGCTCCGGGTCGTCGTCCGCCTTCGAGTGGTCGGCCCACGCGGACAGCACCCCGGCCATCGCGAGCCCCGCCTCCGGCGCGTGGATGTAGTGCGGCTGCTTCCCGGTCGGCGTCACGACCCACTCGTAGTACCCGAGGGCCGGCACGATGCACCGCGACCGCGCGAAGGCGCGCTTGAACATCCCGGACGTCGCCACCGTCTCGATCCGCGCGTTGATCGGCTGCGGCTTCTGCTTCGCGTCCTTCGCGTAGGAGGGGAGGAACCCCCACCGCACCGCCGGCAGCACGCGCTCGCCGTGCCGGTCGCGCACCACCGGCACCAGCGCGGTCGGCGCGACGTTGTAGTCGTCGGGCAGCCCGCCGAGCCCGCCCAGCAGGTCGGGGAGGAGGTCGTTCACGGCCTTCGTCACCACGTAGCGTCCGCACACGCCCCCATCCTCCATTCACTGACGGTTCACCCGCATGTCCGAGGCTGCGCTTACGGTCCGGATCCAGCGTCGAGCTGGACCGAGGAGGTCGTCATGGGTGATCAGGACCGGATCCGCTGGCGCACGCTGCGCAGGGGGGTCCTCGCCGCCCGCCGCGACGGCCGGCACCTCGGCACCGTCGAGCGCGGTCGCCGCTGGCTGGCCGTGGACGCCGAGAGCGAGCCGATCGGGCGCTTCCGCACGCTGGGTGAGGCGCAGGCCGCGGTCGTCCGCCCCGGGGCGGACCGGGCGCCCATGCGGTCGTCGGCCGCCGGGCCGACCGTGCTGGCGGCGCTGGTCGCTACCGCCTCGGCCGCCTCGATCGCCGCAGCCTGGCCGGTGCTGGCGGAACTGATCCGGTGACCGGAACCCGCGTAGCCGAAGTCGGAGGCGCGCCCGCACGGCACCCCTGGCGGCGTCGGCCCGCCGGGCTAGGGTCCCGATCATGACGTGGATGGTCACGGGCGGCGCCGGCTACATCGGGGCGCACGTCGTGCGGGCGCTCGGCGAGGCAGGCCTCGACCCGATCGTGCTGGACGACCTGTCGAGCGGGCACCACGAGTTCGTGCCGGAGGGGGTGCCCTTCGTCCGCGGCTCGATCCTGGACGGCGAGCTGCTGGAGCGCACCTTCGGCGAGCACGAGGTCGAGGGCGTCATCCACGTGGCGGGCTTCAAGTACGCGGGCGTCTCGGTGCAGCGGCCCTTGCACACCTACGCGCAGAACGTGACCGGCACTGCGGTGCTGCTGGCCGCGATGTCCGACGCCGGCGTCACCCGGATCGTGTTCTCGTCGTCCGCGGCGGTGTACGGCACGCCCGACACCGACCTGGTGACGGAGGCGACGCCGAAGTCGCCGGAGTCGCCGTACGGCGAGTCGAAGCTGATCGGCGAGTGGCTGCTCGCCGACCAGGGCCGCGCGAACGGCCTGGCCCACACCTCCCTCCGCTACTTCAACGTCGTCGGCTCGGGCAGCCCCGAGGTCTACGACACCAGCCCGCACAACCTGTTCCCGCTCGTCTTCGACGCGCTGCTGGACGGCAGGACGCCGCGGATCAACGGCGACGACTACCCGACCCCCGACGGCACGTGCGTGCGCGACTACATCCACGTCGCCGACCTGGCCGTCTCCCACGTCGCCGCTGCACGTCGCCTCGCCGCGGGCGAGCCGATCGAGCCCGTCTACAACCTCGGCTCGGGCGACGGCGTCAGCGTCGGCGAGATCATGCGGACGGTCGCCGCGGTGACCGGCATCGGGTTCGCGCCGGAGATCGCCCCGCGCCGCCCCGGAGACCCCGCTCGCATCGTGGCGTCGGGTGAGCTCGCGGCTCGGGATCTCGACTGGGCGATGCGCCACTCGCTGACCGAGATGGTCCAGTCGGCCTGGCAGGCCCGTCGCGACGCCTGATCGGCGTGTCGGATTCGACAGGTGTTATCGCGCCGTGATATCGGCGCACATCATCGGTCAATTCGTGCCGATGCCCCCCGTTCGGGGGGTACTGAAGAAACCGAATTCGGAATGCTTCGAAGTGGCGTTCGAAGCTCGAGCCGCTCGAATGTAACGGTCGTGTTACGTGACGACTGTCGTTATCGGCGTGTCGCCAGCATTCGAGCAGCAGTCGAAGGTTGACTGCGATACCCCGTGTTCCGTGGGCGGCATCGAAGAGAATCCCTGATCAGAACGGCGGGTTCCAGCCGATTCCAAGCATCGGGCCACCTGCCGTTCATGTCTCGACCGGACGTCGACGACCTGTTCCCGAGTGCCTCGGACTTCTGCACTACTGCACGAATCCGCTCTTGCGCGCCTCTGAAGCACATGTGTGTAATTGCTCCCACGCATTCGGAGCGCGGGGCTCCGGATGCCATGAGAGGACGATCTTCAATGACCGTTTCCCCCTTCCAGGCATCGGTTCCGGGCGACTGGTTCGTCGACCCGGTCAACCTGGGTGTGCCGAGCGTTCGCCGCGTCGTCGAGGACGAGAGCGACCAGCTGGGCTGGCAGGCAGACTCGCTCTGCGCGCAGACCGATCCGGAGGCGTTCTTCCCTGAGAAGGGCGGATCGACCCGCGAGGCGAAGCGCATCTGCACGTCCTGCGAGGTGCGCTCGCAGTGCCTCGAGTACGCGCTGCAGAACGACGAGCGCTTCGGCATCTGGGGCGGGCTCTCCGAGCGCGAGCGCCGGAAGCTGCGCAAGACCGCCTGACGCGGCATCCGCTGCATCCGGAACGGCCGGGGACCCGACATGGGCCCCGGCCGTTCCGCGTGTCCGGCCGGTGCCACGGGTCCTGACCCGGGCGGCGCGGCGGCGCGGCGTGTCGGCGCGCTCCCGCCTACCGTGTTCCGGTGCCGAGAACTGTCACCGCGATCCTGATCGCGGCGGACGGGGCCGACCACCTGCGGGACACGCTGGACGCGATCACGCTGCAGACGCGCCTGCCCGACCGCCTCGTCGTCGTGCAGCTGGGCTCGAGCCCGGTCACCGGCGCGATCATCGACGGGGTCGAACCCACCGTGCACGCCCGGGTCGCCGCGAGAGCGGGTTTCGGTCACGCCGCCGAGACGGGGGTGAAGGCGGCGGGCATCACGACCTCCGACGAGGAGTGGCTGTGGCTCCTCGCGAACGACAACGCGCCGGAGCCCACCGCCCTGGAGCGGCTGCTGCGCTCGGTGGAGGCGTCGCCGTCCGTGGCGGTCGCGGGCCCGAAGCGGATGCAGTGGGACGCGCCCGCCTACCTCCAGTCCTTCGGCGAGACGATGACGCCCTGGGGGACCGCCGTCGAGATGGCGGAGCCCGAGCTCGACCAGGCGCAGTACGACCGGCACAGCGACGTGCTCGGCGTCGCGGCCGGTGGCATGCTCGTGCGAGCGGACGCCTGGAAGCGGCTCGGCGGGTTCGACCGGGCGCTGCCGGCCGTCGACGACGCGCTCGACTTCTGCGTGCGGGCCCGCCTCGCCGGGTACCGGGTGCAGCTCGTGCCCGACGCCCGGATCCGCTCCGCCGGCCCGGACGCGCCGGGAACGCGGCTGCTGGGCGCCTCCACGGGCTACGCCCGCCGGACCCGGCTGCGCAGAGAGGCGCAGCTGCACCGGCGCCTCACCTACGCGCGCCTGCCGCTCGTGCCGCTGCACTGGCTCTCGGTGCTGCCGCTCGGGGTGCTGCGCGCGATCGGCGAGATCCTGCGCAAGCAGCCCGGAGGCGCTCCGGCGGAGCTGCTCGCCGCGCTCGTCGTGGTCACCACCTGCTTCGCGCCCGTCGCGCGATCCCGCAGCCGCATCGCGCAGCAGCGCAGCGTCGGCTGGGCGGCGATCGCGCCGCTGCGCCAGCCCTGGCGGGAGGTGCGCCACCGGCGCGCGCTCGCCCGGGACAACAGCAGGCCGGCGGTGCGGGAGGAGCCGGTCCATTTCTTCACGAGCGGCGGCATGGGGACGGTGCTCGCGATGGCGGCCGTCTCCCTCGTGCTGCTGCAGCCGCTGCTCGGCGCGGACGCGCTCTCCGGCGGGCAGCTGCTGCCGCTCGGCGACCTCCACTCGCTGTGGCGCAGCGTCGGCTGGGGCGTCCACCCGCTCGGCGCCGGCTTCGTCGGGCCGGCGGACCCGTTCGCGGTCGTGCTGGCGCTGCTCGGCACGATCACGTTCTGGCACCCGTCCGCCGCGGTCGTCGGGCTGTGGCTGCTCGCGCTGCCGATCGCCGCCGCGGGCGGCTGGCTCGCGACGGCCCGGTTCACCCGCCGCCGCCCGCTGCGCGTCGTCGGCGGGCTGCTCTGGGCCGCCGCGCCGTCCCTCGTCGTCGCGCTCGACGCCGGCCGCATCGGCGGGGTGCTCATCCATCTCGCCGCGCCGTTCGCCCTGCTGGCCGCGTTCCGCGCGAGCCGGTCGTGGACGGCGTCCGCCTGGCTCGCCCTGCTCTGCGCGCTGATCGCCGCGTGCTCCCCGGTGCTGCTGCCCCTCCTCCTCGTGGTCTGGCTGGTCGCCGGCGGCCTGACGCTCGCCGGCACGCGGCCCGACCGGGTGCGCATCGTGCGGATCGCCGCGCTGCCGCTGCCCACGGCCGCGCTCTTCCTGCCGCTCATCGCGGACCAGGCCGCGAACGGCCGCCTGATCGGCGTGCTGGCCGACCCCGGCCCCGTTGCGTCGCCCGCCGCGTCCGCCTCCGTGCTCGGCCTGCCGACCGGGCTGTCGACCGTGCTGCAGATCGCCGCAGGGTGGCCGGCCTGGAGCATCGACGCGTGGGAGGGGCTGACCGCGCCGCTCGGCCTGCAGGCCGACACGGCCGCGATCTTCGTGTGGGCGCTCGGGATCCCCCTGCTGCTCGTCGCGCTGGTCGGCCTGTTCTGGCCGCGCCGAAGCGTGCCGATCCGCATCGGCGTGGTCGGCGTCGGCGGCCTGCTGCTCGCGGTGCTCGCGACCCGGCTGCTCGTCGTCTCCGACGGCACGACCCCGATCCCCGCCTGGCCGGGCGGCGGGGTCAGCATCGCGTGGCTCGGGGTGCTGGAGGCGGCCGTGTGCGGCCTCGACCGCCTCGCCGCGGCCGGCGCGCTGCCGCCTGGTGCGAACCGGCACCTGTTCGCCCGCGCCCGCGCGGGCAGCGCCGCCGCGATCGGCTTCACCGCGGTCGCCGCCATGCTCGCCGCCGTGTCGCCCGTGCTCTTCGGCGTCCTGCTCGGCACGGCCGCCGTGCGGGTGACGGACGGCTCGACCGTTCCGGCGCTGGTCGCCGCGGAGGCGCAGGACATCCCCGACCTCGGCATGCTGACGCTCGCGCCCCAGCCGGACGGCGGGTACCGGTCCCGGCTGATCCGGGGGGAGGGGCAGACGCTCGAGACCCTGAGCACGCTCTCGTCCACCGCGGGCTTCGGCGCCTCCGCCGGTCTCGCGCGGCTCGCGGCGGGACTGGTGCAGCCGACCGGCGACGACCTCGCGAAGGGGCTCGACGCATACCGCGTCGGGTATGTGCTGCTGCAGCCGACGACCGCGCCGGCCGCCGCGGCGACCCTGGCGCAGGCCAGGGGGGCGCTGGGCGCGAACCCCCTGCTCGCCGAGGTCTCCACCACCTCCGCCGGCACGCTGTACCGCTTCGGCGGCCTGCGCACCGACGGCGAGCCCCTGCTGCTGCGCGGGCCGTCGAACACCGGCAGCCCGATCGGCGTGGCGGTGCTCACCCTGCAGGCGCTCGTGCTGGGGCTGACCGCGCTGCTGGCGCTGCCCACCTCCCGGCTGGCGACCCGGTTCCGGCCGCTGCCGACCGCGCAGGCGCCGAGCGTCGACACGCGGTCGATCCCGCAGCAGCAGCCGGTGATCCGCACCCCCGAGCAGGCGATGGTCCGCGAGCTGCAGCCCGCCACGGCGCGCCCGGCGGAGGAGGTGGGCTCGTGGCGGTGAACCTGCGCATCGCGGGCGCCGCCGGCCTCGTCGTGTTCGGCGTCGTCGCCGCGGGCGTCGTCGGGCAGCTGCCGGCCTTCGGCGTGACCGACTCGGCCATGGTCGCGACGCCGTCATCCGCGGCCCAGTCCCTCGTGTGCCCCGGCCCTGCGATCGCGGTGGGCGCCGACAGCGCGAACGCGTCCGCGCTCACCGCGACGGGCAGGCCGACCCGCGTCGCGGGCACCGTCGGCGGCACCGCGCCGACCAGCACCGCGCTCGACCGCGGCGACGTGAAGGGCGGCACGGCGCCGCGGGTGCTGTCGGCGCCCGCCGCCGCGAAGGCCGGCGCGATCGCGGGCGCCCAGGTCGAGCAGGTCACGACGGGCGACGCGGCCGGGCTCGCCGCGACGGCGTGCACCGCACCGCGCAGCGACCTGTGGTTCGCGGCGGGCGCCACGACCACCGGGCGGACCACCGTGCTCACCCTGGCGAACGCCTCCGCCGTCCCCGCGCAGGTGCGGGTGCGGGTCTGGAGCGAGCAGGGGCCCGTCGACGCGGCCTCGATCAGCGATCTCGTCGTGCCGGCGGAGGGGCGACGCGCCGTCTCCCTGGCGGGCGTCGCGCCCTCCGCCGGCGGCGTGGTCGTGCGCGTGACCTCCTCCGGCGGGCTCGTCGGCGCCGCGCTGGAGCAGCGCACGGTCAGGGGCCTCGAGTCGGGCGGCGTCGACCTGGTCGGGCCGACCGCCGCGCCCACGACCGCGCAGGTCGTGCCCGGGGTGCGGGTCGCCGGGGCGGCCGCGGTCGCGACCGCGGCCCGCGCGGACGACTCCGCCGACCTGGCGACGGTCGTCCGGGTGCTGGTGCCCGGCCGGGTGGCCGCGGACGTCACGATCACGGCGACGCCCGACGCGGGCGGGCAGGCCGTCACCGTCGGTCGCCGGGTCGCGGCGGGCGTCGTCACCGACTTCCCCGTCCCCGGGCTCGCGGACGGCACCTACACCGTGCGCGTCGCGGCGGACCGCCCGCTCGTGACCGGCGTGCGGACCAGCGTCGTCGGCGACGCCGGCGCCTCGTCCACGCCCGACGACTCCGCGGCGGGCGCTCCGACGACCACCGGCGCGGGAGCCGCCGTCGGCACCGACGCGGGCCTCGTGGGCGGCGACGGCCCGGCGGACACCTCGTCGTCGGCCGCCGCCGGCGCGGCGAGCGTCGGCACCACCTCCACGGCGCGCGGCATCGACCTGGCCTGGTTCGCGGCCGCCCCCACGCTGACCGGCACCGCCTCCGTCGCGGTCGTCGACGCGCCCGCCCCCGTGCTGACGATCGCCGGGACCGGCAGGGCCCGCAGCGTCACGCTGTCGGGCGCGACCCCCGCGACCGTGCAGGTGCCCGCGAAGGGCTCCGTCGCCGTGCCGGTGGCGAAGGGGCTGCTCGTGCTGCGCGGCGCCGACGGCCTGTTCGCGGCCGTCAGCTACGCGGGCGCCGACGCGGTCGCCGGCTACCCGGTCGGTGCAGCCGACCAGGAGGCGCGCGGGATCCGCGTCTTCCGCTGACGAGGTCCCGCCGCCCGCGCCCGGACGGGGCGAGTCCTCGTCCCGGGGAGTCAGGCCGATCCCTCAGGCGCGCAGGGGCGGCCCCGAGGGCGACCGGGTACCGTTCCCGGATGCCGCCGCGCCCCCTCCCTCCCGGTGCCGGCGACGCCGGGTGACGCTCGGGACCGCCGCGCAGCGGGAGCAGCCGACTGCGCCCCTGATCGCCGCGACGCCCGCGGTGCCGAGGCGCAGGAACCGCGACCGCCTGCACGCCCTCGACGGCCTGCGCGGCGTCGCCGCGTTCATCGTGGTGCTGCACCACTTGTCGCTGATCGCGGCGCCGGTGTCGCAGCCGGCGGGCGAGCCGGCCGCCTGGAGCGCCTGGTGGTGGCTCGAGCGCACGCCGCTCAAGCTGCTGACGGCGGGCCACGAGGCCGTGCTCGTGTTCTTCGTCCTGTCCGGGCTCGTGGTGGTGCTGCCGGCGCTCAAGCGGATCGACTTCTCGTGGCCCGGGCTGGTCGCCAGCCGCGTCGTGCGCCTGTTCCTGCCGGCGTGGGCCGCGATCGCCTTCGCGACCCTCCTGCTGCTGGTCGTGCCGCGGGTGCCGCAGCAGGTCACCGGCGGCTCGTGGATCGCCCGGCAGGTGCAGACCGACTGGAGCTGGCCGTACCTGATCGGGCAGTGGTCGCTCGTGATGCACAGCGTCCCGCACGACAACGTGCTGTGGACGCTGCGGTGGGAGTTCCTCTTCTCCCTGCTGCTGCCCGGCTTCCTGGTCGTCGCGATCCTGCTGCAGCGCTGGTGGCTGCCGACCGGGCTCGCCGCGGTGGGGCTCTGCGTCGCGGGCTGCGTCGGCGGCATCGAGGCGCTCGAGTACCTGCCGGTGTTCTTCCTCGGCACCCTCGTCGCGGTGCGGCTGCGGCGCCTCGAGGCCTGGAGCGCCTCCCGGCGCGCCAAGCGCGTGCTCGCGGTCGTGCTGCCGGGCAGCCTCCTGGTGCTGATCGTCCAGTTCCTGCTCGCGGCATGGGTGCCGATGGGCACGGACGGCAGCCACGCGCTGCTCGGGCTGGAGGCGCTGGGCGCGGTCGGGATCGTCGTCGCCGCCGGTGCGGACACGGGGCTGCGGCGCCTGCTTGAGCGGCGCGTGCCGCAGTTCCTGGGCCGGATCTCGTTCAGCCTCTACCTGGTGCACCTGCCGGTGCTGGCGACGCTGACCTTCCTGCTCGGCGACTGGAACTGGCCGGTCGTCGGGCTGATCGGCGTGCCGCTCGCGCTGCTCGCCGGCTGGGGCTTCT
>NZ_CAXTOQ010000051.1:0-19998 GCF_964245895.1 uncultured Amnibacterium sp.
CGAAGATCGTCATCCAGAAGTTCAAGAACAAGACCGGCTACAAGAAGCGCCAGGGCCACCGCCAGGAGCTCAGCCGCGTCCGCATCACCGCGATCGGCTGAGGAGCAGACCATGGCACACAAGAAGGGCGCGAGCTCGACCCGCAACGGTCGCGACTCCAACGCGCAGTACCTCGGCGTCAAGCGCTACGGCGGCCAGGTCGTGAAGGCCGGCGAGATCCTCGTCCGCCAGCGCGGCACGCACTTCCACCCCGGCGCGAACGTGGGCCGCGGCAAGGACGACACCCTCTTCGCCCTCGAGGCGGGTGCGGTCGAGTTCGGCGCCAAGGGGCGCCGCAAGGTCGTCAACATCGTCGTCCCGGCGCAGCCCGTCCTGGAGACCGCAGGCGCCTGACGCACTGATCGATCGGCAACGGGCGGGATCCTGACGAGGACCCGCCCGTTCCGCATGTACGAGGACTGCATCGAGAAGGACAGAGGAGGCTCGCCATGGCGACGTTCGTCGACGCGGTGACGCTGCACCTCAGCGCCGGGCACGGCGGCAACGGCTGCGTATCGATCCGCCGGGAGAAGTTCAAGCCGCTCGCCGGCCCCGACGGCGGCAACGGCGGCGACGGCGGCGACATCGTGCTCGTCGCCGATCCGCAGGTGACGACGCTGCTCGGGTACCACCGGTCGCCGCACCGCTCCTCCGGCAGCGGCCGCCCGGGCGCGGGCGACGACCGCGCGGGGGCCGCGGGCGAGCCGCTGGAGCTGCCGGTGCCGGTCGGCACCGTCGTGACCGACGCCGATGGGCTGCCGCTCGTCGACCTGATCGAGCCCGGCATGCGCTTCGTCGCCGCGGCCGGAGGCAGGGGCGGGCTCGGCAACGCCGCCATCGCCACCCCGAAGCGCAAGGCCCCGGGCTTCGCGCTGCTGGGCACGGAGGGCGACGCCCTCGACGTCCGCCTCACGCTGAAGACGATCGCCGACGCCGCGCTCGTGGGGTTCCCCTCCGCGGGCAAGTCGAGCATCATCGCCGCGATGTCCGCGGCCCGGCCGAAGATCGCCGACTACCCGTTCACCACCCTGCAGCCGAACCTCGGCGTGGTGGAGGCGGGCAGCGTGCGCTACACGATCGCGGACGTCCCCGGCCTCATCGAGGGCGCCAGCGAGGGCCGCGGCCTCGGCCTCGACTTCCTGCGCCACATCGAGCGCTGCAGCGTGCTCGTGCACGTGCTCGACTGCGCGACGATCGACCCCGGCCGCGATCCGCTCAGCGACCTCGACGTCGTGATCGCGGAGCTGGCCGCGTACCCGGTGCCGGACGGCGCCGTCCCGCTCGTCGACCGGCCGCAGCTCGTCGCGCTGAACAAGGTCGACTCGCCCGACGCGCGCGACCTCGCCGAGCTGGTGCGCCCCGACCTCGAGGCCCGCGGGCTGCAGGTCTTCGCGGTGTCGGCCGCGAGCCATGAGGGCCTCGGCGGGCTCTCATTCGCCCTCGCCGCGATCATCGGCGCCGACCGCGCCGCGCGGCTGGCGGAGGAGGCGCTGCGCCCGCGCATCGTGGTCCGGCCGAAGGCGGTCGACGAGATCCCCTTCACCGTCCGGGTCGAGGGCGGCACCGAGACGCTGTACCGCGTCGTCGGCGCGAAGCCGGAGCGCTGGGTGCAGCAGACCGACTTCACCAACGACGAGGCCGTCGGCTACCTCGCGGACCGGCTCGCGAAGCTCGGCGTCGAGGAGGGCCTCTTCAAGGCCGGCGCACGCCCGGGCTCGGCGGTCGTGATCGGCGAGGGCGACGGCGTCGTCTTCGACTGGGAGCCGACCCTCACGTCCATGGCGGAGCTCGCGGTCGGTCCTCGCGGCACCGACCAGCGCTTCAGCGGCGGGGTCCGCCGCTCCACCGAGGAGCGCCGGCAGTCGTACAAGGAGCGGATGGACGCGAAGAGCGCCGCCCGGGCCGACCTGGAGGAGGAGCGGTCCGCGGAGCGCGCCACCCGCGAGGACCTCGAGTCGTGACGGCGCCGCGGACGCCGGAGGTGATCGACGCCGCCCAGCGCATCGTCGTGAAGGTGGGGTCCTCCTCC
Source organism: uncultured Amnibacterium sp. (assembly GCF_964245895.1). Taxonomy (GTDB): domain Bacteria; phylum Actinomycetota; class Actinomycetes; order Actinomycetales; family Microbacteriaceae; genus Amnibacterium. The sequence continues at coordinate 2,069 of NZ_CAXTOQ010000051.1, forward strand.
ATCAGCGGGGAGCGCGCCGCGCAGATCGCGCCGCTCGTCGACGCCCTCGCGGCCGCGCACGCCCGCGGCGTCGAGGTCGTGCTGGTGTCGTCCGGCGCGATCGCGACCGGTATGCCGTACCTCCGCCTGCAGGAGCGGCCGACGGACCTGGCCGTGCAGCAGGCCGCCGCCGCGGTCGGGCAGAGCCTGCTCGTCAAGCGGTACCAGGAGCGGCTCGACGCCTACGGCATCACCGCCGGCCAGGTGCTGCTGACGGCCGGCGACATCGACAACCCGACCCACCGCAGGAACGCTGAGCGGGCGCTCGAGACCCTGCTGGCGCTGCGGATCCTGCCGATCGTGAACGAGAACGACACCGTCGCCACCCACGAGATCCGGTTCGGCGACAACGACCGGCTCGCGGCCCTCGTCGCTCGCCTGATCTCCGCCGACCTGCTCGTGCTGCTGTCGGACGTCGACGCGCTGTACACCCTGCCGCCGGAGCAGGCGGGCGCGGTCCGGATCCCGTTCGTCGCGGCCGGCGACCCGCTGACCGAGGTGCTCGTGACCGAGTCGAACACCGGGGTCGGCACCGGGGGAGCCGCGACGAAGCTCGCCGCCGCCCGCATGGCGGCCGACGCGGGCATCGCCGTGCTGCTCACCGCGACGGACCGGGTCGACGCCGCGCTCACCGGCGAGCGCGTCGGCACCTGGTTCGAGCCGGCCACCTGATCAGGTCCGGTCGTCCGCTTCGGCTGGTCGAGATGCGAGCGCAGCGAGCCTCGAGACCATCGCGGGCCGTCCCTAGACTCGGCCCATGACGGACGTGCTGGAGTCGCGAGGGCTCGACACCGCGGAGGCGCGGTTCCGCGCCGCGAAGGCGGCGTCCACGACGCTCGCGACGTCGACGACCGCGGCGAAGGACCGCGGGCTGGAGGCGATCGCCGACGCCCTGCTCGCCCGCTCGGCCGAGGTCGTCGCCGCGAACGCGCAGGACCTCGCCGCCGCGCGGCAGTCGGGTCTCTCGGCCGGCCTGATCGACCGGCTCACCCTGGACGAGCGGCGCGTCGCGGCCCTCGCCGACGCGGTGCTCGCGATCGCGCGCCTGCAGGACCCGGTCGGCGACGTCCTGCGCGGCAGCTCCCTGCCCAACGGGCTGCAGCTGACACAGGTCCGGGTGCCGTTCGGGGTCGTCGGAGCGATCTACGAGGCCCGGCCGAACGTGACCGTCGACATCACCGCCCTCGCGCTGAAGAGCGGCAACGCGGTCGTGCTGCGCGGCGGCACGGCGGCGCAGCACTCCAACACCGCGCTCGTCGCCGTCATCCAGGACGCGCTGGAGGCCGCTGGGCTGCCGGCCGACGCCGTGCAGACCATCGACGAGTTCGGCCGCGACGGCGCCGCGCAGCTGATGCGCGCAAGGGGGCTCGTGGACCTGCTCGTGCCGCGGGGCAGCGCCGGCCTGATCAAGGCGGTGGTGGAGGAGGCGACGGTACCGGTCATCGAGACCGGCGCGGGCGTCGTGCACGTCTTCCTCGACGAGAGCGCCGACGTCGCGACCGCCATCCCGATCGTGCTGAACTCCAAGACCCACCGCGTCGCCGTCTGCAACGCCGCCGAGACGCTGCTGGTGCACGCGTCGGCCGCCGAGCGCCTGCTGCCCGCCGTGCTCGGCGCACTCACCGAGGCCGGCGTCACGCTGCACGCCGATGAGCGCACCCGGGCCGTGGTGCCGGGCCTCGAGCCCGCCACCGACGCGGACTGGGCCGCGGAGTACTACTCGATGGACCTCGCCGTCGCGGTGGTCGACGACCTCGACGCCGCCATGGCGCACATCGCCAGGTGGTCCACCCACCACACCGAGTCGATCGTCACGGAGTCGCTGCGGAACGCGGAGCGCTTCCTCGCCGAAGTCGACTCCGCCGTCGTGATGGTGAACGCCTCCACCCGCTTCACAGACGGCGGCGAGTTCGGCTTCGGCGCCGAGGTCGGCATCTCCACGCAGAAGCTGCACGCGCGCGGCCCGATGGGGCTCGCGGAGCTGACCAGCACCAAGTGGCTGGTGCGCGGCACCGGGCAGACCAGGGCCTGACGCGGGGCGGCCCGTACACTGGCCCAGCCCGCCGGACACCGGCGGGAGAAGGAGGATCCGCATGTCGCTCGCCTCGGTCGTGCTCGCCGCATCCGGCACCTTCCAGGAGCAGCAGCTCCCCGTGCCGAGCGTCGTGTTCCCGCTCATCGCCATCGGCGTGTTCGCCCTGCTCGGCGCGGTGGCCTGGTCCTACCGCGACGTGGCGCACCGCCACGCGGGCGGCAAGGCCGATCACGGCACGCCGCAGGGCCACTGACGGGGCAGCCGTCAGCGCGCTGAGCGCCGCCCGCTCCCCGGGGAGCACCCGCCGTCGCATCGGCGTGATGGGCGGCACGTTCGACCCGATCCACCACGGACACCTCGTCGCTGCGAGCGAGGTGCAGCGCGTCTTCGAGCTGGACGAGGTCGTGTTCGTCCCGACCAACCGGCCGTCCAACAAGAGCACGGTGACGGAGCCGGAGCACCGGTACCTGATGACGGTGGTCGCCACCGCCTCCAACCCCGGCTTCACGGTGTCCCGCGTCGACATCGACCGGGGCGGCATCACCTACACGGTGGACACCCTGCGCGACCTCGCCGCGCAGCATCCCGACGCCGACCTCTTCTTCATCTCCGGCGCGGACGCGATCGCGCAGATCGTCACGTGGAAGGACCTCGACGAGCTGTGGGGCCTCGCCCACTTCGTCGCGGTGACCCGGCCGGGCCATCAGCTGTCGGTGTCCGGCCTGCCGCAGGGGGACGTCAGCGTGCTCGAGGTGCCCGCCCTGGCGATCTCCTCGACCGATTGCCGAGCGCGTGTGCGACACGGCGCCCCGGTTTGGTACCTCGTGCCGGACGGTGTGGTTCAGTACATCAGCAAGCACCGGCTGTACAGGAGCGAAGCATGACGTCGTGGCAGGACCAGCAGATGCGCGGGGGCGCGGGCGGGGCCGCCGTGGACCCGGTTTCAGGGGCGCCGATGAGCCGCCGCGAGGCTCGCGAGGCCGAGCGCCGCGCTGCGGAGGCGCTCGCGGAGAAGCAGCCCCACCCCTCGGGAGTGGTCGACTTCCAAGCGCGCGACTACGGCGCGGATTTCGCGCCCGACCAGGATTTCAACGTCGGCGACACGCAGGACATCTGGAAGGCGCTGACGGGTGAGCGGCGCCCCGGATCGGGCCCGTCGAACGAACAGGCCGCGTTCCGCACCGCCGTTCCGGGAGCGCCGGCGGCGACGCCGCGCGGCGACGCCGGCAGCGTGAACGGCGAGCTGCTCGACCGGGTCCGCGACGCCGTGCTGCGACGCGCTCCGGAGCCTCAGGCGCCCGCCGCGTACGAGCCGCCCGCGGCGTACCAGCAGCCCCAGGCGCCCGCGCGGCAGCAGCCGCAGCAGCGCCCCGCGGCGTTCCCGCAGCAGCCTGCCGCGTACGACGACGGCGGCCTGAGCCGCCGCGCCCGTCGCGAGCGCGAGACCACCGATCTGCGCGAGGACGGCCTCCCGTCCCAGCTGTTCGCCGACCCCGGCCGACCGGCCCCGCGGGCCGCTCCGCAGCCGCCCGTCGTGCCGGCGCCGCGGGAAGCGACGCGCTTCGGGTTCGAGGACCGCACCCAGCAGGCCGGACCGCCGGTGGAGCACCAGCGGCAGCCGGCCGGCTTCGAGGGCTACGACTACGAGGACGACGGCTACTACGACGAGCCGTACGCGCCCGAGCCGACGATCGCGATCCCGCTGCAGGCCACCGACCCGGTGCCGGCGACCTCGCTGACGAACCCCGTCGGGCTGCCGCACGCCTTCTCGGAGCCGTCCGGCGACGACGCCCTCACCTTCTCCAGCCCGATCCCGTCGGTCCCCGCCGACCACCGCGACGACTGGTCGGACGCCAGCGTGGATCCGGCGTTCATCGAGCCCGAGGACCGGTACGGCGCGCAGCCCAGGTCCGCGTTCTCGAGCCCGGTGCCGGCCCAGGCGCCGATGCCGTTCGTCGAGCCGCACGCCGGCGCCGGGTTCCAGGCCGCGCAGTTCGAGGCCGGCCAGCTGGGCCCGCAGAGCGAGGTCACCGACCTGGCCGGGTTCGAGGCCCTGATCCGCAAGGCGCGGCAGCAGCCCGCCGAGCCGCAGGCCGCCCAGCGCCAGCAGGCCCCCGGGATGGCCTGGGCCGACGAGGAGGACGTGCAGGACGGCTTCACCGGCCTGCTCAGCCGCTCGGTGCAGGGCTCCCACGGCTCCACGAACGCCCTGATCATCCCGAACGACGGGTCACCGGATCTGACGCAGGCGCTCGACTCGCACGGCGACATCTTCATCACCGGGTCGATGAACCTGTCGAGGAGCCTGTCGACGACGGGTGCGCCGAGCGACCTGTACGACTCGCAGGAGATCGACCGGCTCTACGAGGCGGCGCAGGACGAGCCGGCCTCGGGCGTCGCGCCCGTCCGCGCCTCCAAGGCCGTCAGCGGTGCGCCGCACGACCGCCGGTTCGCGGGTCCGCCGAGCCGCCGGGGCAACGTGCTGCCGACCGTGCTCGCGATCGTGGCCGGTGCGATGGCTGTGGGTGTGGTGACCCTGCTCGTCGGCAGCTGGGTGCTCAAGCTATTCTGATCGCTCAGATGGAGCAGCCACAGATCAGATCCCAGGTGCAGGAGGCGGCGGAGGCCGCCGTCTCGAGGAACGCGACGGATCTGGTGGCGCTCGACGTCTCCGGCCGGCTCGCCCTCACGGACGCCTTCCTCATTGTCTCGGGCAGCAGCGAGCGCAACGTCAGCGCCATCGCGGACGCCGTCGACGAGCGGCTCGGCTCGGTCGGCGTGCCGCTGAAGCGACGCGAGGGCCGTGGCTCCGGGCACTGGGAGCTGCTCGACTTCGGCGACGTCGTCGTGCACGTGTTCCTCGAGGAGGACCGTGCGTACTACGGCCTCGAACGGCTGTGGCGGGACTGCCCGGTGATCCCCATCGAGGAGCGCGCCGCCGCGTCCTGAGTCCTCCGCTCAGCCGACGGGGGTCGTCGTCGCGCGGTACTCGGACATCGAGACGCCGTACCGGCGCCGGAACGCGCGGGCCAGCCGGTCCTGGCTGCTGAAGCCGAACCGGTCGGCCAGCGCGGCGAGCGAGGGCTGGCGCGGTCCGGCGCGCAGCGCGTCCGCGATCAGATCGAGGCGTCGCTCGCGGAGGTGCCGCGCCACGGTCGCCTCCTTGTCGTCGAACGCCCGGTGCAGGTAGCGGAGGCTGACGCCCAGCGCCTGCGCGATCTGCGGCGGCCGCAGCTCCGGGTCGCTCAGGTGCCGCTCGATGTACTCGAGCGCGGCGGTGTAGACGCGGTCCGGGCCGGCGAGCGGCTCGATCGGGCCGAGGACCTCGGTGAGGATCGCGGTCTCCAGGTCGATCAGGCCGCGGGCCGCGTAGTCCGAGTCGAACGTCCACGCCTCGTCGAGCCGCGACGACAGGTGCACCATCAGGTCGACGACGGCGTCGGCCAGCGGCGAGTGCGGCAGCGGACCGACGGGGAGGAGCTCGAAGCGCCGCACCGCGGTGGGGAGGCTCGTCACCGGCAGCGTCGAGGCGACGATGACGACCGGGCCGTCCGTCTGGTAGATGTACTTGCGCTCGCGGCAGGTGAACAGGGCGTCGCCGGGCCCGAGGTGCATGGGCTTGCCGCCCGGCGCCGCGGCGAGCATGCCGCCCTCCTGCACCGTCAGCAGGCGGAGGATGTCCGGCTCGCCGGTGCCGTGGCGGCCGTCGATGATCGCGCGGTGCGCCGTCATCTCGGTACGGCGCAGGACGAGCTGGCCGAGCCGCACCCGGGTCATCACGGCCTCGAACGCGTCGGGGTCCGGGGCGGTGAAGCGGCCCTCGACCGGCAGGTCGCGCAGGCCGGCCGGACCGTGGTACACGCGGTGCTCGACCATCGGCGACCGTGCGTCGTCCTGGGCCGCGTCGGAGCCGGATGCGACGGTGTCATCGCGTGCTGCGTCCACCCGTCGCCCCCGTCCACCACGTCGTGGGCAGCCATTATGCGCAGCCCGGGGGCGCGCGGCATGGGAGTGCCCGCAGGTCCGGGGGCAGCGCATCGGATCGAGCGCACATCACATCGGGCATCCGTGCAGGTGCCGCCGGACCGTTGCACGCAGCGCGGTGATCGCACCCTGCGCTCCGGGCTCGAGACGACGAACGGCCCGGTCCGTCCTCTGGCGAGAGAGGAGCTGGACCGAGCCGGACGCCTGGTGGATCTGAGGGGACTCGAACCCCTGACCCCCTGCATGCCATGCAGGTGCGCTACCAGCTGCGCCACAGACCCTCGGCTGCCGCCGAAGCGGCCTGTCGAGTGTACACCGAGCCCGGGGTGCCGCCCTCCGCCGCGCGGTCGGCGCGACGGTCGATCAGGACCGCGCCGCGTCCTGCAGCAGCGGGCCGAGCCGCTCGCTCGAGCGCTCGGCGGCGCGGGTGCTGCTGAGCGAGCCGATCGCCACGATCACCAGCCCCGCGGCCACGACGGTCCACCACAGCGGGTGCGCGTCCGTCGCGAACGAGCGCGGCACCCTCCCACCGGCGCCCGACGCACCGGTGATCGAGCCGGCGAGCGCGATGCCCAGCGCGGTGCCGACCTGGCGGCCCGTCGACGCGATCGCGGAGGCGGCTCCGGCCTGGTCGTTCGGCATGCCGGACACCGCGGTGTTCGTGATCGGCGCGTTGACCAGCCCGAACCCGAGTCCGAAGAGCGCGAAGACGACCGCGACGACCGCCACGGGGGAGGAGGCGGTGGTGAAGGCCAGGGCCGTCGCGGCCGCCGCGATCAGGATGCCGGCCAGCGACATCGGCAGGCGCGTGCCGCGGGCCCCGACGAGGCGGCCGGACAGCGGCGACGCGATCAGGATCGCGACGCCCGCCGGCATGAACAGCAGCCCGGTCACGATCGGCGGGAACCCCTTCACCTCCTGCAGCAGCAGGGTGTTGGAGAACAGGAAGGCGCTCCAGGACCCGAACGCCAGCACCGCCGCGACCACCGCGCCCGCGAAGGGGATGCTGGTGAAGAACCGGGGGTCGATCAGCGGCTGCTCGCGCCGCCGCTCGACGGGGACGAACAGCACGAGGGCGATCGCGGCGACCGCGAACGCGGCGAGCGTGCCGGGCGAGGTCCAGCCGAGCTCGGGTCCCTCGATGATCCCGAAGACCGTGCCGGCGAGCAGCAGCACCACCAGCACCTGACCGAGCGGGTCGACGCGGCGCGGCCTGGCCGCGCGGGACTCGGGAACGAAGCGGGTGGTGAGCACGAGGGCGGCGATCACGACGGGCACGTTCACCCAGAAGATCGCCCGCCAGCCCACCGTCTCCACGAGCAGCCCGCCGACGAGGGGGCCGAAGCCGAGCGCGATGCCGCTGACGGCTCCCCAGATCCCGAGGGCGCGCGCCCGCGCTCTCGGCTCGCGATGCGCGGTGGTGATGATGGACAGGGACACCGGGTTCAGCATCGTGCCGCCGAGCGCCTGCAGCACCCGTGCGGCGATGAGGAACCCGTCGGTCGGGGCGGCGCTGCAGGCGAGCGACCCGAGTCCGAACACGACGAGCCCGATGCGGAACACCCGCTTCCGGCCGAGCCGGTCCGCGGACGACCCGGCCAGGACGAGCAGGCTGGCCAGCGTCAGCGTGTAGGCGTCGAGCGTCCACTGCAGCCCGGTGACGCCGGCGTGCAGCTCCTTCCCGATCGTGGGCAGCGCGACGTTCGTCACCGTCGCGTCGAGGCTGACGATGAAGAGGCTGAGGCAGCAGATCGCCAGGATCAGCGCCGGGTGCCGCTGCCGCTCGGGCGTCTCGTCGTCCACCCCGGCAGCGTAGGAACGCGCGCCTGCACGGTCGTCGGCCTCGCAGGCCGCGGGGGCTCAGGCGCTCGGCGGCCCCAGGACGGCGGTGGCGATGGTGCTCAGCGCGGAGTCGGCGGAGGAGGGGTTGAACGCGCCGGCCAGCACGTCGCGGTAGAGCCGGGACAGCTCGGACGAGGCCGCGTACCCGCTGCCGCCGCCGACCAGGATCGCGGCGTCGACGACCGCCTTCGCCTGCTCGGTCACCCGCACCTTCAGCCCGGAGGCCTTCGCGAACCAGAGGGAGCCGTGATCGACGAGCGCGTCGACGTCCCGCGCGAGGGACCGGATCTGCGGGTCGAGCGCGTCGTCGAGCAGCGCGGCCGTCGCGACCCGGCGGCGCACGTCGGGATCGTCGGAGCGCGGTCCGCCGCCGGACCGGAGCGACGACCGCCGCCGAGCCGCCTCCGCCGCCAGCTCGACCGCGCGGTGGGAGACGCCCGCGTACACCGCCGCGAGCAGGATCTCGAACGCCACGAACACCCCGAACACCAGGGGATCCGGGTTCGGCCCGGGCGGCAGTCGCCGCACGACGCGGTCCGCGCGGGCGACGGCGCCGCGCAGGTGCGTCGTGTCGCTGCGCGTCGCGCGCTGACCGAGCGGGTCCCAGTCCTCGACCACCTCGATCCCGGCGGAGTCCCGGTCCAGGAAGCCCCAGACGATGCGCGGCGCGTCCGCGCTCGTCCCGTCGAGGCCGAAGGTGCCGAGCCGGGTCCACACGGGGGAGAGCGACGTGAAGGTCTTGGTCCCGGTGTAGGCGACGGAGCCGTCGGGTCGCGTCGCGGCCTCCACCGTCGAGCCGAACAGCACGAGGTCGTTGCCCGCCTCGCTGACCCCGAACGCGAAGACCTCGCCCTGGGCCGCCTCCTGCAGCACGAAGTCGAGCGACGGGTCGCCCCGGTCGTGCAGGATGCGCGCCACGGCCGTCCACACCAGGTGCATGTTCACGGCCAGCGCCGTGGCGGGGGCGGCCGCCGCGAGACGGGACTGCTCGCGCGTGAGGTCCTCGAGCGAGAGGCCCCAGCCGCCCGCCTCCTCGGGGACCAGCGCGGCGAGGTAGCCGGCGGCGCGCAGCTCGGCCAGGTCCTCGTGCGGGAAGGAGCCGTCGCGGTCGTGACCGGCCGCGCGGTCGCGGACGCGCGCCAGCAGGGCGTCGTCGAGCGCGTGCGCGGAGGGGGAGGTGGGCACGCGGCCACGCTACGCGGCGTGCACCTGGCGCCCGTGCCGCGCACGGGGAGGATCCACCCGCCGTCCAGCGCCTCCTCCGTACGCTCCGGACGTGACCTCCACGACGATGCTCATCCTCGGCGCCAGCGGCGACCTCGCGAAGCGCCTCCTGCTGCCCGGCATCGGCAGCCTCATCGCCGGGGGCGACACCGCCGACCTGCGGCTGCTCGACGGGCTGACCGTCGTCGGCAGCGGCCGCTCCGACCGTGCCGACGAGTGGCAGGAGACGGTCCGGGCCGCGTTCGAGCAGGTGCAGGCGACCGGCGAGGCCGCCGCCGCGATCCTGGCCTCGACGACGTACGTCCAGGCCGACCCGACGACCGCCGAGGACTGGAAGCCGCTGCTCGAGCGGGTCGACGGCGACCTGGTCGTGTACTTCGCGCTGCCGCCGTCGATCGTGTCGAAGGTCGCGACCGTGCTCGAGGGCCTGGACCTGCCCGAGCACACGGTGCTCGCGGTCGAGAAGCCGTTCGGCGACGACGCGGACAGCGCCACGGCGCTGAACGAGGCGCTGCGGCGGGTGGTGCCGGAGGAGCGGATCCACCGCGTCGACCACTTCCTCGGGCAGCGGGCCGCGCTCGCGATGCTCGCGACCCGCTTCAACAACCGCCTGCTCGAGTCCTCCTGGACCGCCGAGCACATCGAGCGGATCGAGATCGTCTACGACGAGAAGCTGGGGCTCGAGGGCCGCGCCGGGTACTACGACACGGCAGGCGCGCTGCGGGACATGCTGCAGTCGCACCTGCTGCAGGTGCTCGCGGTCACGACGTGCGAGGCGCCGCCGGACCTGGACCCGGAGCACCTCCGCAACTCCCTCGCCGCGGCGCTGTCGGTGACCAAGGTGTGGTCGGGCGGTCCCGTCTTCCCGGGCACGGACGCGCCGTCGCGACGGGCGCGCTACACGGCGGGCGACGTGGATGGGAAGCACCTGCCGGACTACACGGCGGAGGACGGCGTCGACCCCGGCAACGAGACGGAGACCCTCGCCGAGATCGCGCTCGAGGTCGACAACGCCCGCTGGGCCGGCGTGCCGTTCGTGCTGCGCTCGGGCAAGGCGATCGGCGATCCCGCGAACGAGATCCGGATCCACTACCGGCCGGTCCGGTTCCGACCCGACGGCCAGTCGGGCGACGGTGCCGCGGAGGTGCTGCGGTTCGGCTTCAAGCCGCCGCGGATCGAGCTGCGGTTCACGGCGGGGGGCGCGGACATGCCGTTCGAGCTGGAGCCCGTCGAGGTCAGCGGCACCCTGCCGAAGAGCGCCGTCACCGAGTACGGCGAGGTCATCCGCGGCGTGCTCGGCGACGACCCGACGCTGTCGATCCGCGGCGACGTCGCGGTGCAGTGCTGGAACATCGTGCAGCCGGTGCTCGACGCCTGGCAGCGCGGCGACGTGCCGCTGGAGGAGTACGCGGCGGGCAGCGCCGGTCCCGCCTCCTGGGGCTGAGCGGCTGACGCTCCCCGCCTCCGGGCGCGAGCAGCAGACCGCGGGCGCCGGGCGGCGACCCACGAGCACGACAGCAGGAAGAACGACGTCCAGCAGGAAGAACTCGGCCCGTTCTTCCTGCCGAAGCGGATTCTTCCTGCTGACGGACTCGGTTCTTCCTGCTGAGGCGCTCCTCCGAGGGGAGCGTCGGTCAGAGGAGGCCCTGGCGCTCCAGCTGCTTCGCGAACCCGCCGCCGTCGGGCGCGAAGACCCAGTTCGCCGACGTGGTCTGCTCGCGCCAGCGCTCGCGAGACCGGCCGCCGGCGAGCACCGCCTCGCTCGTGGAGAGCTGGCGGATGCAGATCGCGGCGACGTTGTCGGGATGCGCCTCCGCGAACCCGCTGTAGGTCTCCTCGTCGTGCTGCCCGTCGTCGCCGATCAGCAGCCACCGCATGTCCGGGAACTCGGTCGCCAGCCGCTCGAGCTCGTCGATCTTGTGCGCGCGGCCCGAGCGGAACACCCGGTCGGGCGTGGGACCCCAGTCGGTCAGCAGCAGCGGGCCCCGCGGGTACAGGTTCCTGCTGAGGAACCGGCCGAGCGTCGGCGCGACGTTCCACGCGCCGGTGGACAGGTAGAGGAACGGCGCCGCCGGATGCGCGCGGCGGATCCGGTCGTACAGCACGGCCATGCCGGGCGTGGGGCTGCGGGCGTGCTCGTTCAGCACGAACGTGTTCCAGGCGGCCAGCAGCGGCCGCGGCAGCGCGGTCATCATGACGGTGTCGTCGATGTCGGACACGATGCCGAAGGGCGCGGCCGGGTCCAGCACGAAGATCGGCGCCGTCGCGGCCGTGCCGGCGTCGCGCTCGCCCTCGATGCTGAGGCGCGCCGTGTGCCAGCCGGGGGAGAGGTCCGCCTCGACCCGCACGTCGATCACGCCGCCGTGGTCCGCGACGACGTGGTGCACGACGTCGCCGATCTCGACGCGCACGGGCGCGCCGTCGACGGGGATGCCGGTGAAGCTGCGCCAGCCGCGGAAGGACTCCTGGGGCGACTCCGTGTCGAGCGGCACCTGCGCGGTGATCAGCACCCGGCCGAGCACGCGCACCCACGAGGTCGAGCCGTACCCGGTGTACGGGATCAGCGACGGCGCCCGGCCGGACCGCCTGGCGCGCTGCTCGCGGAACTCCCGGATCGCGCTGTCGACGCGCATCGCGCGGCCGACGGCCTCCAGAGCGGCGGGCGACGGGGTGCGGCGCCGGAACGGGCGACGCTGCGGTGGGGCCACGGCACGCAGTCTCGCAGACGCTTCCCGTGCTCACGGGGCGTCACAAACCGACGGGTTCACGGTGTGCGCGCTTGGATGTCGGAGGGCGCTCGTATATTCGTCCCCGCTTCGGCCGAACGAGGAGAGGACGCCGGGTGAGCATCGAGTTCCGCCACGTGCGCAAGACCTACCCCGACGGCACGACCGCGGTCGAGGACTTCTCCGTGACGATCCCGTCGCGCACGACGACCGTGTTCGTCGGCTCCTCCGGGTGCGGCAAGACGACCCTGCTGCGCATGATCAACCGCATGGTCGACCCGACCGAGGGGCAGATCCTGATCGACGGCGAGGTCGTCGGCGACGTCGAACCGGTCGCCCTCCGGCGCCGCATCGGCTACGTGATGCAGAACTCCGGGCTGCTGCCGCACCGCTCCGTCGTCGACAACGTCGCCACGGTGCCGGTGCTGACCGGCACGCCGAAGGCGCGGGCCCGCCAGGACGCGCTGGGCCTGCTCGACCGGGTCGGCCTCGACCGGTCGCTGGCGAACCGCTACCCGGCGCAGCTCTCCGGCGGCCAGCAGCAGCGGGTCGGCGTCGCCCGCGGGCTCGCGGCGGACCCGAACATCCTGCTGATGGACGAGCCGTTCGGCGCCGTCGACCCGATCGTGCGGGAGGAGCTGCAGCAGGAGCTGCTGCGCCTGCAGCGCGAGATCGGCAAGACCATCGTCTTCGTCACGCACGACATCGACGAGGCGTTCCTGCTGGGCACGCAGGTCGTCATCCTGCAGCGCGGGGGCAAGGTCGCGCAGATCGGCAGCCCGCAGGAGATCCTCGCGAACCCGGCCAGCGACTTCGTGGCCGACTTCATCGGCGCCAAGCGCGGCAAGCGGAGGCTCACCGTGGAGGAGCGAGGGGCCGGCGACGACGTGCTGCTCGTCGACGCGGGCGGCTACCCGGCCGGCGTCATCAGCGCGCCCGACGGCCGTCTGGCCCTCTCTGGCTCGAGCCCCCTCTCCCGCAGCGTCTCGAACAAGACGGACCAGGCGGGCGACGCCTGATGGACTGGATCGGAGGGCACCTCGGCTACCTCTGGGACCTCGTGGTCACCCACGCGGCTCTCTCGGTCCCTCCGATCGTCATCGGGTTCCTCGCGTCCGTGCCGCTGGGGTACTGGGCGAGCCGGTCCCGCATCGCCCGCGGCGTGCTGCTGACCGTCGGCAACGTGCTGTACACGATCCCGGCGCTCGCCCTGATCCTGCTGGTCCCGGTGATCCTGGGCTTCGCGCTGCTGGACCCGAAGAACGTCCTGGTCGCGCTGACCGTGTACGCGGTCGCGATCATGATCCGCAGCGCCGCCGACGCGTTCGCCTCGGTGTCGCCGGCCGTCCGGCAGTCCGCTGAGGCGCAGGGCTTCTCGGCGGGCCAGCGGTTCTGGCGGGTCGAGCTGCCGCTCGCCGGGCCGGTGCTGCTCGCCGGCGTGCGCGTCGTCTCCGTGAGCACCGTCAGCCTCGCGACCGTCGGCTCCCTCGCGGGCATCAGCAGCATCGGCGACCTCTTCACCGACGGCTACCTGCGCAGCTTCGGCCTCGAGATCGGCGTCGGCATCGTGCTGGTCCTGCTGCTCGCCGCCGTGTTCGACCTGATCCTGAACGCGGTCGGCGGCCTGCTGATGCCGTGGAACCGGCGCCAGAAGGTGTCCCGGGCGGCGGGGCGCGCGCTGTCGCAGCCGACGCCGGCGGGCACCGGGGCGGGGAGCGGACTGTGAACCTCCTCCTGCAGGGCATCGCCTGGCTGCTCGACGGCCGCAACTGGGCCGACACCGAGTCGCCGGGCCTCGGCTCGCAGCTGCTCGGGCAGCTCGGCATCGCGAGCGCGAGCGTGCTGATCGCCGCGGTGGTCGCCGTGCCGCTCGGCGTGCTCATCGGGCACACCGGCCGCGGCCGGTTGGTCGCGATCCTCGCGAGCAACACGGCCAGGGCGCTGCCGACGCTCGGCCTGCTGTCCGCGGTCGTCGTGGTCCTGACCCTGCAGCCCGACTGGCTGACGCCGGTGCTGCCGCTCGCGATCCTCGGCATCCCCCCGCTGCTCGCGGGCGTCTACTCCGGCTTCGAGTCGGTCGACCGGCAGACGATCGACGCCGCCCGGGCGATGGGGATGACCGAGTGGCAGGTGATCACGCGGGTGGAGGCGCCGCTCGGCCTCCCGCTGATCCTCGGCGGCCTCCGCGCGACGGTGCTGCAGATCGTGGCGACGGCGACCCTCGCCTCCTTCTTCGGCTACACCACGGTCGGGCTGGCGGTCCTCGCCGGCCCGGCGAGCAACGACTACGTGCAGATGATCGGCGGCTCGCTGCTCGTCACCGCGCTCGCGCTCGTGCTCGACGGCGGCTTCGCCCTGCTCCAACGACTCAGCGAACCGCGCGGGGTGTCCCGCGGTCCGCGCTCCCGCACCACCACAGCACGCGGCGGCGGCGTCACGACGACGCCGGCCGGGACACCCGTCAACTGAGAGGAACGCAGCAATGAAGAGGATCGACCGCAGACGCTTCGCGCTCGTCGGCGCGCTGGCGATCGCGACGACCGTGTCGCTCGCCGCCTGCTCGAGCGGCGACACGCTCGCCGGCAACACCCCCGCCGCCTCGAGCAGCGGCGGCGCAGGCGACAAGTCCCTGGTCGTCGCCACCACGCCGTACCCCGAGACGCAGGTCGTCGCGCAGATCTACGGCCAGGTGCTGGCGAAGAACGGCTACACGGTCAGCTACAAGCAGCCCGGCCAGCGGGCCACGCTGTACCCGGCGCTGAAGAGCGGCGAGGTGAACCTCACGCCCGAGTACCTCGGCTCGCTCGCCAACTTCCTGGGCAACAAGGACGCGCTGACCGACGCGGACACCGCGAAGACGAAGCTCGACTCGCTGCTGAAGGCCGACGGCCTCACGGCCCTGACCCCGGCGGAGGCGTCGGACTCCGACGCCCTCGTCGTGCTGAAGTCGTTCGCCGAGAAGTACGGCGTGACGTCGTTCGGCGACCTGAAGAAGGCGGGCACGGTCACCCTCGCGGCCAACAAGGAGTTCAGCACCCGGCCCGACGGCCTGAAGGCGCTGAAGTCCGTCTACGGGCTGTCGAACATCAAGTTCAAGGCGATCCAGGACGGCGGCGGCCCCGCCACCGTGAAGGCGCTGAAGAACGGCTCGGTCCAGGTGGCGGACATCTACACGACGTCGCAGAGCTTCACCGACCCGGACTTCGTGGCGCTGAAGGACGACAAGGGCCAGTTCGGTCCGCAGAACATCGTCCCGGTGCTCACGACGGCGAAGGCCGACGCGAAGGCGACGGAGCTGCTGAACGGCATCTCCGCGAAGCTGTCCCAGCAGCAGCTGATCGACCTCGACACGAAGGCGTTCGCCGACAAGGCGGACCCGGCGGCGATCGCCAAGGACTGGATCACGGCGCAGGGTCTCTGACCCCTCCGTCGACCGCGATGGCCGGTGTCCCTCGGGACACCGGCCATCGCCGTCAGCGCTCGAGGCGGTGCAGCAGCCGCTTGCCGAGCCAGGCGGCGAGCAGGAACACCACGACGCCGCCGAGCACGACCCAGCCCGCGAAGTGCATCTCCTGCGCCAGCACCCGGTAGCTGGACCCGGCGGCCTGCCCCACGGACACGTAGATGCAGGCCCACAGGACGCAGGCCGGGGCGGTCCAGGCGAGGAAGCGCCGGTAGGGGTAGTGGCTCGCGCCGACCGTCACGGGGATCAGCGCGTGCATGACGGGCAGGAAGCGGCTCAGCAGGATCGCGACCCCGCCCCGGCGGTCGAGCCAGCGCTCCGCCCGCAGCATGTGCGGCTCGCCGACGCGGCGGCCGATGCGGCTCATCCGCAGCCGGGGGCCGAAGAACCGGCCGATGACGAAGCCCAGGCTCTCGCCCGCGAGCGATCCGGAGACGACGGCGAGCACCAGCAGCACCCACTCCGCCGCCCCGCGGCCCGCCGTCGCCGTGAATAGCATGATCGTGTCGCCGGGGATCAGGAGGCCGACGAACAGGCTGGTCTCGCAGAACATGCCGATGAAGGCCACGACGTACCGCCATGCGCCGAGCCCCGCCAGGCCTTCGAGCAGGGTGGTCAACCATGCGTCCAGGTGGCGCTCCTTCGTCGTCGGAGGTTCAGCGTAGGCGCGCCTCCTCCGCGGCGCGGGGACGGGAACTCCGCACGGCGGGCGGGCGTCGGCGGGGCGCCTAGGGTTGTCTGCTGTTCCGCGCCTGAAACGAGCCTGAAACACGAAGGATCCCCGCGATGACCCAGTCGGACCCCGACGAGCTGCCGACCTTCGAGCAGCTGCAGGAGAAGTGGCAGCCGATCTGGCGGCAGGGCGACTGGTTCCGCACGGACGACCCCGCGGACAACCGCCCGCGGAAGTACATCCTCGACATGTTCCCGTACCCCTCAGGCGACCTGCACATGGGGCACGCGGAGGCGTTCGCCTTCGGGGACATCACGGCCCGGTACTGGCGTCAGCGCGGGTTCAACGTGCTGCACCCCATCGGGTGGGACTCGTTCGGCCTGCCCGCGGAGAACGCCGCGATCAAGCGCGGCTCCGACCCGCGCGAGTGGACCTACGACAACATCGCGCAGCAGAAGGCGTCGTTCGAGCGCTACGGCGTCAGCTTCGACTGGAGCCGCGAGCTGCACACCTCCGACCCCGAGTACTACAGGTGGAACCAGTGGCTGTTCCTCAAGCTGTACGAGAAGGGCCTGGCGTACCGGAAGGACAGCTGGGTCAACTGGGACCCGGTGGACCAGACCGTGCTCGCGAACGAGCAGGTCCTGCCCGACGGCACGAGCGACCGGTCCGGCGCGGTCGTCGAGAAGAAGAAGCTGACGCAGTGGTACTTCCGCATCACGGAGTACGCCGACCGCCTGCTCGACGATCTGAAGCAGCTGGAGGGCACCTGGCCGTCGAAGGTCATCGCGATGCAGCGCAACTGGATCGGCCGCAGCAACGGCGCCGAGGTCGAGTTCCGGGTCGAGGACCGTGAGGAGCCCATCACGGTGTTCACGACGCGGCCGGACACGATCCACGGCGCGACGTACATGGTGGTCGCGCCGGACTCCGATCTCGCCGCCGAGCTGATCGCCGGCACCCCCGCCGAGATCGCCGAGCCGTTCGCGGCGTACCTCGCCCGCGTGCAGTCGACGACCGAGGTGGAGCGGCTCGCGACCGACCGCGCCAAGACGGGCGTGTTCCTCGGCCGGTACGCGCTGAACCCGCGGACCGGCGAGCGGCTGCCGATCTGGGCCGCCGACTACGTGCTGTCCGACTACGGCACCGGCGCGATCATGGCCGTGCCGGCGCACGACCAGCGCGACCTGGACTTCGCCCGGGCGTTCGACCTGCCGGTCAGGACCGTCGTCGACACCTTCCAGCCCGTCACAGGGGTGATCCCGGTCATCCCGCCAGGCGGCGAGCTGCCCGAGATCGAGTCCGTCGACCCCGCGGTGACCGGCGTCGCGCTGACCGGCGAGGGCCGGATGGTCAACTCCGGCAGCCTGGACGGGCTGTCGAAGGCGCGCGCGATCGAGCGGGTCGTGAAGGAGCTGGAGGCGGCCGGCACCGGCCGGGCGGCGAAGAGCTACCGCCTGCGCGACTGGCTGATCTCGCGCCAGCGGTTCTGGGGCACGCCGATCCCGATCATCCACGCCGCCGACGGGACCGAGATCCCGGTGCCGGAGGCGGACCTGCCGGTCCGCCTGCCGAGCACCGAGGGGCTCGACCTGCGGCCGAAGGGCACCTCCCCGCTCGGCGCGGCGACGGACTGGGTGAACGTGCCGAGCCCGATCGACGGCAGCCCAGCGAAGCGGGACGCCGACACGATGGACACCTTCGTCGACAGCTCCTGGTACTTCCTCCGCTTCCTGTCGGCGAACGACGACACCAAGGCGTTCGATCCGGCCGAGGCCGACAAGTGGGCGCCCGTCGACCAGTACGTCGGCGGCGTCGAGCACGCGATCCTGCACCTGCTGTACGCCCGCTTCATCACCAAGGTGCTGTTCGACCTCGGCTACGTGCACTTCACCGAGCCGTTCAGCGCGCTGCTGAACCAGGGCATGGTGCTGTCCGGCGGCG
>NZ_CAXTOQ010000052.1:0-19730 GCF_964245895.1 uncultured Amnibacterium sp.
GCGGCGGCCGCCGAGGGCAGGACGACGATCGTGATCGCGCACCGCCTGTCGACGGTCGTCGACGCCGACCAGATCGTGGTGGTCGACGCCGGCCGCGTGGTCGCCGCCGGCCGCCACAGCGAGCTGCTGGAGTCGAGCCCCCTCTACCGCGAGCTCGCCGCGACCCAGCTCCTCGTCTGATCCGTTCGCGGATCCGCACTTCTTTCGCCGTTCCGCAGTTCTTGGGCGACACGCCGGATCCGGGCTCGAGGAAGCGGCGTGGCGGGGAAGAACTGCGGAACGACGAGGTCGCGAGGGCGGAATCGGCCTCTCCACACCCGGGTTCCTGATCGAACTGCCGCCCGTCGCCCGAACGAGGACCGGGGCGGGCGGTCCGTCCGACACGCTGCGGGCCATGACTCGTACGGCCGATCTGATTCCCACGGTCAGGAGGGTGCTGGCAGCGTCGGGCGGGGTGGCGCACCTGCAGCGGTTCCTCGAGGCCGGGATCACCCGGAACCAGGTGTCCCACTTCCTGAAGATCGGGGTGCTCGTGCGTCCCCGCGTCGGCTGGTACGCGGACGCCGCGCTCTCCGAAGACGCCTTCCGAGCCGTGTGCGTCGGCGGGCTCCTGGGCTGCACGTCGGCAGCGGCGAGCTGGGGCATCGTCGTGCCGGAGGGAGCCGGACGCCGGCTGCAGGTGAGTCTCCGGCCCGGCTCCACGCGACTGCGACAGTCGAACGATCCGAAGCGTCGGGCCCGAGCCGGCAGCGATCGAGCGGCGCGATGGCACTGGGAACGATGTGTCCACGCCCGGAGCGGCTGGCGGGTGTCTCCGGTCGACGCGATCCTGCAGATGGCGTCCTGCGTCGACTTCCGCTGGCTCGTGGCTGCGATCGACTCCGCCCGATGTGCTGCGCAGCACGCGGCCCTGATCGACGACGACGACCTCGCACTCCTGCGGCGATCACTTCCCGAGCATCTTCGCGCCGCGGTAAATCGGAGCGATCCGCGCTCGGAGACCTCGGGCGAGACCTTCGTGCGCCTCGAGCTGGAGGATCGACGCATCCCGTTCGAGCCGAACGAGTGGTTGACCAGCGCCTATCGTCCCGACGGGATCGTCGCGGGCTGGTTGCCTGTCGAGATCGACGGGATGGCGACGCACGGGAACCCCGAGGCGCTGGAGCGCGACCACGAGCGGGACGGCACGATCGCGCTCTACACCGTCCCGCCACTGCGGTTCAGCCAGACGAAAGCCGTCCGTGAGACCACGTTCGTCGCGGATTCGATCGAGGCGGTGTGGCGCCGAGGCCGTCCGCCCGGGCTTCGCCGTTCCGCAGAAATCGGCTGACGCGCCGCCTGCGATCGTCCCGACACGGCGTGTCCGTCAGAAACTGCGGAACGGCGAGAGAAGTGCGGATCCGCGGAACTCAGGGGAAGGGGCTCGGGGTCATCGTGTACTTCGTGTCGAGGTACTCGTGGATGCCCTCGAAGCCGCCCTCGCGACCGATCCCGGACTGCTTGACGCCGCCGAACGGCGCCGAGGCGTTCGAGATCACCCCGACGTTGAGGCCCATCATCCCGGTCTGCAGCCGCTCGATCATCCGCTGGCCCCGCGCGAGATCCCTCGTGAACACGTACGACACGAGGCCGAACTCGGTGTCGTTCGCGATGCGCACCGCCTCCGCCTCCTCCGTGAAGCGGACCACGGAGACGACCGGCCCGAAGATCTCGGTCCGCAGGATGTCGCTGCCCGCGTCCACCCGGTCCAGCACGGTCGGCGCGTAGAAGGTCCCGGGTCCGTCGACCGGGCCGCCGCCGAGCCGCACGTCGGCGCCGCGGCCGATCGCGTCCTGCACCAGCTCGTCGGCCTTCGCGACCGCGGCGGCGTTGATCAGCGGCCCGACCTGCACGCCGTCGTCGGTCCCCCGCCCGACCGTCATCGCGGAGACCTTCTCGGTCAGGCGCGAGACGAACTCGTCCGCCACCGCCTCGTGCACGATGAACCGGTTCGCCGCGGTGCACGCCTCGCCCACGTTCCGGAACTTCGCCAGCATCGCCCCGGTCACGGCGGCGTCCAGGTCGGCGTCGTCGAACACCACGAACGGCGCGTTGCCGCCCAGCTCCATGGAGGTGCGCAGCACGTTCTCCGCGGCCTGCGCGATCAGCCGCTTCCCGACCGGGGTCGACCCGGTGAAGCTGAGCTTCCGCAGGCGGCGGTCCGCCAGGATCGGCTCGGTCAGCGCCCCGGCGGAGGTGGTCGGCACGACGTTCAGCACCCCGGCCGGCAGCCCCGCCTCCTGCAGGATGGCGGCGGTGAGCAGCGTCGTGAGCGGCGTCAGCTCGGCCGGCTTCACGACGACGGTGCAGCCCGCCGCGAGAGCCGGCCCGATCTTGCGCGTCGCCATCGCGAGCGGGAAGTTCCAGGGGGTGATGAAGTAGCACGGCCCGACGGGGTGCTGCGAGACGATCGTCCGCCCCGTCCCCTCCGGGTTGATGCCGTAGCGGCCCGAGATCCGCACGGCCTCCTCCGCGAACCAGCGGAAGAACTCGGAGCCGTAGGTCACCTCGCCGGCGGCTTCCGCGAGCGGCTTGCCCATCTCGAGCGTCATCAGCAGGGCCAGGTCGTCCTTGCGGTCCTGGATCAGCTGCCAGGCGGTCCGGAGGATCTCGCCGCGCTTCCGCGGGGCGGTCGCTGCCCACTCCTCCTGCGCGCCGGCCGCCGCGTCGAGCGCGGCGAGGCCGTCCTCGGGCGTCGCGTCGGCGACCGTCGTCAGCACCGCCCCCGTCGCCGGGTCGAGCACGTCGAACCGGCGCCCGCCGGTCGCCTCCCGCCAGGTTCCCCCGACGAGCAGCCCCGTCGGGACGCCGGCCAGCAGCGTCGCTTCGTCCTTCGCGGCCATGATGCCTCCCGTTCGCCGATCCTACGGAGGCGCGGACGGGCGCACGCTCAGACGGTCTCGACGCCGGCCGCGCGCAGCTCCTCGAGCGCGGCGGCGCTCGTCGCCGGCGCGACGCCCGCGATCAGACCGGTGAGCACCCGGACCCGCTCGCCGCTCTCGAGCGCGTCGAGGGCGGAGGCGCGCACGCAGTAGTCGGTCGCGATCCCGACGACGTCGAGGTCGGTGACCCCGCGCTCGCGCAGCACCTCGGCGAGGCTCCTGCCGTCGTCGGTCAGCCCCTCGAACGCCGAGTACGCCGGCTTCCCCTGCCCCTTCCGCACGTGCACGTCGACCGGGCCCGTGTCGAGACCCGGGTGGTAGTCGGCGCCCGGGGTGCCCGCGACGCAGTGCACCGGCCAGGTGCCGGTGAAGTCCGGCGCGGCGGCCGTGGCGAAGTGGCCGCCGTTGTCGTTCCCGCCGTCGTGCCAGTCGCGGGAGGCGGCGACGAGCGCGTACTCGTCGCCGTGCGCCGCGAGGTGCTCGCTGATGCGCCTCGCCACCTCGGCCCCGCCGTCGACGCCGAGCGCGCCGCCCTCCGTGAAGTCGTTCTGGACGTCGACGATCAGCAGGGCGCGGGTCATCCCTTCATCTTTCAGGAGTTCTGGTCGGCCGTCGGCCGACCGGGAGTCCTGGAAGACGGGATCAGGTGTCGGAGAGGCGGTTGCCGCACGACCACACGTCGGCGGTCAGGGTGTCGAGCGCCTGCTTCGCGTTCGCGCTGACGAACGAGTCGCCCAGCGCGTAGAACGCGAACGTGAGCGGTGTCCCGTCCTTCGCGCGGATGATCCCCGCGAGCGTGTAGCCGGTGTCGATCCAGCCGGTCTTCGCCCACACCTTCCCGTCGGCCTTCGACGCGGCGCCGGCGAACCGGTCGCCGTAGGACAGCGAGCCCGTGCGGCCGGCGACCGGCAGGCCGGCGAAGACCGGACCCAGCCCGTCCGACTTGTGCAGCACCTTCACGAACAGCTTCGTCAGGTACGAGGGCGGGATGCGGTTGTCGTCGCTGAGGCCGCTGCCGTCGACGACGCGCACCTTCGCGGGCTCGATCCCGTACTGCCGCAGCGCCGGGACGACGGCCGCGTCGATCGCTGAGAACGTGTTCCCGGTGCCCGCCTCGATCGCGGTCACCCGGGCGAGCGCCTCCGCGATCGTGTTGTCGGAGTAGAGCAGCTCCTGCTGCACCAGCGTGCTCACCGGCTGCGACCGCACGGACGCGAGCACGGAGGCACCTCGCGGGGCGGTGCCGCGCGCGACCTGCACGCCGCCGCCGAAGTACGCCGCGAACGCCGAACCGGCCCGGCCGACGGGGTCGTTCCCGCGCGGGGAGGTGTTCGCGGCCGTGTTCGCGCGGTCGCCGTCCACCATCAGGGCGGTCATCCTCGGCGTCGAGCCGAGCGCGCGCTCCTTGACCGCCCAGGTCGGCTGCCATGTCGGACCGCCGAAGTAGGAGGTGTCGAGCACGATGCGGGTGATCCGCTCGCCCGGGTGCGCCGCCTTCCACGCCCGCTTCACCTTCGCCGCCAGCGTGGACAGGTGCGGCGCGCCCGCGTACGCGGTGGCCGTGCCGGCCGGGGTGCGGGACAGCGTGACGTCGCCACCGCCGACGAGCACGACCTCGCCCGGGCGTGAGCCCTCGACGACCTTCGTGGTCAAGCGGTACCCCGGACCGAGCACCTCCAGCGCGGCCGCCGAGGTGAGGACCTTCATCACGCTGGCCGCCCGGGACGCCTTCGTGCCCTGGCGGTCGAACAGCACCTCACCGGTCCGCGCGTTCACGACGCGGCCCTGGAACGAGCGCAGCCGCGGGTCGCGCGCCGCCGCGGCGACCGAGCAGGTCCGTGCCACGGCCGCCACGGTGCGGGTCGCGGTCGGCGTGGCGGAGGGGGTCGCGGTCCGGGCGGGCAGCGCGATCGCCGTGCCCACGGCGACGGGCGTCGTCGTCGAGACCGGCAGCGGGTCGCCGAGCGCGGTGCCCGCGGCCCAGCCGGCGGCGACGAGGCCGGCCAGCACGAGCGTCGCGGAGGCGGCGAGGGCGGTCCGGCTGCGCATCGGGCCAGGGTAGGGGCCCCGGACGGGGGTGCCGGCGCGGCCCGCCGCGGACGCCGGACACGGCGGCGCGCGCCCGCGGGGGTCCTGGGCCGCGTGCCCGGATCGACTACACTCGTCCGGGCACCGCGCCGCCTTAGCTCAGTCGGTAGAGCGATTCACTCGTAATGAATAGGTCTGGGGTTCGATTCCCCAAGGCGGCTCCAGCACGCAGGCCCGCCCCATCCGGGGCGGGCCTGCTCCGGTTCAGCGGGCGGTCGTCGCGTCCGCGATCTCGCGGAACTCGTCCAGGGCGGCGAGCACGCACTCGCCGAGCGTCGAGGCGCCCTCGGAGGCGGCCCAGCGGCTCCAGCCGTGGCGAGCGACGGTCATGCTCAGCAGCATCACGAAGCCGGCGCGGTCGCGCAGCGTCGACTCGTCCGGCATCCGGCCGGCGCGCAGCTCGTCCGCGCGGAGGCGCTCCGCCACCACCTCGACGATCTGCTCCCGGATCTGCTGCATGAGGGTTGCCTTGTCGCCGAGCAGCCGCGCCTCCCGGTGCATCAGATCGCGGCGGAGGCGGTGCAGCTCGAAGTCCTCCTCGCCGGCGGCGCGGCCGGCGAACAGCACGATCAGATCGGTCAGGGGGTCCCCGACCCCGTCCTCGTAGCGGACGATCTCGTCCGCCGTCAGCTCGGAGGGACCGTGCGGGGTCGCGACCGCCTCCTCCTTCGACGTGAAGTAGTTGAAGAAGGTGCGCGGCGAGACCTGCACCGCCTGCGCGACCTCCTCGACCGTCACGTTGTCGAACCCGCGCTCGAGCGCGAGGCGCAGCAGCGCGACCTGCAGCGCGCGCTTGGTCGCGATGCGCTTCTGCTCCCGCAGGCCGGGTGCCGTGGTGTCGGTCACAGGCTCAATTCTTGCACGGACTGCAAACTTCGCTGGTCATCCGCAGGTGATCGCCTGCGGCACGGTGCCCGACACGAGGAAGCGGTCGACCCGGTCGTTGATGCAGGGGACGCCGTTGCGGTACGCCGTGTGCCCCTCCCCCCGCAGCGTGAGCAGCACCCCGCCGGGCAGCTGGCCGGCGAGGCTCTGCGCCCAGGCGTACGGGGTCGCGGGGTCGCCGGTCGTGCCGAGCACCACGATCGGCGGAACGCCCCGCGCGGTCACCCGCTCGGCCTTCCCCTCCACCGGCACCGGCCAGTTCCCGCAGACCGGGTCGCCCAGGTCCTCGGTGTCGTCCGTGCGCCCCAGCGGATCGGCGGCGGTGAGCGCCTCGCCCTGCCGCCGCAGCTCCGCCGGGTCGGTCGTGACGGGCTTGTCGAGGCAGTTGACCGCGTAGATCGCCTCGAACAGGTTGCTGGTGTACCCCTTCGGGCCGCGCTCGACGTAGCCGTCGGCCAGCTGCTGCATCCCGCCGGGGCGGCCTCGCAGCAGCAGCGCGAAGGCGTCGCTGAGGGTGCGCCACGATCCCTCGTCGTAGAGGGACGCGTCGATCGCGGTGCGCACGACGACGCCGTTCACCTCCCGGCCGTCGGAGGCGCGCATCGGCGAGGCGCGCAGGTCGAGCAGCAGGGTCGCGATGCGGTCGATCGCGCCGTCGACGGTCGAGCCCGCGAAGGGGCAGGAGGAGGACCGCAGGCAGCTCGCGAGGTACGTGCGCAGGGCGTCGCCGAACGCCTTCGTGTTCGCGAGCGCCTCCTCGAAGGTGGTCTTCGACGGGTCGACCGCCCCGTCCAGCACCATCCGCCCCACCCGCGAGCCGAACCGGTCGGCGTAGAGCGCGCCGATGTAGGTGCCGTACGAGAACCCGAAGTAGTCGAGCCGCGCCTCCCCCGTCGCCGCGCGCAGCATGTCGAGGTCGCGGATGGTGTCCGCCGTGCCGACGTGCGCGAGCAGGTCGCCCGTCTCGGCGAGGCAGGCCTTCCCGAAGTCGACCGCGTCGTCGACGACGTCGTCGCGCAGCGCGGTGCTGCCCGCCGGCAGGTCCGGGTCGGAGAACAGGAACTCGTCGAGCGCCTTCGTGCCGTAGCAGTCGACCGGGGTGGAGGAGCCGACCCCGCGCGGGTCCCAGGCGACCAGGTCGTAGTGGTCGAGCAGGTCCTTGTCGAAGAACCGGTCCGCGCTGCTGCGCAGGAAGTCGACGCCGGAGGCGCCGGGCCCGCCGGGGTTGGTGAACAGGGTGCCGATGCGCCGCCCGGAGGCGGGGCGCATCGTGAGGGCGAGCCAGATGCGCTGCCCGCCGGGGGCGTCCCAGTCGAGCGGCGCCCGCGCGGTCGCGCAGCGGAAGCCGCCGCCGCAGTCCTTCCAGACGATCCGCTGCCCGTAGAAGGGCAGCAGCGCGGACGGCGTGCCGTCGGTGTCGGGCGTCGTCGTGGTGTCCGGGGCGGGCAGCAGCCCGCAGCCGGCCAGGGACACCGCGCAGACGACCGCGACCAGGGCCGCGAGCAGCCGCCTCACGCGGGCCTCGACAGCGCCGCGGTGACCAGCATCCCCTCGAGCGCGAGCAGCGGCGGCACGTTGGCCGGCAGCCGGCGCCGGGCGTCCGCGATCGCGTCGAGCACGTGGAGGGTCGCTGCCGGCTCCGTGCGCTGCGCGACCGCGGCGACCTCGGCCGACCACGCCGAGTTCACCGGCGCGAGCCCCGCGCCGAGCTGCGCGAGCAGCACGTCGCGGTACACGGACAGCAGATCGACGAGCACCCGGTCGACGCCGTCCCGCAGGCCGCGGGTCGCGCGGCGCTTCTGGTCCTCCTCCAGCTGCCGCAGCACGCTGCGCAGCTGCGGCGGTACGGTGCCGCCCGGCGCGACGCCCATCGAGGCCAGCGCCTTGCCGCGCTCGGCGTCCTCGCGCTCCTGGGTCAGCGCGACGGAGTCCGCCTTCGCGACCTCGAGCAGGCGGGCGGCCCCGCGGACCGCCTTCGGCACGGTGTCCGCGTCCAGCGCGATGCGGATCGTGTCGTCCCGGCGGGCGCGCGCCTCCTCGTCGGTGGCGAGCCGGTGGGCCATGCCGATATGGCTCTGCGCCTCCTCCGCCGCCCGCAGCGCCAGCGCGGGGTCCACGCCGTCCCGCCGCACGAGCAGGTCCGCGACCTCGCCCGGCTCGGGCACGCGGAGGCGCACCAGCCGCACCCGGGAGCGGATGGTCGGCAGCAGGTCGGCCTCGCTCGGCGCGCAGAGGATCCAGACGGTGCGCTCCGGCGGCTCCTCGAGCGCCTTCAGCAGCACGTTGGAGGTGCGCTCGGTCATCCGGTCGGCGTCCTCGACGACGATCACCCGGTAGTGCGCGACGGAGGGCGAGTACTGGGAGGCGGTGACGAGCCGGCGCACCTCGTCGATGGTGATCGTGACGCGGTCGGAGGCGAGCACCGCGAGGTCGGGATGGGTGCGGGCGTCGACCTGCGCGCGCACCCGGGCGTCCGGGGTGCCGTCCTCGGACAGCAGCGCGGTCGCGAACGCGTACGCGAGGTTCGAGCGGCCGGACCCGGGCGGCCCGGTGATGAGCCAGGCGTGCGTCATCACGCCGACGCCCCCGCCGGCGAGGTGGGCGTCCCGCGCCGCGGCCGCGATCGCCTCGACCGCGGCCGGCTGCCCCACCAGCTCGCCGAACCGCCCTGGTGCGGTCGCCCGCCGATCGCTCACGGCTCGAGCAGCGGCTGCACGGCTCGCCGGATGTCGGCGGCGATGGCCTCCGCGGGCCGGTCGGCGTCGACGACCAGGAAGCGACGGGGCTCCGCGGCGGCGAGGGCGAGGAACGCGTCGCGCACCCGGGAGTGGAACTCGTCCTGCTCCGACTCGAGCCGGTCCTCGGCCGCGCGCCCGCTGCGCCGGTCCCGTGCCGACGCGGGATCGAGGTCGAGCAGCACCGTCAGGTCGGGCAGCAGCCCCTCGGTCGCCCACGTCGACAGCCCGCGGACCTCCTCCGGGTCCAGCACCCTGCCCGCGCCCTGGTAGGCCACCGAGGAGTCGAGGTAGCGGTCCTGGATCACCACGTCGCCGCGCTCGAGCGCCGGCCGCACGACCGATGCGACGTGCTGCGCGCGATCCGCTGCGTACAGGAGGGCCTCCGCGCGGGGGGCGACGTGGTCGCCGTGCAGGACCAGGTCGCGCACGGTCTGCCCCAGCGGCGTGCCGCCGGGCTCGCGGGTGCGCACCACGGTTCGGCCCAGGCCGGTCAGCCAGCGCTCGAGGGCGACCGCCTGCGTCGTCTTGCCCGCCGCGTCGCCGCCCTCGAGCGTCAGGAACACCGCCTAGGCCTTCTTCGTCGCGCGCTTCGTGGTCGTCGCGCGCTTCGCCGGCGCGCGGGACGGCGTCTTCTTCGGGGCGGGCCCCTTGGCGCGCTTGTCGGCGAGCAGCTGCTTCGCCCGCTCGAAGTCGACGGCCTCGACGTCCTCGCCGCGCGGGATCGTCGCGTTCGTCTCGCCGTCCGTGACGTAGGCGCCGAAGCGGCCGTCCTTGATGCGGATCGGCTTGCCGCTCACCGGGTCGGCGTCGAAGTCCTTCAGCGCGCTCGACGCCTTGCGGGCGCCGTACTTCGGCTGCGCGAACAGCTCGAGCGCGGCGGGCAGGTCGACGCTGAAGATGCTGTCCTCGTCGGGCAGCGTGCGGGTGTCGGCGCCCTTCTTCAGGTACGGGCCGTAGCGGCCGTTCTGCGCGGTGATCGGCTCGCTGCTCTCGGGGTCGTCCCCGACCGTCCGCGGCAGGGCCAGCAGCTGCACCGCGGTGTCGAGGTCGACCGAGTCGGGGGACATGGACTTGAACAGCGACGCCGTGCGCGGCTTCTGCGCGTTCTTCCCCTTGGCCTCGTCCTCCGGCAGGATCTCGGTCACGTAGGGGCCGAAGCGGCCGTCCTTCGCGATGATCGTGCGGCCGGTGTCCGGGTGCTGCCCGAGCACGCGGTCCTCCTGGGGCGGAGCGTCGACCAGCTCCCGCGCCTTCGCGGGCGTCAGCTCGTCGGGCGCCAGGTCCGGCGGCAGGTTGATGCGCCGCACGCCGGGCTCGGGCTCGGCGACCGCGCCCGTCTCGGGGTCGACGAGCGGCTCGCCCGGCTCCGCGACCTCGAGGTACGGCCCGTACCGCCCGATGCGGAGCGTGATGCCCTCGCCCACCGGCACCGAGTTGATGCTCTTCGCGTCGATCTCGCCGAGGTTGTCGACGACCGACCGCAGCCCCGGGTGGCCGGTGTCGCCGAAGTAGAAGGCGCGCAGCCAGTCGAGCCGCTCCGCGTCGCCGTCGGCGATGCGGTCGAGGTCGTTCTCCATCTCCGCCGTGAAGTCGTACGCGACGAGCTCCGTGAAGAACTCCTCCAGCAGCCGCACCACGGAGAACGCGATCCAGTTCGGCACCAGCGCGGTGCCGCGCGGCACGACGTAGTTGCGGTCCACGATCGTGGAGAGGATCGACGCGTACGTCGACGGCCTGCCGATGCCCAGCTCCTCGAGCTTCTTGACGAGGCTCGCCTCGGTGTACCGGGCGGGCGGCGACGTGTCGTGGCCGTTCGCCACGGCGTCGGAGGGGGTCAGCGCCTGCCCCTTCGCCAGCTGCGGAAGGCGCTCGTCGCCGTCGTCGGCGTCGGGCTCGTCGTCACGGCCTTCCTCGTACGCGGCGAGGAAGCCGCGCACGGTGATGACGGTGCCGCTGGCGGAGAACTCGGCGACGCGGCCGCCGGCGGTGAGCCCGACGACGACCGTCGCGGTCGAGCCCGTCGCGTCGATCATCTGCGATGCGACGGTGCGCTTCCAGATCAGGTCGTAGAGGCGCTGCTCGGTCGACGTGAGCTTGCCCCGCAGCGAGTCGGGCGTCGGGAAGACCTCGCCGGAGGGGCGGATCGCCTCGTGCGCCTCCTGCGCGTTCTTCGACTTGCCCGTGTAGACGCGGGGCGCGTCGGGCACGGTGTCGGCGCCGTAGAGGGCCCTGGCCTGGGTGCGCGCCGCGTTCGTCGCCTGCTGCGAGAGCGAGGGCGAGTCGGTGCGCATGTAGGTGATGTGCCCGTTCTCGTAGAGGCTCTGCGCGACCGACATGGTCTGCTTCGCGCTGAACCGCAGCTTGCGGGCGGCCTCCTGCTGCAGGGTGCTCGTCGTGAACGGCGCGGCGGGCTTGCTGCGGTAGGGCTTGGAGTCGACGGACACGACGCGCGTGTCGGGCGACTCGGTCTCGATGGCGGTGACGAGGGCGCGGGCGCCGGCCTCGTCGAGGACCACGGAGTCGCCCTTCAGGCGCCCCTTGTCGTCGAAGTCGCGCGTGCCCGTCGCGATCCGCTTGCCGTCGACGCGGCGGAGGCGCGCGGTGAAGGCGTTGCCCTCGGCCGGCGCGAACCGGGCGATCACGTCCCAGTAGGACGCGGAGACGAACGCGAGGCGCTCCCGCTCCCGGTCCACGACGAGCCGGGTCGCTGCGGACTGCACGCGGCCGGCGGACAGGCCGGGGCCGACCTTGCGCCACAGGACCGGGGAGACCTCGTAGCCGTACAGGCGGTCGAGGATGCGGCGGGTCTCCTGCGCGTCGACCAGGGCGGTGTCCAGCTCGCGGGTGTTGTCCCGCGCCTTCGTGATCGCGTCCTTCGTGATCTCGTGGAAGACCATGCGGCGCACGGGCACCTTGGGCTTCAGCACCTCGAGCAGGTGCCACGCGATGGCCTCGCCCTCGCGGTCCTCATCCGTCGCGAGGAAGAGCTCGTCGGCGTCCTTCAGCGCGCGCTTCAGGTCGGCGACCGTCTTCTTCTTCTGGTCGGAGACGACGTAGTAGGGCTCGAAGCCGTTGTCGACGTCGACGGAGAACTTCCCCATCGACCCCTTCTTCAGCTCCGCCGGCAGGTTCTTCGGCTCGATGAGGTCGCGGATGTGCCCGACCGAGGCCTGCACCTCGTAGTCGGGACCCAGGTACTTCGCGATGGTCTTCGCCTTGGCGGGCGACTCGACGATCACGAGCTTCTTCGTTGCGGGCACGGCCACCTCCTTCGCGATCCGCACTGTTCCGATGTGAACACTGCCCCCACACTGCGACCGGCACGCAACGGGCTCGACCCGGGGCCGGTCCCGCACACCATACACACGGCGCCGACGGTGTCCGGTCCGGGGCTGCCGGCCGCTCGCACGGTCACGGCTGCGCGGGAGGAGGTCCCGCGACGGCCACGACCCGCACCGGGATCCCCAGCACGGAGGCCGTCGCCGCCACCCGCACCTTCTGCCCCGACTGCTCGCACGAGGCGAGCCGCGCGCCGTTCGCGGCGGCCACCTCCCCCGCCCGATCGCAGGGGATCCCGGTCGCGGCGCCGAGGGCGACGTCCGCCCCGGCGAGCGCCGCCGCGTCCGCCGCCGCCGCGACGCGACGGCGGGTGTCGAGCACGACGCCGACCGTGGCCAGCAGCACGGCGCACGCCGCGATCGCGGCGACGAGGGCGACGGCGAGCGCGGTGCCCGCGCCCTCCTCCCCGCTCACGGCTCGAGCGCCGCGAGCGCGCAGCCGGTCGCCACCACCGGGACGGCGAGGCCGAGCAGCGGCACGTCGCGGCGCACGGTCACGCACACGGTGCCGGCCGACCGCGTCGCCGCGCCGGCGGTCGCGCCGATCGCGGCGACGGGCGGGGCCGGGTCGTCGCCGCGCGCGGCCAGCCGGGCCGCCTCCGCGGCGGCGTCCACGACGCGGATGCGCTCGGCGCCGACGCGCAGGCCGCCCAGGCAGGCGGCCAGGACCAGCAGCACGGCGGGCACGGCCACCGCGAGCTCCGCGGTGACCGTGCCGGCCTCACTCCGGCATCGCGAGCGCACGCGTCACCAGCGCGAGCAGCAGCCCGCGCACCTCGTCGCTGCGCAGCACCACGACGAGCAGCGCGGCGAAGCCCACCGCGGCGATCGTGGCGATCGCGTACTCCGCCGTCACGGCGCCCTCGTCGCGGTGCTGCCGCACGAGTCGTCCCAGGTCGTCGGTCGTCATCCCGTACCTCTTTCACTGCATCCGGCTCGCGATCGCGAGTCCGCCTCCGGCACGGGCGCGCTCATCCTGCCGCCCGTGGCCGACGGATCACAGCGGCAGGGCTGTGGAGGAGAGGACCGCCAGCCCCACGGGCACCGCGCCGAGCAGCAGGAACGCCGGCAGCACCAGCAGCCCGAGCGGCAGGAGCAGTCGCACGCCGAGCGCCTCCGCGCGGACGCGGGCGTCCGCCATCGCTGCGCGGCGCAGGCGGTCGACCTCGGCGCGCAGCAGCGCGACCACGGGCAGGCCCGCGTCGGCCGCGAACGCCAGCACGGCCTCCAGCGCGTCGTCGATCTCGGGCTCGATCCCAGCCGCATCGAGCGCCTCCTGCGCCAGCCGCCGCGCGGACGGCACCGCGAGCCCCGCGCCGATCGCCGTGGCCACCAGCTCGAGCCGCAGGCCGGTGGTCCAGGACACACGTCGGGCAGCCCGGAGCAGCCGCCGGCTCCACAGTCCCGCGGCGGTGAGCAGCACCGCGCCCGCGAGCAGCAGCAGGGCTCCCGGGCCGCCGAGGAGCACGCCGGGCACGTCGAAGCCGAAGGCCCAGCCGAGCAGCGCCGTGGCCGGCGGGAGCAGCAGCACGAGGCGGGCGCTCGCCGCGGGGCCGGCCATCGAGGTGCTGACCGCGCGCTGCAGCGCCGCCGCACGACGGGCGGCGTCCGCCGCCGTCGCGAACGCGGGACCGAGCGGGGCGCCGCACTCGCCCGCGAGAGCGACGACCGCGCCGCAGCGCCGCCACGCGTCGGGCGCGTGCCGGAACGCGGGGGCGAGCGGCGCACCGCGGCCGGCCGCGTCCGCCGCCGCGGTCGCGACCTCCTGCGCCGCCCCCGACGCGGATCGGGCGAGGTAGCGCCAGGCGCCCGCCTGGGTCGCGCCGGCTCCGACCAGCGCGCCGAGCCGGTCGAGGTCGGCCGCGACGGCATCGGCCTCCGCCGCCGGGTCGCTCCTGCGACGGATCACGGGTCCACGACCGTCAGCGTGCCGTCGTCGCGTGCGGTGAGCAGGCCGATCCGCTCGACCGACCGCCGCCCGTCCCGGCGGCCCAGCTGCACGACGGCGTGGATCGCCGCGAGGGCCTGAGCGCGCAGCGCCTCCGGTGACAGGCCCGCGAGCGCGCCCAGCGCCTCCAGCCGCGCGCCGAGTGCGTCGGGGTCCGCGCAGTGCACGGTGCCGGCACCGCCGTCGTGCCCGGTGTTCAGCGCCCCGAGCAGCTCCGCGATCTCGGCGCCGCGGCACTCCCCGACCACGATGCGGTCCGGCCGCATCCGCAGCGTCTCGCGGACGAGCGCGGCGAGGCCGATGCCGCCGACTCCGTCGCTGTTCGCCTGCCGCGCCTCGAGGCCGACGACGTGCGGGTGGTCGATGACGAGCTCGGCGACGTCCTCCACCGTCACGATCCGCTCCCCGGGCGGCACCTCGGCCATCAGCGCGGCGAGCAGGGACGTCTTGCCGCTGCCGGCCGGTCCGCAGACGAGCACGTTGCGCCGCTCGGCGACCAGGGCCCGCAGCGCGCGAGCCTGGTCCGGCCGCGCGGCGCCCGCCCGCTCGAGCGCGTCGAGCCGCCACGGCCGCTGCCGCGCGATCCGGACCGACACCAGCGGGCCGCCGGTGCTCACCGGCGGCAGCACCGCGTGCACCCGGGCGCCGCCCGGCAGCCGCACGTCGGCGCACGGCACGGCGTCGTCGAGGTGGCGGCCGCCCGCCGCCACGAGGGCCACCGCGAGCCGGCGCGCATCCGCGGCGTCGACCCGCCCGATGGCGTCGACGGTCTCGAGCCCGGCGCCCGCATCGCGCCACAGGCGCCCGTCGCCGTCGAGCAGCAGATCGGTGACCGCGGGGTCCTCGGCGAACGGGGCGAGCACCCCGAGCGCGGGGATCCGCGGAGCCGGAACGAGCACCTCCGGCGGGCCCTGCAGCGGCGGCGCGGACGCCCCCTCGGGACGGACGGCGACGAACGGCATCGCGGCACGCTAGGGCGCGTTCGAGGCGCGAGCGATCGTGCGGGCTGGGGAGGAGCCGATGCGGGACCGGGAGGCGGGTCGGTGGGTCGCGAGGCTCGCGGCGCTCGCACCCCGACCAGCGGGGGCGGGGCGGAAGGGAGAGCAGACGGAGTGCCGGGAGCGGGCGACGCAGTCGCCCGGCTGCAGCGCGAGCGCCCGTTCAGGGCGGTCGCCGCAGCACAGCGCGCGGCCGAAGGCCGCCGCCATGAGCACAGAACAGAGGCGGCACCTATTGGGGGGAACAGGTGCCGCCTCAGCAGCGCCCGACTGGGGGGAATCGACAGCGCCGCAAGCCAAGCTCTTCACTCGACGTCTGCGAGTGTACCCACTTCGAGGTCCGTTGCAAGCGATTCCGGCGCGTGTCGCGCGCGGCGTGTCGCGCGTCGTTCCGGGGATCGCCGTGCGACGCGGCAGCGCCCCTCCCGGTGTCGCGGATCCGGATCGACAAGCCGACACGCCGCCGGCCGAGATGCGCTGCACGGCGTGTCGAGCGGACGATCCGGATCCGCGCAAGGGATCCGGATCCGCGCGGTCACCGGAACTGGGCGATCAGCTCCACCTCGACCGGCGATCCCAGCGGCAGCGCGGCGACGCCGACGGCCGAGCGGGCGTGCTTGCCGTGCTCGCCGAACACGTCGACGAGCAGGTTCGAGGCGCCGTTGATGACGGCGGGCTGCTGGGTGAAGCCGGGGGCGGAGGCGACGAAGCCCGTCACCTTGACGATGTGCACGACGCGGTCGAGCCCGCCGAGCAGGCCGGCGACCGCGGCGAGGGCGTTCAGCGCGGCGACGGCTGCGAGGTCCGCGGCCTCCTCCACCTCCACGTCCGCGCCGAGCAGCCCGGTGCGCGCCAGCCTCCCGTCGACGAACGGCAGCTGGCCGGCGGTGAAGACGAGCTCGCCGGTCGCGATCGCCGGCACGTACGCGCCGGCGGGCGCGGCGACGGCGGGCAGGACGAGCCCCAGCTCGGCGAGCCGGTCGGCGACCGCCATCAGGCGTCGCCCTTCGGACGCTTCAGGTAGGCGACGAGGCCGCCCTCCGGACCGGTGACGATCTGCACGAGCTCCCAGCCCTGCGCACCCCAGGTGTTGAGGATCGCGGTGGTGTTGTGGATCAGCAGCGGCGTCGTGGCGTACTCCCAGACCGGCATGCGTCCTCCTTTTTGGGGGTTGCGGCGGGGCGCCGAGCACTTCTGAGCGCCCGACCTAGCATTCAGCCTATGGCCGCCTCCCCACGCCGCACCGGCTCCGCCCTGCTCGGAATCCTGGGCATCGCCGTGGTCTCCGGCCTCATGCTGACCGCCGGCGTCGCCCCCGCGCTCGCCCTCACGGCGGCCGGCACCGGCACCTCCGGGCTCTTCGCCGGGCTGCCCGAGGACCTGAAGATTCAGAAGTTCCAGCAGAAGACGCAGATCTTCGCGAAGAACGGCAAGAAGGACGTGCTGCTCGCGTCATTCTACAACCAGAACCGCGAGGTCATCGGCTGGGACGACGTGCCGGCGACGGTCAAGAACGCCACCCTCGCGGCCGAGGACACCCGGTACTTCGAGCACGGCGGGGTGGACCCGATGGGCATCCTGCGCGCGGTGGTGTCGAACGTGACGCACGGCGGCGGGCAGGGCGCGTCGACGATCTCGCAGCAGTACGTGAAGAACGTCTGCATCCAGGAGGCGGAGCTGCTGCCGACCCAGCCGCAGGTCGAGGCGGCGTACGCGGAGTGCACCGGCGGCATCCAGCGCAAGCTGCGGGAGGCGCGCAACGCGATCGGGCTGGAGAAGATCTACTCCAAGAAGGAGATCCTGCTCGGCTACCTGAACATCGCGGGCTTCGGCGGCCGGATCTACGGCATCGAGTCCGCCGCGCAGTACTACTTCGGCACCCACGCGAAGGACCTGTCGGTCGCGCAGGCCGCGAGCCTGATGGCGATCGTGAACAACCCGAACTACCTGCGGATCGACGAGAAGGCGAACATCCCGGCGAACAAGCTGCGCCGGGACTACATCCTCGACGTCGAGCTGAAGCAGGGCTGGATCACGAAGGCGCAGCACGACGACGCCATCGCGACCGCGATCAAGCCGAAGATCACGCCGACGACGGCGGGCTGCGCGGGAGCGGGCTCGGCCGCCTACTTCTGCAGCTACGTCGTGAGCGTGGTCAAGAACGACCCGATCTTCGGCAGGACCGCGGCGGAGCGATACACCAAGCTGCAGAGCTCGGGCTGGAAGATCTACACGACGCTCGACGTCGGCCTGCAGAAGAAGGCCAACGTCGCGATGGCGGACAACGTGCCGCGCGTCTCCCCCGCTGGCAGCGATCTCGGCGGCGCCGCCGTCAGCGTGCAGGTCGGGACCGGCCGCATCCTCTCGATGGTGCAGAGCAAGCGGTTCGACGAGACGGACGGCAAGGACACGAAGGGCGCGAACTACACGGCGACCTCGCTGAACTGGAACACCGACTTCGACTACGGCGGCTCCGGAGGGTTCCAGCCGGGCTCGACCTACAAGGCGTTCACCCTGATCGACTGGCTGCAGCACGGGCACGGCCTGAACGAGATCGTCGACGGCACGGGCAAGACCTGGCCGGCGGGCTCCTTCCCGAGCTGCGAGGGCACCAGCGGCCCGTTCCCCGCCGGCAACGACACGGCGAACGAGGGCGGCTACCAGACCGTGATGCAGGGCACCGCCCTCTCGGTGAACGGTGTCTTCGCCTCCATGGCCTCGAAGCTGAACCTCTGCGACATCCGGACCCAGGCGCAGAAGCTGCTCGTGCACCGCGCCGACGGGACGCCGCTGCAGGTCAACCCGTCGTCGATCCTCGGCACCAACGAGGTCGCCCCGCTGACGATGGCGACCGCGTACGCGGGGATCGCGGACAAGGGCAACGTCTGCGCCGCCGTCGCGATCGACAAGATCGTCGACTCCTCGGGCGGCGACGTCGCCATCCCGAAGGCCAAGTGCGAGCAGGGCATCAGCCCGAGCATCGCGGTGGCGACCGGCTACGCCCTCCACGGCGTGCTCACGGGCGGCACCGCCTCCGTCGACCGCGGTGCGACCGGCAGCGCGTGGGGCTTCGCGAAGACCGGCACCACGAACGACGCGAAGTCGACCTGGGTCGTCGGCGGCACCACGAAGGTCGTCACCGCCGTGTGGGTCGGCAACGTGAACGCGCAGAAGACGAACCTGCGCTACGTGTACGGCTGGTCCTCCTGCGGGAAGGCCGCGGACGCGCGCCACTGCGTCTGGAGCGACATCATGGCCGCGAACCAGGCGAAGTACCCGGGCGACACCTCCTGGCCGACCCCGGAGTCGCAGTACCTGTACGGCCAGAAGATCGCGGTGCCGGACGTGTCGGGTCAGGTCTACAAGGACGCGAAGGCGACCCTGCAGAAGGCCGGCTTCCAGGTGAAGAAGGGCGGCTCGACCGCCTCCGACACCGTGCCCGCCGGCTCGGTCGTCTCCTCCGACCCCGCTGCGCAGTCGCAGGTCGTCGGCGGCGCCGTCATCACCCTGACCATCAGCAGCGGTCCGGAGGTGGTGCAGCCCCCCGCACCGGCGACCGGTACGGTGCCGCAGGTGACCGGCATGACGACGATCGACGCGAAGAACACGCTCGCGGCGTCCGGCTACGCCTCCGTGACGGTCGGGCAGGTGCCGAACTCCACCGGCACCGCCTGCACCGTCATCGGCCAGCTGCCGGCGGCCGGGTCGCCGGCGGACCCCGCCACCACGATCGCGCTCGGCGTCCCGAACGATCCGAGCCAGTGCTCGTGACCTCGGCCGTGCGCACCGCGGCCACGGTCGCGGTCGCCGCCGGGGCCGGCGCGGCCGCCTGGGGCGTCGCGGTCGAGCGGCGGCTGTTCACCCTGCGCCGCGTCACCGTGTCGGTGCTGCCCGCGGGGTCGCCCGATCTGAAGGTGCTGCACCTCTCCGACCTGCACATGGCGCCGTGGCAGCGGCGGAAGCAGCGGTTCGTGCGCGAGCTCGCCGACCTGCAGCCGGACCTCGTCGTCAGCACCGGCGACAACCTGGGGCACCGCATCGGCCTGCTCGGCCTGAAGGCCGCGCTCGAGCCGTTCCGGGGCGTACCGGGCGTCTACGTCTGGGGCTCCAACGACTACTGGGCGCCGCAGATGAAGAACCCGTTCCAGTACTTCGGGGGCCCGTCGAGCGGCGGCGCCAGCGAGCCGGAGCGCCTCGACACCGATGCGCTCGGCGCCCACCTTGACTCGCTCGGCTGGACCTCCCTGAACAACCGCACGGCGCGGGTGGAGGTGCGTGGGGTCCCGATCGACTGCCTCGGCACCGACGACCCGCACCGCGGGTACGACGACCTGCCGGCGCTCATCCCGGGCCTCCGGCGCCTCCGGGCCCGGAAGACGAAGGCGGCGTTCACCCTGGGCGTCACGCACGCGCCCTACCGGCGGATCCTCGACGCGTTCGTGGACCGCGGCGCGGACCTGCTGCTCGCCGGGCACACCCACGGCGGCCAGGTGTGCGTGCCGGGCTTCGGCGCGCTCGTCACGAACTGCGACATCCCCTGCGACCAGGTGAAGGGCGTCTCGCCGTGGTCCCACGACGGCCGCATCGCGACGCTCGAGGTCTCAGCCGGGCTCGGCACGTCGATCTACGCGCCGGTCCGCTTCGCCTGCCGGCCGGAGGCGACGCTGCTGACGCTCACCGCGTCCTGATCACCGGCGACCGCGCCTCCCCGCGTCCGCTATCCTTGACCAGCCCGCTCGCGGGCACCGGGATATAGCGCAGCTTGGTAGCGCGCCTCGTTCGGGACGAGGAGGTCGTGGGTTCGAATCCCGCTA
>NZ_CAXTOQ010000053.1:0-19625 GCF_964245895.1 uncultured Amnibacterium sp.
TCGGCACGAACGGCGGCGGCTTCTTCAACGCCAACTCCGCGCACCCGTTCGAGAACCCCACCGGCTTCTCGAACCTCTTCGAGATCCTGCTGCTGCTGCTGATCCCGTTCGCGATGCCCCGCGTGTTCGGGATCATGGTCGGCGACAAGCGGCAGGGCCGGGCGGTGCTCGCCTCCATGGTGACGCTGCTGACCCTCTTCACGGCCGCGATGGTCGCGTTCGAGGTCTCCGGCGCCGGTGCGGCGACGAAGGCCGCCGGCGCCGCGATGGAGGGGAAGGAGCAGCGCTTCGGCGTGCTCTGGTCCGTCCTGTTCGCGTCGTCCACCACGGCCACGTCGACCGGTGCGGTCAACTCGATGCACGACTCCTTCACGCCTCTCGCCGGGATGATGACGATGCTCAACATGATGCTCGGGGAGATCGCGCCCGGCGGTGTCGGCACCGGGCTGTACGGCTTCCTGGTGATCGCGATCCTCGCGGTCTTCCTGGCGGGCCTGATGATCGGGCGCACCCCGTCCTACCTGGGAAAGAAGATCGGCACCCGCGAGATCACCTTCGCGAGCCTCTACCTGCTCACCACCCCGACGATCATCCTGATCGGGCTCGGCCTGACGTTCGCGATCCC
Source organism: uncultured Amnibacterium sp. (assembly GCF_964245895.1). Classification (GTDB taxonomy): domain Bacteria; phylum Actinomycetota; class Actinomycetes; order Actinomycetales; family Microbacteriaceae; genus Amnibacterium. The sequence goes on from NZ_CAXTOQ010000053.1 coordinate 626, forward strand.
CGCGGTCGCGGCGGACGTCGCGAAGACCTCGATCTGGAACCCCGGCCCGCACGGCTTCTCCGAGGTCCTGTACGCCTTCACCTCCGCCGCGAACAACAACGGCTCGGCGTTCGCCGGGCTGACGGCCAACACGCCGTGGCTGAACGCCGCGCTCGGGGCGGCCATGTGGCTCGGCCGCTACCTGCCGATCGTGTTCGTCCTCGCGCTCGCCGGCTCGTTCGCGAGCCAGGAGTCGCACGGCACGGCGGAGAACGGCGGGCTCGTCACGCACCGCCCGCAGTTCGTCGTCCTGACGGTGGGCACCGTGCTCATCGTCACCGCCCTCACCTACCTCCCGGTCCTCGCTCTCGGACCCCTCGCCGAAGGACTGGCATGAGCACCGTCACCCCTGAATCGCCGGAGTCCGGCGCCCTGGAGCAGCACCAGGACCTGCGTCCGCCCTCGGGCGCGTTCACCCCGTCGCAGCTGGTCAGGAACCTGCCCGACGCGGTCCGCAAGATGTCCCCGCGGCACCTGGTCCGCAACCCGGTGATGTTCATCGTCGAGGTCGGCGCCGCGCTCACCACAGTGCTCGCGATCGCCCTGCCGTTCCTCGGCGGCGGCGGCAGCACGATCGGGTTCACCTGGGCGATCGCCGTCTGGCTGTGGCTCACCGTGCTGTTCGCCACGCTGGCGGAGGCGGTCGCGGAGGGCCGCGGCCGCGCCCAGGCCGCGTCGCTGCGCGCCACCCGCACCACCACGTCGGCCACCCGCGTCCGCGGCTACGACGCCGCTGCGGACCCGGCCGCGACCGCCGCCGAGACCGAGACGGTCGCCTCCGCCGACCTGCGGCAGGGCGACGTGGTCGTGGTGGTCGCCGGCGAGGTGGTCCCGGGCGACGGCGACATCGTGTCCGGCATCGCCTCGGTCGACGAGTCGGCGATCACCGGCGAGTCCGCGCCCGTGGTGCGGGAGGCGGGCGGCGACCGCAGCGCCGTCACCGGCGGCACCCGGGTGCTGTCGGACCGCGTCGTCGTGTCCATCACGTCGAAGCCGGGCGAGACGTTCGTCGACCGGATGATCGCCCTCGTGGAGGGGGCCGTGCGGCAGAAGACGCCGAACGAGCTGGCGCTGTCGATCCTGCTCTCGACCCTCACGATCATCTTCCTCGTCGTCGTGCTCGCCCTCGGCCCCGTCGCCGGGTTCCAGGGCGCCGAGCCCGGCGTCACGGTGCTCGTCGCGCTGCTCGTCTGCCTGATCCCCACGACGATCGGGGCGCTGCTGTCCGCGATCGGCATCGCCGGCATGGACCGGCTGGTGCAGCGCAACGTGCTCGCCACCTCCGGTCGCGCGGTCGAGGCCGCGGGCGACGTCACCACGCTGCTGCTCGACAAGACCGGCACCATCACCTACGGCAACCGGCGCGCCGTCGCCTTCCTCCCGGTGCCCGGCGTGGAGGAGCGCCGGCTGATGGAGGTCGCGGCGCTGTCGTCGATCGCCGACCCGACGCCCGAGGGCGCCAGCGTCGTCGAGCTCGCGGCGACGATGGAGTACGTGCCGACGGAGCGGAGCGGCCGCACGGTCGTCCCGTTCACCGCGCAGACCCGCATGAGCGGGCTCGACGAGGCGGACGGCAGCGCGCTGCGCAAGGGCGCCGCCGCCAGCGTCCTGACCTGGGTGCGCGAGCAGGGCGGGGTCGCTCCGGCGACCGCCGCCTCGCTCGACGACCTCGTCCGCTCCATCTCGGAGCAGGGCGGCACCCCGCTCGCCGTCGCCGAGCGCGACGCCGACGGCACCGCACGGATCCTCGGCGTCATCCACCTCAAGGACGTCGTCAAGACCGGGCTGGCGGAGCGCTTCGCCGCGCTCCGCGCGATGGGCATCCGCACCGTCATGGTCACGGGCGACAACCCGGTCACCGCCGCCGCGATCGCGAAGGAGGCCGGCGTCGACGACGTGCTCGCCGAGGCGACGCCCGAGGACAAGCTGGCCCTCATCCGGCGCGAGCAGGAGGGCGGCCGGCTCGTCGCGATGACCGGCGACGGCACGAACGACGCCCCCGCGCTCGCCCAGGCGGACGTCGGCGTCGCGATGAACACGGGCACGTCGGCCGCGAAGGAGGCCGGCAACATGGTCGACCTCGACTCCGACCCGACGAAGCTGATCGACGTCGTCACGATCGGCAAGCAGCTGCTCATCACCCGCGGCGCGCTCACCACGTTCTCGATCGCGAACGACGTGGCGAAGTACTTCGCGATCATCCCCGCGATGTTCGTCGGGGTGTTCCCGGGGCTCCAGGCGCTGAACGTCATGCAGCTGCACTCGTCGTCCTCGGCGATCCTCTCCGCGGTGATCTTCAACGCGCTGGTGATCGTCGCCCTCATCCCGCTCGCCCTCCGCGGCGTGCGGTACCGGCCCTCCTCCGCCTCCGCGCTGCTGACCCGCAACCTGCTGGTCTACGGCCTCGGCGGCGTGATCGCCCCCTTCATCGGCATCAAGCTCATCGACCTGCTCGTGAGCCTGATCCCCGGCTTCTAGACCACCCCAGCGCGCGCTCGCCGCTCTCCGCAGACGACACCCCGTCAGGGCTGCAGGGACCGGCGAGCGTGCGCTCGAGAAAGGCACCGATGTCCACCATCCTCACCCGCGGCCCGGTCCGCATCTGGACCGCGGCCCTCGGCCTGCTGGTCCTCACGACCGCGGCGACGATCGTCTACACGCTCGTCGTGACGGCGATCGGCCAGGTCGTCCTGCCATCCCAGGCGAACGGGACGCTCGTCACCTCGGGAGGGAAGGTCGTCGGCTCCGCGCTGATCGGCCAGTCCTTCACCGACAAGAAGGGGAACGCGCTGCCGCAGTGGTTCCAGTCGCGGCCCTCCGCGGCCGGCGACGGCTACGACGGCGGCGCCTCCTCCGGCAGCAACCTGGGCCCGAACAACCCGGACCTGCTGAAGGCCGTGATGGAGCGGAAGGAGGCGATCGCGAAGGACGACGGCGCCGGTGCGATCCCGGCGGACGCGGTCACCGCCTCCGGCTCCGGCCTCGACCCGCACATCTCGGAGGCGTACGCGCTGCTGCAGGTGGACCGGGTCGCGGAAGCCCGCGGGATGTCCGCCGCCGCGGTGCGCGCGCTCGTCGAGCGCTCCGTCCAGGCTCCGGACCTCGGGTACCTCGGCCAGCCCACGGTGAACGTGCTGCAGCTGAACATCGCGCTCGCGCAGTCGGGGTCGTGACGAAGGCGCCGCACGCAGGATCATGAACGGTGTGCACCGCGGTCGACTGCTCGTGTTCCTCGGCGCCGCGCCCGGCGTGGGCAAGACCTTCGCGATGCTCGAGGAGGCGCACCGGCTGATCGAGCAGGGCACGGACGTCGTCGCAGCGGTCGTGCTCGACCACGGCCGCAGCGCGACCGCCGCGATCGCCCGCGGCATCGAGACGGTGCCGCCCCGCATCGTGCAGCACGGCGGCATCGTGCTGGAGGAGGTCGACCTCGACGCCGTCCTCGCCCGGAAGCCGCAGGTCGCGCTGGTGGACGAGCTGGCGCACACGAACGCGCCGGGCTCCGCCCACGACAAGCGCTGGCAGGACATCGACGACCTGCTGGACGCCGGCATCGACGTGCTGTCCACCGTCAACATCCAGCACATCGCGTCTCTGAACGACGTCGTCGAGCGGATCACCGGCATCCCGCAGCGCGAGACGATCCCGGACCAGGTGCTGCGGCACGCGGACCGCATCGAGCTGGTCGACCTCGCGCCGCAGGCCCTGCGCGATCGCCTCTCCGCCGGCAAGGTCTACCCCTCCACCCGCGTGGACGCGGCGCTCTCCAACTACTTCCGGCTCGGCAACCTCACCGCGCTCCGCGAGCTGGCGCTGCTGTGGCTCGCGGACGAGGTCGACAGCGCCCTGCAGCGGTACCGGGTCGAGCAGGGCATCGACACCGCATGGGAGGCGCGGGAGCGCGTCGTCGTCGCGCTGACCGGCGGCCCGGAGGGGGAGACGCTGATCCGCCGCGGCGCCCGGATCGCGGCGAGGTCGGGCGGCGGCGAGCTGCTCGCCGTGCACATCTCCAGCGAGGACGGGCTCGCCACCCCGGACCCGCGGTCGCTCGCCGCGCAGCGGGTGCTGGTCGAGCAGCTGGACGGCACGTACCACCAGGTCGTCGGCGAGGACATCTCGAGCGCGCTGATCGGCTTCGCGCGCGCGGTGCACGCGACGCAGCTGGTGATCGGCGTATCCCGCCGCTCCCGGCTGCTCGCGCTGCTGACCGGGCCGGGCACCTCCGGGCGCGTCATCCGGGCCTCGGGCGACATCGACGTGCACATCGTCACCCACAGCGCGGCCGGCCGCCGCTCGAGCCTCGTGCCCAGGGGTCGCGGCGCGCTGTCGGTGAAGCGGCGCGTGCTCGGGTTCGTGCTCGCCCTCGTCGGCGGGCCGCTGCTCACCCTGCTGCTGTCGGCGACGAGGACCGGCGACAGCCTGACCGCGGAGGCGCTCGGCTACCAGCTGCTGGTGATCCTCGTCGCCCTGGTCGGCGGCGCCTGGCCGGCGGCGTTCGCCGCGGTGCTGTCCGGCCTGACCCTCGACTACCTGTTCGCCGAGCCCCTCTTCACGTTCACCATCTCGCGCCCGACGCATCTCATCGCCCTGTTCATCTACCTGATCAACGCGCTGCTGGTCAGCGTCGTCGTCGACCGGGCGGCGCGGCTCACCCGCATCGCGCGGCGTTCCGCCAGCGAGTCGGAGGTGCTCGCCACGGTCGCGGGCGGCGTGCTGCGCGGGGCCGACGCCGTGGAGGCGCTGCTGGAGCGGACCCGGGAGGTGTTCGGCATGGCGGCCGTCCGGCTGATCGCGGACGGCCGCTTCATGGAGGAGCACGGCGACCCGGACGCCTCCGGCGAGACGAGCCGGGTGCGGGTCGACGACCGGTTCGAGCTGGAGCTCGTCGGGCGCCGCATCGACGCGTCCGACCGGCGCATCCTCGACGTCATCGTCACCCAGCTGGCCGTCGCGCTCGAGCACCGCACCCTGACCGACGCCGCGAAGCGCCTCCAGCCCCTCGAGGCGGTCGACCGGGTCCGCTCGGCGCTGCTCGCCGCGGTCGGGCACGACCTGCGCCGCCCGCTCGCCGTGGCCACCGCCGCGGTCACGAGCCTGCGCACGCCCGGCTCCCGGCTGTCCGACGCCGACCGCGGCGAGCTGCTGGACAGCACGGAGCGCAGCCTGGACACGCTCGCCCGGCTCGTCACCGACCTGCTCGACGTCAGCCGGGTGCAGGCGGGCGCGCTGGCGGTGTCGCTGGAGTCGCTCGACGTCGCCGACTTCCTGCCCGCCGTGCTCGGGGACCTCGACGCGGGGCCCGGCGACGTCGAGCTGCACGTGCCCGACGCGCTGCCGCCCGTCCGCGCCGATCCGGTGCTGCTGCAGCGGGTGCTGGTGAACCTGCTGTCGAACGCGCTGCGATACTCGCCGGAGGGCACGCCTCCCGAGCTCTCCCTCTCCACCTTCGGCGGCCGCCTGCAGGTGCGGGTCATCGACCACGGTCCCGGCGTGCAGGGCGAGCAGCGGGTCCGGATGTTCGAGCCGTTCCAGCACGACTCCGACACCTCGGACTCCGGCGGCATCGGGCTGGGCCTCGCGCTCTCCCGCGGCTTCGCGGAGGGGATGGGCGCGAGGCTCGAGGCCGAGGACACCCCGGGCGGCGGCCTCACGATGGTGCTCGACCTGCCGGTGGACGCGACCGTCCGCGAGCCCACGGACGCGTGAAGGGACGGGCGATGAAGATCCTGGCGGCGGACGACGATCCGCAGATCCTGAAGGCGCTGCGGATCATCCTCGCCGCGCACGGCTACGAGGTCGTGACGGCGCGGGACGGCAGGGAGGCGATCCAGGCCGCCGCCCACGACCTGCCCGACCTGATCCTGCTCGACCTCGGCATGCCGGGGATCGGCGGGGTCGCCGTGATCGAGGCCGTGCGCGGCTGGTCCAGCATGCCGATCCTCGTGGTGTCCGGCCGGTCGGACACCGCGGGCAAGGTCGATGCGCTCGACGCCGGCGCGAACGACTACGTGGTGAAGCCGTTCGCGACGGAGGAGCTGCTGGCGCGGATCCGCGCGCTCACGCGGCGCTCGCCCGAGTCCGCCGCGGCGCCGACCGTCGCGTTCGGCGAGGTGGTCGTCGACCTGCCCGCGCGCCAGGTGAAGCGGGCCGGCGTCGACGTGCGCCTGACCCCGACCGAGTGGGCGGTCCTCGAGCAGCTGATCCGGAACCCGCGCCGGCTCGTCACGCAGCAGACGCTGCTGACCAGCGTGTGGGGCCCGGCGCACACCCGCGACTCCGGCTACCTCCGCATCTACCTGGCTGCGCTTCGGAAGAAGCTGGAGCCCGTGCCCGCGCAGCCGCGCTACCTGATCACCGAGCCGGGCATCGGGTACCGATTCGTCCCGGAGGGCGACTGAGCGCACGGAGCACTTGAGCAGGAAGAATCACCGACGGCAGGAAGAAGCCGCCCCGATCCTCCTGCTGAAGCGAGTTCTTCCTGCTGAAGTGCTCCGACCGAGCGCACGGTCCGCCGTAAAGGATCCGTATCGATCCGGGCCCGGGGCGTTCGGATCCCGTCAAGACGGCCGCCGGCCCGTGCCTCCCGGCGGTACACCGGGCTCATGTCGATCGTGTCGCGGCGCCGTGCGGCGCTGCCGCCGGCCCGCTGGGACCGGGCTGCCGCTCCGAAGGGACCCGGGTTGCCGGGCCGCGCTCTCCGCCGGGTGCTCGAGGGACCGCACGAGTGGGGCGACCTCGAGATCTGGACGAGCCGCTACGGGTACACCGGCTGCTGCCTGGTGGTCCACCCGCCGGGGACGACGCGGCGGGAGCGGATCCGCTACCGGCTGCTGCGCGGCTGGCCGCCGATCGGCATGCTGCTCGGCGTCCTCGTGCTGATCGTCTCGGCCCATCACCTCCCGCTCGGCGTCGCGGTCCTGGCCGGAGGCGCGGCGTACGGCGCCGGCGCGCTCGGTCTCGCTCGGCTCGCGGGACCGGCCAGGAAGCGGATCCGCACCCTGCAGACCTGCCGAGGCGACGACGGCACCGACGCGCTCGACCGCGGGCCGCAGCAGCTGCTCGACCGGCTCGCCGCGCGGCTGCTGGACGCGGAGCGCCGCCGTCGCGCGGGCGGGCTCGACGCGGTCGGCTTCGAGGCCGTCTGGGGCGACGTCTGGCACGAGCTGGGCGCGGGCCGCTCCACCGCCCGCTGAACCGCCCGCGACGACCAGCGACGCCGCACCGACCCGGAGGAGGAGCACGACGGACGAGACGACCACCCCCGACGCGAGCGCGCCCGCCACCGGACCGATCGACCCGGGCGCGTGGGCAGCGGGCCGGCCCGGGCTGCCCGACCAGCGCGTCGTCCCGGACGCGTGCGCGGCACCGCAGCGGCAGCGCGGGCGCCTGGCGCGGTGGGCGCTGCAGGGTGCCGGGGAGGCGGGCAGGCACCAGGGCCCGCACGGCAGCGCCCAGCAGACGCACCCCTGGCTGCGGGTCATGTGCCTCACCGGCGTCGACTACTTCTCGACCCTCGGCTACCAGCCGGCGATCGCCGCGCTCGCCGCCGGCTTCGTCTCGCCGATCGCGACGCTCGTGCTGATCGCTTTGACCCTGCTCGGCGCGCTGCCCGTGTACCGCCGGGTGGCGAGCGAGAGCTTCCGGGGCGAGGGCTCGATCGCGATGCTCGAGCGGCTGCTGCCCTGGTGGGGAGGGAAGCTGTTCGTGCTCGTGCTGCTCGGCTTCGCGGCGACCGACTTCATGATCACGATCACGCTGTCCGCCGCCGACGCCGCCGCGCACGCGGTGGAGAACCCGCTGATGCCGGCGGTGCTGCACGACGCGCAGGTGCCGCTGACGCTGCTGCTGGTCCTGCTGCTCGGCGCCGTGTTCCTGCGCGGGTTCCGGGAGGCGATCGGCATCGCCGTCGTGCTCGTCGCCGTCTACCTGGCCCTGAACGCCGTGGTGCTCGTCACCGCCTTCCTCCACGTGCTCGGGCATCCGGCCCTGGTCGGCGACTGGGGCGCGGCGCTGCTGCGGCAGAACGGCGGGAACCCGCTGCTCGTGGTCGGGGTGGCGCTGATCGTCTTCCCGAAGCTCGCGCTGGGCCTCTCGGGCTTCGAGACCGGCGTCACGGTGATCCCGCAGATCCGGGGCGACGCCGCCGACGCCACCGGTCGCCCGGAGGGGCGGATCCGCGGCGCGAAGCGGCTGCTCACCACCGCGGCGATCACGATGAGCGTGTTCCTCATCACCTCCAGCCTCGCGACGACGCTCCTGATCCCGCAGCGGGAGTTCCAGCCGGGCGGGCAGGCGAACGGCCGAGCCCTGGCGTACCTGGCGCACGAGTACCTCGGCCCGGTCGTCGGCACCGTCTACGACCTGTCGACGATCGCGATCCTCTGGTTCGCGGGCGCCTCCGCGATGGCCGGGCTGCTGAACATCGTGCCGCGCTACCTGCCGCGGTACGGCATGGCGCCGACCTGGGCGCGCGCGGTGCGGCCGCTGGTCATCGTGTTCACCGTCATCGCGATCGGGATCACGATCGCGTTCGACGCCGACGTCGACGCGCAGGGCGGCGCGTACGCCACCGGGGTGCTGGTGCTCATCACGTCGGCCTCCGTCGCCGTCACCCTGTCGGCGCGGCGGAAGCGGCAGCGGAAGCGCACGGTGGGATTCGGCGTCGTCTCCCTCGTCTTCGCGTATACGACGGTGGCGAACGTCATCGAGCGGCCGGACGGTCTGCGGATCGGCGCGCTCTTCATCGTCGGGATCCTGCTGATCTCCTTCGTCTCCCGGCTGCGGCGCTCGTTCGAGGTGCGGGCGACGAGCGTGACGTTCGACCCCGTCGCGCTCGGGTTCCTGGAGGAGGCGGAGGACTTCGGCGAGATCCACCTGGTCGCGAACGAGCCCGGCTCCGGCGACGAGGCCGAGTACCGCGCGAAGGCGAGGACGGAGCGGCACGACAGCCACATCCCCGGTCGCGCATCGATCATCTTCCTCGAGGTGCGGAAGACCGACTCCTCCGACTTCGAGGAGGACCTGGTCGTCACGGGCGAGGTGCGGCACGGCTTCCGCGTGCTGAAGGTGCGCAGCGGCAACGTGCCGAACACGATCGCGACGGTCCTGCTGCAGATCCGCAACCTCACCGGCGTCGTGCCCGAGATCTACTTCGAGTGGACGGAGGGCAACCCGATCTCCAACATGGTCCGCTTCCTCATCGCGGGGGAGGGGGAGGTCGCCCCGGTCACCCGCGAGGTGCTGCGGGAGACGGAGCCCGACATCCGCCGTCGGCCCACGGTGCACGTGAGCTGACGGCGCTGCGGGCAGGGGCGGCTGCGTGCTCTACCGTGCTCCGATGGTCGACCTGCTCCTCCGCCAGCAGTTCCGGGCCGACGACGACGAGGCGGCGACCGTCGCGGCGCAGGCCGTGCTCGGCGCCGGCACGGTCGTCGTCAGCGACGGCGAGTCGCTCGACTACCAGCAGCAGTCGCTCGTCGACGACGGCATCTCGGTCACGCGGATCATCTCGACCGGATCGGGCGTCGAGCTGCGGGCGGTCGACTCGCCCGACCTGCTGGTCTTCTCGGTCCGGGACGGCGAGGTGCTGATGCGCCAGGGCGCGACCGCGGTCACCCTCGCCGCGAACGAGATCGGCGTGGTCCCGCTGCGCGGCGCCGCGTCGCTGCGCTGGGAGCGCGTGACCCTGGACGTCTTCTCGTTCCCGCGGGCGTCCGTCCGGCAGCTGCTCGGCCGCAGCCTGCAGCTGACTTCCCTGCGCTGCGCGCGGGTGAAGCCCTCGTCGGAGGTGATCACCGGCCTCTGGCACCGCACCGCCGCGACCCTGACCGGCGAGGTGCTGCAGCGGCGCGAGCTGTTCGAGAGCGACGTGATCCGGGAGCAGGCGATCGGTGCGCTGCTGGGGGTCGCGATCGAGGCGTTCGGCATCGTCGACGACGTCGAGGACGCGGCGGTCTCGGACCGCGACGTGCTCGACCGCGCCGACGCCTACATCCACGCGCACCTCTCGGAGCCGATCTCCATCCCGGACGTGGCGATCGGCTGCGGCGTCTCCGTTCGAGGACTCCAGCTGGCCTTCCGCCGGGCCGGCCGCGGGACGCCGCTGCTCCACCTCCGTCAGGCGCGGATGGCCGCCGCCCGTGCGGCCCTCGCCGCCGCGGCTGGTGACCGGTCGGCGACGGTCGCCTCGGTGGCGAAGCGGCTCGGCTACACCAACCTCGGCCGGTTCAGCGCCCACTACCGGGAGGCGCACGGCGAGTACCCGCTCGAGACCCTGCGGGTGGCGGCCTCCGGCGCGACCTGACCAGCGGTGGATCGGGCCGCTGGCCGGTTCGCGAAGCACCGTGGCCAGGTCGCGCATCGCTCAATCTCTGAAGCACTTCGCTCGTAGTCTTGTTCGAGACCGCTCCCCGCTCCCGGCATCGTTCGGCGCAGGCGGAGGCAGAAGGGCTCGACGATGACGACGACGTTGACCGACGCCCTTCCGGGCGTCGAGCCGGAGTGGGTCCAGCAGCAGACGCGGCTGTGGGCCGGGCGGGTCGACGGCAGGCCGGTCGGCACCATCGAGCGCGGCCGCCGCTACACCTACGTCGACGTCGACGGCGTCGCGCGATCCGGCCACCGCACGCTGTCCGCCGCCCAGGCCGCCTGGCGCGGGTCGCTGCCGGCGCCGGTCGCGAGGGTGTGGCCGATGGTGCGCGCGTTCCTCGCCTCCGCCGGTGTCGCATCGGTCTGCGTGGGCGTGCTGCTCACGATCGCGCTGCTCGCGCAGCGATGAGCCGGCGTGCCTCGCAGCGGGTCGCTGCGGTCGATCCGGTGCGCTCCCCGTCGTCAACGGCGACGGCGGGGAGTGCTCCGACGGCATGAGGTCGTCCTGATCCGACGCCTGGTCGCGCCGGACCGGACCTCGTACATTGGTTCGGTGGCGAACCGAGAGCCGGGATCCCCGCGGCCGGCCGCCGGCGATCCGCGGCTCGACGGAGCCCGCGGATGACGGTCGTCGACGAGACCGTCCGCGCCGACGACATCGACGAGGCGGAGCAGCTGCTGCACCGGGTCTACCCCATCGCTCGCTTCCAGGAGTCCGCCCGGCCGTTCCGCTTCGTGCAGCAGCTGCGGGGCGACGAGCGGGTCGCGATGGCGCGGTTCGAGATCGCCTCCCGCACCGAGGTGCACGTCGACTTCCGCCGGACCCTCGCCGTCGGACAGCTGCTCGGCGGGGCATACCGCGCGGTCTCGAACGACGATCGGCTCGACCCGGCGGGACCGTTCCTGTTCCGGCCGGGGGAGGGGCGGTCGTGGTCGGAGTCGCTGGATCTGCTCGTGGTGAACTTCGACCAGGACGCCCTCGAGACGTTCGCGGCCGCGGCCGGCGGACTCACCGCGGCGACGCTGCGGTTCCATCCGCCGGCGCCGATGACCTCGGCGAACCGGGTGCTCTGGACGGAGACGGTCGCGTACGCGCGCCGTGCGTTCAGCGAGGCGAGCCACCTCCACAACGACCTGCTGCGCCACGCGACGGTGCAGATGCTGTGCGCCGCGGTGCTCGCGGTCTTCCCGATCGAGGTCGTCGGGTCCGAGGACGCGCCGTACGCCGATACCGCGCTGCCGTCCGCGGTCCGCCGAGCGCTCGCCTACATCGACGAGCACCTGCAGGAACCGATCGGCCCCGAGGAGATCGCGATCGCGGCGCGGATGAGCGTCCGCGGGCTGCAGGCGGCGTTCCGGCGGCACCTCGACTCCAGCCCGACCGCGGTGCTGCGCGGGGCTCGGCTCGCTGCGGCGCGGGCCGACCTGCTCGCCGCGGACTTCGGATCGGTGAGCGTGGCGACCGTCGCGCGCCGCTGGGGATTCCTGCACCTCGGCCGGTTCGCCGCCCAGTACCGGGAGGCGTTCGGCGAACGTCCCGGCGACTCCCTGCGGCGCTGAGCGGCGTCCCGGGCACTCAGTCGTCCGACGCGTCCCAGACCCCCACGCCAGCGATGTCCTCCGCCGAAGCCGTGCGCTGCCCGCGCAGGTGGGCGATGCGCGAATGCAGGTACTGCTCGGCCTTCGCGTTGTCGGGGGAAGGAAGGCTGGAGGTGGTGGTCTCCGCGACGATGGCGGTCCCGCCGTTCAGCAGGAACGTGGCCATGACCTCATCGCCGTCCGCACCGAACGCGTGGACGTCGATGCTGTCGGCGGTGCTCTCCTGCCCGAGCAGCGCGGCGTACTCGATCAGCAGGTCGATGACCTCGTCCCCGGCCAGCAGGGACTTGTCCGCGATCATCACGTGCTTCATCCGCCGAACGGTACGGCGCCGCTCCGCCGTCCGCGCCCCCTTGACTCGGCCGCGCTCGGCGCGCGGTGGCCGTGACCCTCGCGTAGTGGTTCCACCCGGCGCGGAGGGGTGGAGGTGCCGCGCGACGGCGTGAGGATGTCGCGCACGTCGCCTCCGTCGGCCGCGCTAGGAGACGGCCTGATCCTGCGGACCGCCGTCGATGAGGTGGAGCGGGCCGTCGAGCGCCCGGATGCGCGCTCGGATGCCGCTCGCCGCCGCCTCGGCTCCGTCGACGACCACGCCGGGTGGCGAGGGGAAGGTCAGGGAGCTGATGTGGATCGTCGGGCCGAGCATGAGGGTCAGCTCCTCGCCCCGGCCGTCCACGAGCACCGGGATCGTCACCGGCTCGTAGCGGCCATAGCGGGCTATCGCGATCGCGAGCTGGATCACCGCGTCGGCGACGGCGTCGTCCGTCGCGACGGCGACCCCGTCGTAGCTGATCCGTCTCATCCTCGAACGTCCCTCGCACCGTCGATCGGTGCTGTCTGTCTACGCCTCGCACGGTGAGAAGGGGAGGACTTGTGGGCGACTTTGACGCAACGGGGACATGATGTGCGTCGAGCGGCTACCGAAAGCGGTTCTCGATCGGAGGGGCTATGGGCAGCATCAGCTGCGACGGCAGGGTCGTGGAGTTCGACGACCCGCTGCTGGCGCACCTCCAGGTCGTGATGGTGCAGAAGTTCCGGGCCGGCGAGCCGTTCCTGCTGTCCTGGCTCGACGCGCTGGACGAGGGCGACGGCAGGAGCTCGATCTGGTTGACCCCGCATGCCGTGGTGCACTTCAAGTTCGCCGGGTCCCGCGCTCCGGCGATCGACCGGGAGTGGCTCGAGCTGCTGTCCCAGTCGGCGTCCAGCGGATCCGGGCTGATCGTCGTGAACGCGAAGGGCGAGCTGCAGCGGGCGGCCGGGCAGCCCCGTACCGCAGGGTTGCGCGGTGCGGGCAAGCCGCACTGACCGAGGGGGTGGTCGCTCCTCGGCTTCCCGGGCGCATGTCCGCGGTACAACAGGGCGATGACGGGACAGGTGCTGCAGCCTTCGGGCGATCCGGCGATCGACTGGGCGGCTCGGCACATGCCGCTGCTGGCGGCGACGTTCGCCGAGCAGGGGTCCGCGCTCTCGGGGCTGCACGTCGGCATGACCATCCACGTCGAGCCGAAGACCGCGGTGCTGTGCCAGTGGCTGCTGCAGGCGGGCGCGCGGGTCACGCTGACCGGCAACATCGGCACGACCGTGCCGGCGACCGCGGACGCGCTGCGCCGCCTCGGCGTGGAGGTCCTCGGCGAGCGCACCGACACCGCCGCGGATCGTGACGCGCACCTGCGCACGATCCTCGACCGGCGGCCCGATCTGATCCTCGACAACGGCGCCGACCTGATCCTGCGGCTGGCGCAGGGCGCACCTCCGTCGGAGCGGTTCCTGGGGGCGACCGAGGAGACGACGACGGGCGGCATGCACATCCGCGCGCTGCCGGCGGAGCCCGACTTCCCGGTGATCGTGATCAACGACAGCCGCCTGAAGCTGCTGATCGAGAACGAGCTCGGCGTCGGCCAGAGCATCGTGCAGGGCTTCATGAACGCGACGAACCTCATGCTGCCGGGGCTGCGTGTGGGCGTCGTCGGCTACGGGCCCTGCGGCAAGGGCACCGCGGACACGCTCCGCAGCCTCGGTGCGACCGTCCTCGTCGCCGACCTCGACCCGTTCCGTCGGCTCGATGCCATCGTGCGCGGTCACGCCGTCGTCGATCTGCCGGCCCTGCTGCGCGGATCGGACGCGGTCCTGCTGGCCACCGGGGCGCGGGACGTGATCCAGGAGCAGCACCTCCCGCTCCTCCGGGACGGCGTGGTGATCGCCGGAGTCGGGCACGAGGGGCTCGAGATCGACAAGGCCGCGCTGCGTGCCGCGTCCGTCGAGACGGTGTCGCTGTCGCCGGCGGACGGGGACGCGGACGCGCGCGTCCTGCATCGCCTCGCCGACGGCCGCGAAGTCGTGGTGCTGCACGACACGAACATGCTCAACCTGACCGCTGCGGGCGGGAACCCGATCCAGGCGATGGACCTCGGGCTGTCGCTGCAGGCGCAGAGCCTCGCCGTGATCGCGCGCGGGGAGGCGGACTGGCGCGGCGCCCGGGCGGTGCCGGACGCCGTCGATCGGCACCTCGCGTCGGAGCTCGTGGCGCTGCTGTCCGAGCGGTGACGGGCGGCGGTCGGCGCAGCCACGACGCGCCCGCGTCCAGCACATCCGGTTCAAGTTCTGAGCCGATTCGCACCGGAGCGGGGTGGAATGGCCTCCTCGACGACGAGGAGGCCTTGTGCCGGACATCGACATCCATGACATCCAGGAGCTGACGAGGACCGGGCCGATCGCGGTCCAGGCGCCGCGGGCCGTGCGCCTTTCCGCCGGCGAACGTCGCTCGCCGAAGGCTGCGCCGCCCGCCGAGCCCGCGTCGCGCGGCTGAGCCGCTGCCGGCTCGCTGCCGGCACGACACTGAGCGGGTGGACGAGACGCTCGCGGGCCCCGAGAAGATCGTGCTCGACTGCGATCCCGGGCACGATGACGCGATCGCCCTCCTGCTGGCGCACGGCAGCCCGAGGATCGAGCTGCTGGCGGTGACGACCGTCGCCGGCAACCAGACGCTGCCGAAGGTCATGCGGAACGCGCTGTCCGTGGCGCGGATCGCCGGGATGACGGGCGTCCCGTTCGCGGCGGGCGCCGACCGGCCCCTCGTGCGCCCGATCCGGCTCGCGCCCTCCATCCACGGCGAGAGCGGGCTGGACGGGCCGCAGCTGCCCGAACCGAGCATCCGACTCGACCCGCGGCACGCCGTGGACCTGATCATCGACATCGTGCTGGAGCACGAGCCCGGCTCCGTCACGCTCGTACCGACCGGGGCGCTGACGAACATCGCGCTCGCCGCCCGCATGGAGCCGAGGATCGTGGATCGCGTGAAGCGCGTCGTCCTGATGGGCGGCGCCGTCCAGGGCGGCAACTGGAGCCCGGTCGCCGAGTTCAACATCGTCATCGACCCCGAGGCCGCGGCGATCGTGTTCGAGGCGGGCTGGGACGTCACCATGGTCGGCCTCGACGTCACGCACCAGGCCCTCGCGACCCAAGAGGTGGTCGAGCGGATCCGCCGCATCGACACCGCGCCGGCCCGGTTCGTCGGCGAGCTGCTCGACTTCTTCGGATCGACCTACCGCGACGCGCAGGGCTTCGAGCACCCGCCCGTGCACGACCCGTGCGCGGTGGCGCATGTGATCGACCCCGGCGTGGTCCGGGCGACCCGGATGCCGATCGTCGTCGAGACCGCGGGCGTGCACACCCTCGGGATGACCGTCGCGGACCGGCGGCGCCCGGCGCCCGTCGGCTGCCGCACCTCGGCCGCGCTCGAGCTGGACCACGCGCGCCTCTGGGACCTGATCGTCGACGCGCTGGAGCGCATCGGCGACCCCGGGTGACCGCGGAGCTCCGCCCGGCCGGGGGATGATGGCGCGCATGTGCCGGAACATCCGCTGCCTCCACAACTTCGAGCCGGCGACGACCGACGAGGAGGTGCGCGAGGCGGCGCGCCAGTTCGTCCGGAAGGTCAGCGGCTCGACCCACCCCTCCCGCGCGAACACGCCCGCGTTCGAGGCGGCGATCGACGAGATCGCGCTCGCGACCCGGCGCATGCTGGACCAGCTGGTCACGGCCGCGCCGCCCAAGAGCCGAGAGGTGGAGGCGATCAAGGGCCGGCAGCGGCACGAGCAGCGCATGGAGCGGGAGGTCCGGATCCGCACCGCGGCGGTCTGAGCCCGGCGGTACGCTCCCGCGGTGCCGGGCGACGTCGTCAACCTCCGAGCAGCGCTCGACTCGAGCCGAGCCGTGGCAGCCCCACCGGCTCGCGACCGTCAACGACTACGACGTGAAGGTCGTGAAGCTGCTGGGCGAGTTCGTCTGGCACGCCCATCCCGACACGGACGAGCTGTTCCTCGTGACGAGCGGCGAGCTGGTCATCCAGCTGCGCGACCGCGACGTCGTCCTGGGCCCGGACGACGTCTTCGTCGTCCCCAGGGGCGTCGAGCACTGCCCGCGCGCCGACGGCGAGGTGCGCGCCCTGCTGATCGAGCCGCGCGGCACGGTCAACACGGGGGACGCCGGCGGCGACCGCACGGCCCCCCTCCGCGAGCTCGACGGCTGACGCGGCGGGAGGGCCGCTTCGCGCGGTGACCGTGACCTCCGCGCGGTGGGTCGACCTACCGCGCGCCGGTCGGAGTACCGCGCGACGTGGAGGAGGCCCCGTCGACCGCGACCGCGGCGCCGGTGGCGTCGTTCGGGCCGGGCGCGCCGCCGCTGCCGAAGCGCGGCTCGACCTGCACCAGGTCCGCCTCGTTCGCGGCGCCGGGCGGGGACGGCGCGGTCGATCCCGCGCCGCGGACGCGCTGGAGGGTCGCGCTCGGCGCCTCCCCGTACTCGCTGCGGTAGTGCGTGGAGAACCGGCCGCTGTTCGCGTAGCCGAACCGGCGGGCGATGTCCGCGATCGTGGTGCCCTCCTCCGCCTCCGCGACCAGGGCCGAGCGGGCCGCCTCGAGCCGCAGCTGGCGCAGGTGCAGCAGCGGGGCGACGCCGAGCTGCCGGTGGAACGCCATCTGCAGGCCTCGGATGGAGACGCCGGCGGCCTGCGCCACCTCCGGCACGGAGATCGGCTCGGTGAGGTGCCCGCGCATCTCGGCGATGGCACGCCGGATCACCACGTCATCCCGGTCGGACGCGTCCTCGGCGTAGTCGGACAGCTGGAACGCCTCCACCACCACGGCGGTGAGCGCGTCGACCGTCGCGGCGCGGACCAGGTCGCGCGCGTAGACCTCGGGCGTGCCGAAGACGCTCGAGGTCAGCAGGGCCGCGGTCCGCCGGAAGTACTCGCCGAGCTCGGGGGAGCACGGGTCGATCCGCGGCGCGTGCAGGCGGACCGTGCTGCGCGGCACGCCCAGCAGCCGGGCGAGCGGCGCGGCCGGGATCGCGAACAGCTGCAGCCGCGCCGCCGACCAGCGCAGCTCGGCGTCCGCACCGATCGGGACGAGCCCGATCTGCTGCTGGGCGAGCCGCAGCCGCATCCCTCCCGCGGTCAGCGCCGCCTCGCCCTGCTCCACCGCGACCACCAGCAGCTCCGCCGCGCCGCGGACGCGGAGCCGAACGCCGTCGCCCGACGAGCGGATGCTCGAGACGGTGATGCCGTCGTCGACCAGGGAGACCTGCTCCCAGGTGAGATCGCCCGCGCGGGTGCTCACCTCCGCCGATCCGAGCACGGCGCGCATGGCGGTGGTCGCACCGACCGCGTCGGTCGCGTCGTAGTGCAGACGGAGCAGGCTGTCGACCACCGTGGGAGGGTAGCGGCGCGATGTGACGCGGAGCGGGGAGCGCAGGATCTGCGCTCCCCGCTCCGGGGTCGATGGAGGGTCGGTCAGCGCGTGCTGCGGTCGGCGCCGTCGACGTCGATCTCCTCGTGGGCGACGTCCTCGGTCACCCGCTGCTGCTCGGTGACGGTGTCGGTGTCGAGGCGCACCCGCTCGACGGGGACGGTCTCCTTCTGCACGACGGGACGCTCCTCGGTCAGGACGACCTCGTGCTCCTCCTCGCTGAGGTCCGGGCCGTCGAGCGCGTCGCCGCGGTTCGCCTCCGTGATCGGCTCGCGCTCGAGCCGCACCTCCTCGTGGCTGACCGGCACGGTCACGGTCTGCTGCTCGGTGACGACGTGCTTGCGCAGCCGCACGCGGTCGGTCTCGACCTGCTGCGTGCCGACGCGCAGCCGCTCCTCCGAGCGGGTCATCGCATCGTCGGTCGTCGGGCCGGACGTGTCGTGCCCGACCGTGCCGCGGTCGGTGTCCAGGTCGCGAGTGGCGTCGCGGTCGAGGGAGGCGTCGCGGTCCAGGCCGGTGGTGGTGCTGCGGTCCGCGTCGGTGAGCCCGGTCGTCGAGCCGCGGGTGCCGGAGGCGGTGCCGCCCGCATGGCCGTCGTAGTAATCGAAGATCGAGCCCTGCTCGTCGTCCGAGATCGAGCCGTCGGCGTCGACGTTCGGGGCGTTCTTGATCGTCGCCTTGTCGTAGGCGACGCGCAGCTCGCCGTCGCTGAAGTCGGCGGACCGCAGGGGCACGAACGACTCGTGGGTGCCGAACAGGCCCGTGTTGACGGTGACGAACAGCGGCTGGGCGCCGTCGTCCGAGACGTAGACCTGGCCGACGGAGCCGACCTTGTCGCCGTCGCGGTCGACGACCTTGGCCTTGGCCAGGGCGTCGATGTCGTTGGTGGTGATCATGGTGTTTCCCTTCGTCGTGACGGACGGGTCCGTCACCTCGAACTCGGTGGGCGCCGTTCAGGCGCCGGAGGGGTAGCGACCCCGCCGATAACGGAGCGTCCTGCTGCTGGGCGCGGTCTGAACTCCGACCGGACGCAGGCTGAGCCTGCGCGATCGGTCCGACCTGTTCGGCAGCGGGCCGTGCAACGCCTCCGAAGGGTCCCGGCCGGCGATCGCTCGCGGTACCGCCTCCGTACGGTCTCGGCGTGACGGACAGCAGCACCACCGAACCGACCGGCTCCGCCCACCCCGCAGCCGGATCGTCGCGCCTCTCCTCGCCCCGCACCGATTCGGAGACGGAGGGGATGCGCGTCG
>NZ_CAXTOQ010000054.1:0-19560 GCF_964245895.1 uncultured Amnibacterium sp.
CGGCGGGTACTTCGGCTGGGCCGCGGTCGCGCACTCCGGTCGGCGGCTCGTCCGCTACGACGCGCGCGGCCACGGGTGCTCGACCGGTCGTCCCGTGCCCGAGGACTACCGCTGGCCACGCCTGGCGGAGGACCTGCTCGCCCTGCTCGACGTCGTCTCGCCGGACCGGCCGGTCGACGCGATCGGCGTCTCCATGGGCGTCGGCACGCTGCTGCACGCCGCGACGCTGCGACCGGAGCGGTTCCGCCGGCTCGCCCTCGTGATCCCGCCGACCGCGTGGTCGACCCGCGAGGCCCAGGGCGACGTCTACCGGCAGATGGCCGATCTGGTGGAGGACCAGGGGCTCGAGACGCTGGTGCGGGCGATGCAGGCGCTCGGGACCCTGCCGCTGCTGGAGGCGGGTGGCTTCCCGCCGCCGGCCGCGCCGGACGTGGCGGAGGCACTGCTCCCCTCCGTGTTCCGCGGCGCCGCGGTGAGCGATCTGCCTCCCTCCGCGGTGCTGCCGGCGATCACGGTGCCGGTGCTGCTGCGGCCGTGGATCGACGACCCGGGTCACCCGGTCTCGACGGCGCAGCTGCTGCACGACCTCCTGCCCGGGGCGACGCTCGATGTGACCAGGACGCCGGACGCCCTGCGGGCGCTCGGCGGACGGGTCGCGGACTTCCTCCGCTGATCCGCGAGGCGCGGAGGCGCCGCCGCGGACGCGCATGTCCGCGAGGGCGCGGGCGTTCGGAGGCGCGCGCTTGCCGCTTCCGGCACGCGACACCCCGCAGACGGTGCGGAAAGCGGCAGGTCCGCGGTATCGGACCGGCGCGAGGACCGCGGAGCGGGTCAGGAGGCGGGCAGCGCGAGTCGGGCGGCCACGACCCGCTCCGCCGCCGCGGTCAGCTGCGCGTCGAACGCCGGGCTGCGACCCGCCTGGTCGACGAGGGCCCCGTGCATCGGGCCGATGTCGGCCGGCGCGACGTCGAGCAGCAGGTCGCCGCCCGCGCGGACGAACCGCACCGCGCGCTGCCCGGGCGTCCACCTCGCCACGGCCCGCGCGCCGCCGACGTCGTCGGACATCACCACGCCGTCGAAGCCGAGCCGCTCGCGCAGCAGCCCGCGGATGATCCTCGACGAGAACAGGGCCGGCGTGCCCGGGTCGATCCGCGAGTACTCCGCGCTCGACATCATGACGAAGGCGGTACCGCCGTCGATGCCCGCCGCGAAGGCCTTCAGCCGCACCGACGACGCCGTCGTGACGCTGTCGACGACCCGCCGCGACGTGTCGGTGTTCGCTCGTACGCAGCCGAGCCCCGGGAAGTGCTTCACGGCGGTCGCGACCCCCGCCGAGCGCATGCCGGCGACGAACGCGGCGACGTGCTCGCCGGCGTGCCCGGGATCGGAGGAGTACTGCCGATCGAGGCCCGCGATCGGCGGGTTGTCGTGCAGCGTCGAGGCGCACGGGACGTCCGCCACGGGCGCCAGGTCGAGCCGGACGCCCGCCTTCGCGAGCTGCGTGCCCCACGTCCTCGCGTCCGCCCGCATCGTGCGCAGCGGGAGCCCGCCCTGCACCGTCGCCCTGGGGATCGTGGAGAAGCCCGGTCCGCTCAGCACCTGGACGAGGCCGCCCTCCTGGTCGGTCGCGGTCAGCAGCGGCAGCCCCTCCGGCGCGGCCGAGCGCACCGGACGGAACGCCTTCGCGACCGCGGCGGTGCCCGCGCCGCTGCGCCCGCGGACCATGACGCCCGCGAGGTGGTACCGCCGCACGGCGGGTGCGAGCCCCGGCAGCTGCGACACCGTGCCGGCCGTCATCAGCGCCTGCCCGGCGCGCTCGCTGCGGGACATCCGCGCGACGATCGCGGCCGCGCGCTCCGCGACGGTGGGAGGCGTCGGCGTCGGGCTGAGCGTGGGCGAGACGGTCGCGCCCGCGATCGGCGCGGTCGCCCCGGCGGTGCCGGCTCCCTCCGCGCTGCAGCCCGCGAGCAGCAGCCCGACCGCGAGGACGGCGGGGAGGATCCTTCGGCGGCGCCGGGCGGTCAATCCGTGATGGCGCTCTTCGCGCGCCGGGCGAGGGAGCGGAACTGCTCGCGGACCTTGGCGGACAGCGGGGGCACGTCGGTCTCCGGATCGGTGACCTCCTCGCCCCGGTACAGCCGCTCGAAGATCGTGATCGTCGTGTCGATGTCGTGCGGCTCGAGCAGCCGGAGGGAGGCGCGCTGCATGACCTCGCGCTCGTCCTGCGGCATGCGCAGCACGCGCTCGAGCCGGTCGGCGAGCGCGGCGACGTCGCGCGGCGGGAACAGGTAGCCGTTCTCGCCGTCCTTCACGAGGTGCGGCAGCGCCATCGCGTCCGCGGCGACGACGGGAAGGCCGCTGGCCATCCCCTCCATCGTGGCGATCGACTGCAGCTCCGCGGTCGACGGCATCGCGAAGACGGTCGCGCGGCTGAGGATCGCCCGCAGGTCCGCATCGCTGACGCGGCCCGGGAAGTGGACCTGGTCGCCGATGCCGAGGCGCTGCGCCTGCTGCTCCAGCTGCCTGCGGATGTCGCCCTCGCCGACCAGGTCGAGCTGGGCGTGCAGGTCCTTCGGGATGCGGGCGACCGCCTCCACGAGATCGGGCAGCATCTTCTCCCCGGTGATGCGGCCGACGAAGACGATGCGGTTGTCCGGCTTGGTCTCGAAGTCGGGCGCGTAGTCGCTCATCCGGATGCCGCAGGAGATCGCGTGCACGTGCCGCAGGCCGGTGCGGGACTCGAGGTACTCCGCGGCGCGCTTCGTCGGCGTCGTGAGCGCGGCCGCCTTCCGGTACAGCCGGGTGCAGTCCTTCCACGCCAGCCAGGTGATGAGCGGCCAGGTGAGCTTCGGGAAGGGGGTGTGCTCGATCAGGTTCTCGGGCATGAAGTGATTCGTCGCCACGACCCGGATGCCGCGCTTGTACGACTCGGTCGTGATGCCGCGGCCGATCAGCATGTGGGAGTTCATGTGCGACACGTCCGGGCGGACCTCGTCGATGATCCTCGCCGCGTTGTGGTGGATGCGCCACGGGTAGACGGCGCGCAGCCAGTCGTGCAGCGGCCAGCGGAAGCTGTTCAGGCGGTGCACGGTGAGCATCTGGCCCAGGTGCTCCTCGCGGTACGCGCCCTGCTTCATGCCCTTGTGGGTCTGGGCGATGATGTGCACGTCGTGCCCGCGCGACGCGATGCCGGCCGCGAGCCGCACCTGGAAGCTGGCGGCCCCGTTCACGTCGGGGGCGAACGTGTCGCCCCCCATGAGCATGGTGAAGGGCGGCAGCGCGCTGTCCTCCGTCGGATCGCTGATGGCGGGTTCTCCTCAGGCGGGGTGCACCCCCGGGAAGGGGGCGATCCGACGGTAGCGCATGCGCGTCCGGCGGCCGCGTGGCTGCGACGGCGCGCCCTCAGGGCGCGTGCTCCGACTCCCGCGCTGCGACCTCGGGGTGGTAGCGGGACAGCTGGAAGACGCCGAACACGGCGACGCCGCCGGTCACGAGGAACGCGGGACCGGCCCACCACGGCGCGCTCGCCGCCTCCCCGAGCACGAGCACGCCGATCCCGACGGCGACGATCGGGTCCACGACCGTGAGCCCGGCGATGACGAGGTCCGGCGGCCCGACGGAGTACGCCGTCTGCACCAGGTAGAAGCCGCCGAGGCCCGCGAGCGCCAGCCCGAGGCCGCAGAGCAGCGTGAACCAGTCGAACTGCCCCTGGATCAGGCGGTTGATCACCGTCTTGGCCATCGTCGCGACGAAGCCGTAGAGCACGCCGGCGCCGACGATGTAGGCGATCGGGGTCATCCGGCTGCGGAAGATCGCGTAGAGCGTGCCGATCGCGATCAGCACGATCGCCAGCAGCACCAGGATCGTGCGCAGGTCGTCGTCCGAGATCGAGGTGTCCTTGCCGACGAACGCCGCGATGGTCACGAAGACCGCGACGCCGCCGATGCACAGCGCGATCGCCCGGACGACCTTGCGGCTCAGGTGGATGTGGTTCATCCGCGCGTTGAGGATCGCCGTGACGACCAGCGCGATCGCCCCGAGCGGCTGCACCACGATCAGCGGGGCGAAGCGGAGGCTCGTCAGCTGCAGCAGGATCGCGAGCCCGAGCAGCACGGTGCCGAGCAGCCACGAGCGGGTGCGCAGCAGCCGCACCAGCTCGGACGAGCCCAGCTCGGTCCCCTCGGTCGCGCGCCGCGCCTCCACCTGCTTGACGCCGCGCGACTGGAACTGCGCGCCGAACGACAGGAACACGGCCCCGATCAGCGCGATCGGGATGCCCACCGCCTGCGCCGTGTTCAGCACGTGGTCGCCCAGATGGACGTCGAGGAGGGGCGGCACGCGCCGAACGATAGCGGCCCGACCGCGGAGGGAGGCCCCGCTACGCTGATGAGGCCCCTGTTTCGCGAGCGGGGCACGGAGGACCGACGCTTGACCGTGCTGCCGATCCGCATCACCGGGGACCCCGTCCTGCACACCCCCGCGGCGCCCGTGACCGAGTTCGACGACGCGCTGCGCACGCTGGTCGCGGACATGTTCGAGACGATGGACGCCGCGCCGGGGGTCGGGCTCGCGGGCCCGCAGGTCGGAGTGCCGCTGCGGCTGTTCGTGTACGGGTACGACCACGACCCGGCGGGTCCGCAGCGCGGCGTCGCGATCAACCCGACGCTGTGGATCACGCCGACGCCGATCGGCGAGCCGGACGACGACGCGGACAGCGAGGGCTGCCTCTCCGTACCGGGCGAGCGCTTCCCCCTCCGTCGCTCGCTGCGCGCGCGACTCGAGGCCGTCGACCTGGACGGGAAGCCGTTCGGGCTGGATGCGAGCGGCTGGTTCGCCCGGATCCTGCAGCATGAGACCGACCACCTCGACGGGGTGCTCTACGTCGACCGGCTCGACTTCCTGCACCAGCGCCGGGCGAGGAAGGCGATCAGCGGGAACCGGTGGGGCAGGCCCGGCAACGAGTGGACCCCAGGGGTCGACGACTTGGAGGCGTGAACCGTGGAGTTCGAGCACGACGTGGTGCGGCAGCGCTACCTGGGGCGGATCGACGGCGAGGTCGTCACCTCCCTCGACTACGCCGTCGCGGGCACCGTGATCTCGATGACCCGCACGTTCACGAACCCGCCGTTCCGCGGTCGCGGGTACGCGGGCGAGATCACCGCGCACGCCGTCGCGGAGGCGGAGGCCGCTGGCCGCACGATCCGGCCGACGTGCTGGTACGTGGCGCAGTGGTTCGACGAGCACCCCGACCGGGCGCACCTGCTCGCCTGAGGCCTCCGTTTCGCGGATCCGGATCTCTGTCGCGGATCCGGATCGTCTTCGCGACACGCCGCATCGCGAGCGCGGTGCACGGCGTGTCGCCCGGTCCATCCGGATCCGCGGCACGTCTCCGGATCGACGTCCAGGAGCAGCACCCGCAGCGCCGTCAGCGGCGGGAGAGGTCCACGCCGTGCACGCCGTTGTGGAAGCGGATGGAGGGGAACGTCGCGCTGATCGAGAAGCCGACGCCGGGCGTCTCCGTCGCGGTCAGCGTGCCGCCGAAGAGCTCGGTCCTCGCCCGCATCTCCTGGATGCCGGGACCCGCGAGCACCTGGGTCAGGGACCGCAGGTCGTCCTCGACGCCGTAGGCGAGCTCGGCCGCGGTGTCGTCGGGCGAGAGGCCGCGCAGCAGGACCGCGTTGCGGAACCCGTTGTCGTCGATCTGCACCGCGAGGCCCACGGCGGTCCAGCTGAAGACGACCTGCACCTCCGTGCCGTCCCCGCCGTGCTTCAGCGAGTTGGACAGCGCCTCCTGCAGGATCCGGTACACCGCGAGCTCGGCGCCCGAATTCAGGTCGTACGCCTCGCCGTGCTCCACGACGACGACGTGCAGACCGGCGTCCCGCATCGTCTTGAACAGCTCCCGCGTCGTGGTCAGCCGGGGCTGGGGCCCCGCCTCCGCCTCGCTCTCGCGCACGAGCGTCATGACCCGGCGCATGTCCGCGAGGGTCGTGCGGCCCGTCTCGGCGATGGTGTGCGCGGCGCGGACCGCGGCGGAGGGGTCGGTGCCGCCCGCGTAGCGCGCGCCGTCGGCCTGGGCGACGATCCCGGAGACGCGGTGCACGGCTACGTCGTGCAGCTCGCGGATGATGCGGAGGCGCCCGCCCTGGTCGGCGACGGCGAGCCGCAGGCGCGCCAGCTCGCGGTCCCGCTCCGCGTTCCTGCGCCGCTCGGCGCGGAGGCGGCGGGCGGCGACGCGCCCGAGCACGAGCAGGGCCACGGCGGCGCCCAGCAGGCCGCAGGCGATGGCGAGCCACGCGATCGGCGGGAGGCTCGGCATGCGAGCGATCATACGAACCGGTGGCACGAGGACCCGGCAGGCGCACGCGTCGCATCCGTCCGGGAGGCGCCGGGCGGCGGCACTCCGTAGCCTCTGCACGTGGGGATCGACGACGCGTGGCCGCTGTTCGGGCTCGAGCTGCGGAGCCCGAACCTCCGCCTCCGCGTCGTGCGGGACGAGGACCTCCCCGGCCTGCTCGACGCGGTGAGCGCCGGCATCCACGACCCGGCCGTGATGCCGTTCGGCGTGCCGTGGACGGATGCCGCGCCGGAGGAGCTGCGGCGCTCGTTCGTCGCGTACCAGTGGGGCAAGCGGTCGCGGGTCCAGCCGGGCACGTGGGACCTCAGCTTCACGGTGCTGCTGGACGGCGTGCCGATCGGCATCCAGGACGTCTCGGCCCACCGGCTGTCGACGCGCCGGACCGTGACGACCGGGTCCTGGCTGACCCGCGCGCAGCAGGGGCTCGGCATCGGCAAGGAGATGCGGGCGGCGACCCTGCTGTTCGCGTTCGACCACCTGGGCGCGGACGTCGCCGAGTCGAGCGCCGCGCAGTGGAACCGGTCCTCGCTCGGGGTGTCCCGCGCGCTCGGCTACGAGGACAACGGCCGCAGCCGCGTGGTGAAGCGGCCCGGGGAGGCGGAGGTCGAGCAGCGCGTTCGCCTCGACCGCGACGCGTTCCGCCGGCCGGACTGGCGGCTCGAGGTCGTGGGCCTCGAGCGCGCGCTGCCGGAGCTGCTGGACTGAGCCGACGGCCTACCGGCGCGGGCCGACCCGCTCGTCGAGCATCCGCAGCAGGTGCCGCACGACCTCGCCGCCGCTCGCGGCGATGCCGTCGTGCTCCCACTCGTCGGTGACCCAGGTGGTGAGGTTCGCGACCTCGCTCGCGGTCTGCAGCTGCAGGTCCGCGTCGACGTAGAGGTCGTCGAAGTACACCGCCGCGGCGACCGGCACCTCGTTCGCGGCCAGCCGGGCGTGGTCGTAGCGGGCGGGCCAGTCCGACCGCTGCTGCAGCACCTCCACCGCCGGCCCGAAGGGCCGCAGCAGCCGGATCTCCTGGAAC
The DNA here is from genome assembly GCF_964245895.1 of uncultured Amnibacterium sp. Classification (GTDB taxonomy): domain Bacteria; phylum Actinomycetota; class Actinomycetes; order Actinomycetales; family Microbacteriaceae; genus Amnibacterium. The sequence goes on from NZ_CAXTOQ010000054.1 coordinate 7,380, forward strand.
ATCCACGGGAAGAACATCTCGCCGGTGAAGCGGAGGGGTCGCGCGGACTCCGCGAACCCGGGCTGCCGCTCGTGCTCGGCCTGCACCGCCCATCGCGTGGCTCCGGAGGTGTCGTCGGTGTACTCGGCCGCCTCCTGCAGCGCCGCCCACAGCGGGTCGTCCGCGAAGGAGGTGGCGTGCTGCGCCGCGGCGAGGAACGCGTCGGACAGACCGCCGTCGCTCCCCCACGCGGTGTCGAGCAGCCAGTGCAGGTCCTCGAAGCCGTGCTGCATGCCGAAGCGGCCGCCGAGCATCTGGAACCGCCGCACCGTCAGCCGGTCGCCGTCCGGCAGGCGCACATCGCGCTCCGTGAGCAGGTCCGCGACGCGCGCGATCACCGCCGTGTCACCGGGGTAGCGCTGCTCGTACCGGCGGTTCTTCGCGAGCGCCCGCGGGTAGGTGCGACGGTAGAGGTCGGCCGCGTCCGGGTGGAGAGACGGCAGCCCGCCCGTGATCATGGATGCCGCCAGGCCCTCCGGCGCCGTCGACAGGTACTCGAGCGTGATCCACCCGCCGTAGCTCTGCCCGAACGTCGACCACCGCCGACCGCCGTAGACGGTGGTCCGCAGGTGCTCGGCGTCGCGGACGATCGAGTCGGCGCGGAAGCGGGCGAGGTACGCAGCGCCCTCCTCCGCGGTCGCGAAGGACGCCATGCGCGCGGCGTCGAGCCGGGTGCTGCGGCCGGTGCCGCGCTGATCGAGCAGGACGACCCGATGCCGCTCGAGCAGGACGCCGACCCACCCGGACGCGTCGACCGGCCGCGGCGACTTCCCGCCGGGACCGCCCTGCAGGAAGACGATCAGAGGCAGGTCCTCGTGGCGCCGGTGCGCAGCCGTCAGCTCCCGGGCGAACACCGTGATGGTCGCGCCGTCGTCGGGCGAGGACCAGTCGAGCGGCACGGTCACCTCGTGGTCCCGCACGTGCAGGCCGGGCATCGTGTACTCCGCGACGATCATGCGACGATCCTGCCCCTGCGCGCATGCGGAGTCGTCGCGGCACCGGAGGAGAACGCCGAAGCCCGGCCGATCGAGGCGATCAGCCGGGCTCCAGCACTGCGGCTCCCCGAATAGGACTCGAACCTATAACCTGCCGGTTAACAGCCGGCTGCTCTGCCAATTGAGCTATCGAGGATCGGCGGCGAGCGATCACCGCGGCCTGGAGAGTGTAGCCCAACCGGCGGCGGCCGCCTCGACCGACGGCCGTGTCGGGGCGCTCAGTCGAGCGGTCGGGTGGCTGCCGGCAGCACGCCGCCCGCGACGATCTCCGCCGCCGCGTCCTGCAGCGCGGATCCGAGAGCGCTTCAGCAGGAGGAATTCCCGACGGCAGGAAGAATCGGGCAACCTTTTCCTGCTGAAGCGGATTCTTCCTGCCGTCGTGCTCCGGGATTCCTGCTCGAGTGCTCTGGAAGTCCTGCCGAAGTGCTCGGGAGCCGGTTCGCCTCCGCTCAGTGCGCGGCGGGCAGCGCGATGACGCCGGTGCGGAGGAAGTAGTCGTCGCGCAGGCCGCGCACGTACGGGTGGTCCGGGTCCTCGAGCACCTGCGCGGCGGGGCCGTCGGCGATCAGCACGCCGCGGTGCAGCACGACGACCCGCTGGGTGGTGCGGTGCATCACGGCCGCGTCGTGGCTCACGATCAGCGCGGAGAAGACGCGCTCGGCCTGCAGCTCGAGCAGGGTGTCGAGCACGGGGCCGCGGGTGGCGACGTCGACGCTGGAGGTGGGCTCGTCCGCGATCCACAGCATCGGCTGCAGGATCAGGGAGCGCGCGATCGCGACCCGCTGACGCTGGCCGGCGGAGAGCTCCCACGGGTAGCGGTCCATGATCGCGAGCGGCAGCTGCACGGCGTCGAGCAGCTCCGCGGCCCGCATGCCCGCGTCGCGGCGGTCGAAGCGCCGGTCGCGCTCGAGGAGCGGCTGCGTGACGGTCTCGACGACGGTGAGCCCGGCCGGGAGGTTCCGCCCGGCGTCCTGCGGCAGGAAGCCGACCTGGGCGCCGAGGAACCGGCTCGCGATGCGGCCCGGGCGCTCGGCCCGCATGCCGAGCACGGAGACGGAGCCGCCGACGACGCGGGGGCCGCGCTCCCCCGGGCGCCTGGCTGCGCGGCCCGCGAGCACGCGGGCGAGGGTGGACTTGCCCGCGCCGGTCTCGCCGACCACGCCGACCAGCTCGCCGGGCGCGATGCGCAGGTCGACTCCGCGCACGGCGTCGAACCGCGGCTGCCCGGGGTAGCCCACGGACAGGTCTCGCGTCACGACGACCGCACCGCTGTCGACCATCCGCACCCCCTCGAGTGGTCGGGAGCCTAGGACGGCGACGGCCCCGCGGCCCCGCGACACCCCACAACTGGGGCGGCCCGGTTCAGGTCGCGCTTCCGACGCGTCGCTCGGCGACGCCCGGCGGCCCGCTCAGGCGCTGCGGAGGCCCCGGCGCTCCGCCTCGACGCCGACGAGTCGCTGCCGCAGCTCGCGCAGGCGGTCGGTGTCCGAGGCGCCCTCGGTGCGCTGCAGCTGGCGGACCAGGTCCGCCTTCTGCCGCAGCAGGTGCCGGTCGACCAGCGACGCGACGGTCGCCTTCGCCGTCCGCGCGAGCTGCTCCTCCTGGCTCGGCCGCACGGGCAGCGGCAGGAACGCCAGCTCGCCCACGATCGGCGCGATCGACTCCGGCACCTCCGCGGCCAGGCGCTCGAGCCAGCCCGCGCCGCCCAGCGCCCCCAGCTGCGAGCCGACCGCGTCGCGGACGATCGCGAGCGTCGCGTTGTGGAACCCGACCTCGGTCGAGCGGCGGATCAGGTCGCCGCCGACCAGGTGCGGCACCTGGACGATCATCATCAGCGCCTCGCGCTCGAGCCGAGTCGCCGGGTCGTCCGGCAGGGAGCGGAGGGAGGCAGGCGGACGCTTCGGCGCCTCCTGCTGCTCCGCACGCGCGGCCTCGCGACGGTCCGGCTCGCGTCGCGGCTCGCCGCGGCGCCCGCGCTGCACCGCGCGCTGCACCTCCGGCAGGTCCATGCCGAGCCACCGCGCCAGCTCGCGCGTGTAGCCCGGCCGCACGGTCGTGTCGCGGATGTCGGCGATGATCGGCGCCGCCTCCCGCAGGGCGGAGGAGCGGCCCTCCACGGAGTCGAGGTCGTGGGCGTCGAGCACCCGCCGGATCATGTACTCGAACATCGGGCGCTTCGCCTCGACCATCGCGCGGACGGCCTCGTCGCCCCGCTGCACCCGCAGGTCGTTCGGGTCGAGGCCGTCGATGCCGACCGCGACGAAGGTGCGGGCGGAGAACCGCTGCTCCTCCGCGAACGCGCGGACCGCGGCCTTCTGCCCGGCGGCATCGGGGTCGAAGGTGAACACGACCTCGCCGTGCGAGCCGGTCTCGTCGCCGAGCACCCGCCGCAGCACCTTGATGTGCTCGACGCCGAACGCGGTGCCGCAGGTCGCGATGGCGGTCGGCACGCCCGCGAGGTGGCAGGCCATCACGTCGGTGTAGCCCTCGACGATCACCGCGCGGCCGCTGCGGGAGATGTCGCGCTTCGCGAGATCGAGCCCGTACAGCACCTGCGACTTGTGGTAGATCGGCGTCTCGGGGGTGTTCAGGTACTTCGGGCCCTGGTCGTCCTCCAGCAGGCGGCGCGCGCCGAACCCGACGGTCGCGCCGGTGAGGTCGCGGATCGGCCAGACGAGCCGCCCGCGGAACCGGTCGTAGACCCCCCGGTCGCCGCTCGACACGAGGCCGGCCGTCGACAGCTCCGTGTCCGTGAAGCCCCGCTCGCGCAGGTGCTTCGTCAGCGCGTCCCACGACTTCGGCGCCCAGCCGACCCCGAACTGCGCGGCCGCGCGCTCGTCGAAGCCCCGCTCGGTGAGGAACTGCTGCCCGGGCCCGGCCGCCGGCGTGGGCAGCTGCGCGACGAACCACTCCGCAGCGAGCCGGTTCGCCTCCAGCAGGCGCACGCGGTTCGCGACGTCCTGCTGCGGCTGCCCGTCCTCGTAGGTGAGCGTGAAGTTCAAGCGCGCCGCGAGGGACTCGACGGCGTCCGCGAACGATAGGTGATCGAGCTCCATCAGGAAGCTGATCACGTCGCCGTCGACGCCGCAGCCGAAGCAGTGGTAGCGGCCGACCGCCGGGCGGACGGTGAAGCTGGGGCTGCGCTCGTCGTGGAAGGGGCAGAGGCCCTTCAGCGAGCCGACGCCCGCGGGCTTCAGCGCGACCTGCTCGCCGATGACGACGGCGACGTCCGTGCGGCTGCGGACCTCGTCCACATCGCTCTTCCGGATGCGGCCCGCCACTCGGAGGATTCTAGGTTCGCCCGGGGACACGGGCGCCCCCTGTGGACAACCCACCCGGCGGCTCCTCCGCTCCCTCGCGGATCCGGATTCCTCACGCGGATCCGGATCACCCGCGCGACACGTCGCTGCGGGAGTCGCCGGCGCGGCGTGTCGTCGAGACCATCCGGATCCGCGAGCTCAGGTCTCGCGTCGGGCGGCCGCGAGGATGCGGCGGGCCGGCAGCCGGCGCAGGGCGGGCGGGAGGAGGCGGACGGCCGGCGCGAGCCGCCGCGCGGCCGGCAGCAGGTCGGGCACCCAGCGGGGCACCAGCGGATCCAGCGCGGGCCGGATGCCGGGCAGCGTCGGCAGCGTCGGCAGCGTCGCACGGAGCAGCAGCGGCATCGCCACCCGAAGCCACACCGGCGTCGACCTGGCGGCCACGAGGGCGCGGACCACCGGCACCGTCGTGGCGTCGAACCCGAGGTCCCCGGAGGCCCTGGCGAACGCCTCGTCGAACCCTGCTCGGGTGCGCGGCCACGCCCCCTCCGGCAGCCCGAGCACGGTCGCGAGACGTCCGTCCCGCTCGAGCAGCTCGTCCGCGAGCGCGTCGGGCAGCCGACCCCAGACCGACTCGGCGATCCGGATCGCGGTGTCGTGGATCGTCGCCGCGACCCACAGCTGCAGCGCCGCGTCGCGCGCGTCGTACGCCAACGCGGCGTCCTCCCCGCTGACCACCGGCCGGTGCGCCGCGCCGACGGACCGGGCGACGCGGCGGACGAGGTCCTCCTCCCCCGCCGCGACGACGTAGACGAACCGGAGGGTGCCGCGCAGCCGCGCGAGCGGGTCCGCCTCGAAGTCGCTGTGGTGCGCGACACCGTGCCCGACGGCCGGGTGCGCGAGCTGCAGGAGCAGCGCCCGGAGCCCGCCCGCGAGCAGGACGCCCTCCAGCTGCAGCTGCTCCGCGGTCGGCAGCCGCCGAGCGCGGCGGCTCATCGGACCAGGCGGCCGTGCCAGGCGAGGGCCGACTGGTCCGTGAGGCTCGCCACCTGGTCGACGACGACCCGCCTGCGGCCCGCGTCGTCCGAGGCCTCGGCCCAGTCGTCGGAGAACGCGGTGTCGAGGTGCTGCGGCCCGGCCACCAGCGCGTCCGCGAGCTCCTGCAGCAGCTCCCGCTGCTGCAGGTAGACGGGCCGGCGGGTGTCGTGCGCCATCACGAAGGCGGCGACGATCCCCTTCAGCGCCGCGATCTCGGCCTGCACGCCCCTCGGCACCTCGACGTCGGCGCCGAACCGGACCAGGACGCCGCTCGGGTGCGCCCGCCGGGTGGCGGCCGTCGCCGCGCCCGAGAACCGGCCGATCAGCTGGCTGGTCAGGTTCTTCAGCGCGCCATGCGCTCGGCGCGAGCCGTCCCACTCCGTGATCCACGCGTCGGTCGCGCGCAGGCGGTGCAGCGCCTCGACCAGCTCGTCCTGATCGAACTCCCCGCCCACCCACGCCCACATCGCCGACACCACGCTGCGGGAGGCCGCGTTCGAGCGCAGGGCCGCGAGGTCGACGGAGCCGCCCACCACGGCGTCCTCGAAGTCGTGCACGGAGTAGGCGATGTCGTCGGAGAGGTCCATGACCTGCGCCTCGATGCACGGCCGCCGGTCCGGCGCCCCCGCTCGCAGCCACGCGAACGCCGCCTCGTCCTCCGGGTAGTGGCCGAACTTCTGCCGGCCGCTCGGGTCGCCGACCGGCGCGTCCGGGCCCCACGGGTACTTCACGGAGGCGTCGAGGCTCGCGCGCGTCAGGTTGAGGCCGTAGGCGGCGCCGTCCGGCCCGAACACCTTCGGCTCGAGCCGGGTGAGCAGCCGGAGGGACTGCGCGTTGCCCTCGAAGCCGCCGATGTCGGCGCTCCACTCGTTGAGGGCCCGCTCGCCGTTGTGCCCGAACGGCGGGTGACCGAGGTCGTGCGCGAGGCAGGCGGTGTCGACCACGTCGGGGGCGAGGCCCAGGTTGCCCGCGAGCTCGCGCCCGACCTGGGCGACCTCGAGCGAGTGCGTCAGCCGGGTGCGGGCGAAGTCGAGGCCGAGCGTCGGCGACAGCACCTGCGTCTTGGCGGCCAGCCGGCGCAGCGCGCCGGAGTGGAGGAGGCGGGCGCGGTCGCGGGCGAAGTCGCTTCGGCGGGAGGAGTGCTCCTCCGGCAGCCACCGGTCGCGGGCGGCCTCGTCGTAGCCGAGGTCGGCGTCGCCGGTGTCACCCACCGCTGGAGTCCAGCTCGGCTCCTGCGACGACGGCCCGGTCGGCCGCGTCGAGCGACCGGGACTCGAGCCAGCGGTCCGGCAGCGCGGGCGACTTCGGCGTGCCCGCTCGGCCGCGCTGCCCCTCCGCCGCCTCGCCCGGGTACGGCTGGTCGGAGTCGAGGTGGGCGAGCAGCTCGTCGAGCTGCGCGAGCGACTCGACCTGCGCCAGCTGCGCGCGCAGCTGCCCGCCGACGCCGTACCCCTTGAAGTACCAGGCGACGTGCTTGCGGATGTCGCGGCAGCCGCGGTGCACGCCGCCGTCCGGGTCGTCGCCGAAGAACTCGACGAGCAGCTGCGCGTGCCGGCGGAACGCGTCCGCCACCTGGCCGAGGCTCGGCGGCTCGGGAGCGACGCCCTTCCCGAAGGCGGCTGCCAGGTCGCCGAACAGCCACGGCTTGCCGAGGCACCCGCGGCCGACGACGACGCCGTCGCAGCCGGTCTTCGCCATCATCCGCAGCGCGTCGTCGGCGCTCCAGATGTCCCCGTTGCCGAGCACGGGCACGCTCGTCACGGTCTGCTTCAGCTTCGCGATCGCGCTCCAGTCCGCGTGCCCGGAGTAGAACTCGGCGGCCGTGCGCGCGTGCAGCGCGATGGAGGAGACGCCGGCGCCCTCCGCGATGCGACCGGCCTCGAGGTAGGTCAGGTGGTCCGCGTCGATGCCCTTGCGCATCTTCACCGTGAGCGGCAGCGGACCGGCCGCGCGCACCGCGCGCTCGACGATGTCGCGGAACAGGTCGAGCTTCCAGGGCAGGGCCGAGCCGCCGCCCTTCCGCGTCACCTTGGGCACCGGGCAGCCGAAGTTCAGGTCGACGTGGTCGGCGCGGTCCTCCTCCCGCAGCATCGTCACCGCCGCCTCGACCGTCGCGGGGTCCACGCCGTACAGCTGCACGGACCGCGTCGACTCGGACGGGTGGAAGCGGATCAGCCGCATCGACTCGCGCGTGCGCTCGACGAGCGCGCGGCTCGTGATCATCTCGCTGACGTACAGGCCGGCGCCGTACTCGGCGCAGAGGCGCCGGTACGCGGTGTTCGTGATGCCCGCCATCGGCGCGAGCACGACGGGCACGTCGAGGTCGAGGGGCCCGATGCGCAGTGCCGGCGCGGGCGCGAGTGCCGTGGTCACGCCCCCATTCTCGCCGACCCGCCGACAGCCGCCCGCCGCGCACGAGGGCTCGCGGCGTCGTGCCTCATTCCGCGCGCCGGGCGCGGGAGGTGGCGAGGCCTGGTCAGGAGGGCGCGGGCGCCTCGAGGTCGGCGGCCGGGAGGCAGTCGTCGCCCTCGCAGGCCGGGCCGGCGCCCGGCAGCATCGTCAGCGCGATGGGCCGCAGCTCGCTCATCGCGCCGCCGCCTGCTCCGCCGCCACCTGGGTGAGGGCCCCGGCGAAGGTCTCGGGCGACTGCGCGCCGGAGACGCCGTAGCGCCCGTCGACGACGAAGAAGGGGACGCCCCGGATGCCGTACGCGACGGCCTGCGCGTGGTCGGCCTGCACGTCGCCGGCGTACCGGTGGTCGATCAGCGCGGCCCGCGCCTCCGCCTCGTCGATCCCGATCGACCCGGCGAGCGCGACGAGGTCGTCGACGTGCCCGATGTGGCCGCCGTCGACGAAGTAGGCCTTGAACAGGGCCTCCGCGGCCTCCAGCTGCTTGCCCCGGGCCTTCGCGAGGTGCAGCAGCTCGTGGGCGAGCAGCGTCCTCGTGTGCCGGATGTCCTCGTAGTGGTAGGCGAGGCCGACCTCGGCGGCGATCGCCGACACCTGGTCGGTCATCGCCCTCGCCTGCTCGACCGGGATCCCCTTGTGCCCGGAAAGGAACTCGGCGGCGCTGCCTTCGAAGTCGACCGGGGTGTCGGGCGAGAGCTCGAACGAGTGGTACTCGACCTCGACGGGGACACCCGCGGCGGCCGCGCCGGCCTCGAACCTGCGCTTGCCGATGTAGCACCAGGGGCATGCGACGTCGGACCAGATGTCGACCTTCACGGGATCCGTCACCTCTGCGCGAACCGCGCCTCCCGCCGCCGCATTCCCGGAACCGATCTCACGGACGGCGAGCCTGACGGGGCCCTGCGCTGCTCGACGGGATGTGCGCACCGGACGATCCGCAGCGGACGGCCCCGTTAGCGTGGAGGCGTGGGCAGCGAGCGCGTGACGGAGGCGGCCGACGCGCTCGGCCTCGAGGTCGAGCTGGTGGAGCGGCCCGCCGCGGACTCGCTCGAGGGGGCGGCTGCGCTGCTCGGGCTGGAGCCCTCCTCCATCGTGAAGTCGCTGGTCGTCGCGCGCAGCGACGGCACGTTCCTGTTCGCGCTCGTGCCCGGCGACCGGCAGATCGCGTGGGCGCGGCTGCGCGCCGCGGTCGGCGTCAACAAGCTGCGGCTGCCGAGCGCGGAGGAGGCGCTGGCGGCGACGGGCTACGAGCGCGGGACGATCACGCCGCTCGGCAGCTCGACCGCGTGGCCGGTCTTCGCGGACGAGCGCATCGCGGGGCGCATCGCGATGGGTGCGGGCGCACACGGGTTCAGCGCCTTCGTCGACGCGGCGGCGCTGCTGTCGGCCCTCGACGCGACGGTCGCGGACATCACGGGCTGAGCGCGCCAGCTGCGTGGCGCGCGGCATCTGCGGCCGAGACGCGCATCTGCGGCTCGGGCCCGAGCCGCAGATGCGGGTTCGAGCCGCACACGGTTGCGTAGGCGCTTGTGACACGGTCGGTGTCGGACCGCCCTCCTAACCTGCACCTGCCCGTGCCGGGAAGGAAGGAATGCACGTCCCGAGGATCCGGCCACCGGTGATCACGACCGAACTCATCGAGCGAGCCGCAGCCGACCCCTCGTTGCGCCGCGTCCTGCCTCGCGTACACATCGTCGGCGCGCCCGATCGAACCTCGGTGGATGGACCGCCCCTCCCCTGCGAACCGATGTGGACACCGCTGCGCGGCCGCGCGCACGGAGGCGGACACCCACGGACGTTCATCGGGTGCATCACAGGCGGCGTCTCCGACATCGCTGAGATCGGCTCGGTCGGTGTCCGCGACAGCGCGGAACTCGTCGACCTACTCACGCCGCTGATGTGCGCTCGATGCTTCACACCGTCCGGCGCGATCCGCGAGATGGAGCGTCTGCTGCAGCAGGCTGCACAGCTCGAGGAAGGCACGCTCGTGCGCCTCGGTGCGCGAGGCGAGCTGGTACCGCTTGGTCCCGATGAGGTACCGCGCGGCGTCCGGTCGCTCCTCACCGCCCCCGCAGCGACAGCCCCACCTCGCCGCGGCTGAAGCGGACGAAGCGGCTCGCGCCGGCACCGGTCCTGGTCACCGCGAGGTGCGCCAGCCCCGGCGCCCGCTCGAGCACGCTGAGCAGGCGGGCACCCGACCGCTGCTCCGGCTCCAGCTCGTCCGCGACGGACGACTCGTAGTCCGCGAGGGCCTCGGCTCCCGCGGCCGCGGCCGCACCTGCGGCGAGCCCCGAGCGCAGCGCGAAGGAGATCCCCTCGCGCGTCAGCGGCTCGAGCAGGCCGGCCGCGTCACCCGCCACCAGCACCCGGCCCCTCCGCACGGGCGAGCCGGGCTCCCGCCAGCGGGTGAGGTGGCCGGAGTCGTGGAGGCGCTCGCGGTCCGCGAGGCCGAGTCCGTCGAGGAGCCGGGCGAGATAGGCGCGGGTCGCCGCCCCCTCCCCCTTGCGCTGGATCACGCCGACCGTCAGCCGGTCCCCCTTCGGGAACACCCAGCCGTACGTCCCGGCGTCGGCGCCCCAGTCGAGGTGCACGCGGTCCGCCCAGGCGGGGTCGGCGCCCGCGAGCTCCACCTCCAGCCCGAGGTCGCTGCGCGCGATGCGGACGCCGACGTACCGGCCGACGACCCCGGACGAGCCGTCCGCGCCGACGACGACGTCCGCGAGGACGGTGCCGCCCGGCAGGGTGACCTCGACGCCGCCGTCGACCTCGTGCAGCGCGGTGACCCGGGTGCGGTCCTGGAAGTCGGCGCCCGCCGCCACCGCGGCGTCGACGAGCGCCTGGTCGAGCACCTCCCGGCGGACGAGGGAGAGGAACGGCCGGGTCGAGCGGATCCGCCGCGGCGGGCCGCCGCGGAGGGAGAACGTCGCCGTCGAGACCGTCCGCTCGATCGTCGCGAGCGCCGTCGGCGGCAGGAGCGCGAGGGAGGCGCCGATCATCCCGCCGCCGCAGGTCTTGTACCGGGGGAACCGGGCGCCGTCGAGCAGCAGCACGCGTGCGCCCCGCTCCGCTGCCGCGCGGGCGGCGGTCGAGCCGGCGGGCCCGGCCCCGACCACGAGGACGTCCCAGCGCTCCGTCGTCACGTGCTCACCGCCCCCTCCCGCACGCCTCCTCCTCCGGACTCCGCTCGGACGAGCGTCGGTCCGGCGAATCGGGTGACGACGCCGGGCGAGACGAGCACGGAGTCGGGCGCGCGGTCCGCCAGCCCGGGGAACCCGGCATCCGCGAGCAGCTCGTCGTCCAGCTCGAGCAGCTCGCCGCGGAGCAGCGGCCAGGGCTCGTGCTCGTTGCGCCAGTAGGTCGTCTGGGTACCCCGGCCCACGTGCATCGCCCAGCGGGCGGTGAGGAAGTCCGCGGTCGCGTCGCCGTCGACGCGCTCGTCGGTCCGCCGCACGGCGATCCGGGTGCGCGGCCGGGAGGCGCCCTCGAGCCGCTCGGAGGCGTAGCGGTAGGTCGACCCGATCCGCTCGCCCCGCATCCGCGCCCACCTGTACGGCAGCCCGATCGCGATCCGGGCGGCGAGCACCGGCAGCAGGTGCGCCGCGTCGAGGCTGCGGAACACGACGCTGCGCCGACCGGCGTCGTCGACCGCGTACAGGCGCACGTTCGTCTCGAGGAAGGTGCCGAGCCACGGGACGACCGGCAGCGGCGGGAACGCGGTGCGCTCGAGCCGGAACGGGATCAGCCCCACCCAGGTCGCCCCGTCCGGCGTCGTGTCCGGCCGCGTGCCGCGAGGCAGCCAGGGTGCGACCTGCGTCGGATCGACGCGCCAGTGGAGGAAGACGGCGTCGCTCCACCGCTGCCGGATCGCCGCGCGACCCGGCAGCGCCGCGGCGACCGCCGAGACCGGCTCCGTCAGGACCCGATCAGCGCGGAGGCGAGGTAGCCGTGCAGCCGGTCGAGCGAGACGCGCTCCTGCTGCATGGTGTCGCGCCCGCGGACCGTGACCGCCTGGTCCTCGAGCGAGTCGAAGTCGACCGTGATGCAGAACGGCGTGCCGATCTCGTCCTGCCGGCGGTACCGGCGGCCGATCGCGCCCGCGTCGTCGAACTCGACGTTCCACTCCCGGCGCAGGTCCGCCGCGACCTGCTTCGCGAGCGGGGACAGCTGCTCGTTCCGGCTGAGCGGCAGCACCGCCGCCTTCACCGGCGACAGCCGCGGGTCGAGCCGCAGCACGGTCCGCTTGTCCACGCCGCCCTTGGTGTTCGGCGCCTCGTCCTCCGCGAACGCGTCGACGAGGAACGCCATCAGCGCCCGGGTGAGACCGAACGCGGGCTCGATCACGAACGGCGTCCAGCGCGTGTTCGCGGCCTGGTCGAAGTACGACAGGTCCTTGCCGGATGCAGCGGCGTGCGTCGTCAGATCGAAGTCGGTGCGGTTGGCGAT